>QBMO01000146.1:0-4930 GCA_003242075.1 Alphaproteobacteria bacterium
ACGGCGCTGGAATTCGCGCCCTTTGCGATCGATCGCATGGCGCCGCACCTCGCTTTGCTGGGCGCGACGGGCGTCGCCTACATTACATTGCGCGCCTTCAAGCTCGCGCCAGTGGAAGCGCCGGTGCGGCTGCGTGATGTCGACGCGCTCTATCGCGGGCCGCTTGCTGGGGCGGGGCGGGGGCTCGGCGTGGTTATGCTGCGTGTCTACGGGACCGCGCAGGCGCTGCTCCACGCGCAGGCTGTCAGCGCCGGCCGGCTGGCTATGCGCTGGATCAGGGCCTGCGATCAGCCTTATCGCGGCGGCGGGGCGCTGCAGTTTGCGGCGCTCCTGACTGTGACAGCACTCGCCTTGGTCTGGCGCTATCTTTAGCACCGCCGCACCGTCAATTCGCAGCCTTTCCGAAATTTAGCGTAAAGGTTGTGCAAATATTTGAAGTCGAAATACCGTTGAGCTATTCTGCAGGCGCTTCTGTTCCAGCAGCTTTTATTCAACAGATTTCGCGTGCGCTTATGGACACTAGGAATGACTTGGTAGAAATGGCGGCGGACATAGTATCCGCCTACGTGTCCGCTAATCAGGTACCGCCGCAAGAAATTCCGGCGCTGATCCGCACGGTGCACACGGCGCTGCAGCAGATCGCGGGCTCCGCGCCGGCAGTCGCGGTTGGCGCGCTGGAGCCGGCGGTGCCGGTCAAGAAGTCGATCACCCCGGATTTCATCGTCTGCCTCGAAGACGGCAAGAAATTCAAAAGCTTGAAGCGCCATCTGCGCACCCGCTACGGGATGACGCCGGATGAATATCGCACGAAGTGGAGCCTACCGCACGACTATCCGATGGTGGCCCCGAACTACGCCAAAGAGCGCTCGAACCTGGCCAAGCGCATGGGCCTCGGACACGCGCGACGTCCGGAATAGGAAAAAAGTCCTCGAATAGGATATAAAATCTATCCTACACCTCTGAAGCGCCCGTATCCTCCGATTTGGTCGGTGGCATGGGCGTCAGTGAGAGGTGTGGAGATGAGGAAGTCCGAGGGGCGGGTCCGCGACGAAGCGGCGGCCCGGTTAGCGGCCGGCGTGGCCGCTTTTGCATTGAATGTTTCAGACGAGGAGCTGCTGGCGGAGACGCGCGGTAGCGCCGAGGTCGCGTTCGCGCGGCAGGTGGCGGCCTATCTGTGCCACACGGCGTTCGAGATGAGCCTTTCGCGCGTCGCGAACGCCTTTGCCCGCGATCGCTCGACGGTGGCGCATGCGTGTCACTTGATCGAAGACCGCCGCGACGAAGCGCAATTCGATCGTTGGATCGCTTCGCTCGAAGCCATGTTGCGTGACGCGCCTGCGCCAGCGCGCGCGGTGTCCGCATGAGCCGGAGTGAGCGCGCGCTGGCGCGCATGGCGGCTTCGGGCTGGCCGTTGGCGCAAGAGCGCGCGGGCGAGCGCTATGGCGTTTATCCGCAAAACGATCGCCGCCGGCACCCGCTGGTGCGGCTGAGCGCTGAAGAGGTCCGCGCGTTGGAAGCGAGCGGCGCCATCTTGAAGTCAGGCGACGTGTTCGTGCTTTCGGCGCCTGGTGGCGCACGCGTTCGCCGCGAAGCGGCAGCGCCCGGCGAGGCGTTCGTGGCGCAGCACCGGGAGGTGATTGACCGCACTATGCTCGGCCCGGGCGGGGATGTGCGGCGCGTGCGCGGCCACGACGCGGATGCCGTGCTGCGCAGACTTGCGGCGCTGCGCGACGGCGCCGGCGGGCCGTGGCTCGATGCGGCGGAGGTCGCCGCGGCGGCGCGACTGCGAAGCGATTGGGAAATGGGAGAACGCGGCCTCGTGCGTGGTTCCGATTGGACAGCGCCCCCGAATGCGTCGTCAGGGCGTTCAGTCGGCAATGCGGCGGAGTTTGCGGCAGGCGCGTTCTGCGATGCGCGCCGGCGCGTAGCGGAAGCGCTTGAGCGATTGGCGCCGCCGCTGAGGCGCGTGGTGGAGCGCGTGTGTTTGCATGAAGAGGGGCTTGAGGCGCTCGAGCGCGCGGAGTCCTGGCCGGCAAGGTCAGGCAAGCTCGCCCTGAAGCTGGCTCTGTCTCAACTGGCGAGCGGCTAGGCGCTGCGACGGGCTTCGTCTTGGATGCGCTTGATCATCGCGAACAAGCCGTTCGAGCGTTGCGCGGTGAGTGCTTCCTTGAGTCCCAGGCGATCGAACAGTGCCTGCGGATCGACAGAGAGTATCTCCCCCGGTGTGCGACCAGAGAAGACGCGCATCAGCATGGCGACTTCGCCACGCACGAGGTGAGCATCGGAATCGCCGCGAAAATAGAGCTTTTCAGGCGCTTCCGTCTTGCGCTCGGAGACGAGCCAGACTTGGCTGGCGCAGCCGCGCACGCGATTGGCTTCGACGCGTTCATCGTCGCTCAATGGTTCAAGCGTCCGCGCAAGCTCGATCACATGCGAAATGCGCTCCTCCCAGTCGGGAAGGAGCGCAAATTCGTCCGTCAAATCTTGGATGGCCTGATCGACGCCGCTCATGCGCGTTACATGCGCTTTGCGACGCCTTCGGGCAAGGCGCGCTTAGTCGCGACCGCCGCCGCCGCCAGTGGTGATCGGCGCCATGGCGCTTGCGTCGGGCTGGCCGACAGCGCCGATGCAGGTGCCGATGTCACGGAGGCCATGCTGGCCGAGGCAGAATGCGTTCTCATAGCGGAAGCGCGCGGCCGACATGCATTGATAGAGCTGCAGCTGGGCCATCTCGATGCAATCGCGCGAGCGCGGGTCTGCGATCAAGCGGCCAACGGCGCTCTGGTGGCTTTCCATCGCGTCGAGCGCTTGCAGGGCGGCGACAGCGGCCATGCGGTCGAGCGCTTCGCCGCGCGTGGCGTTGACGCGCCATTGGTGGGTGACGAGCGGCTGAGCCGCAACTTCAGTGACTTCCGCACCGCCGCGCACGGCGTCCCAGAAGCGGCGGCCGCCATAGGCGGCGGGATCGGAGGTGGTGATCGAAAGCGGCGTAACCGATAGGCGGGGCGACACTTCAGACGGCAGCGATGGCGTATGACCACCAACACGGCCGAGCGCGCGGATGCGTTGCACGCGTGCGTCCTGTTGCGGTGCGACGGTGTTGGCCCAGCGCTGACGTTGCAGTGAGTAAGCCAGTTCCTGGTAGCGATCGGCGACGTTGATGATGCGGGCGCTGTCGGCGTTGGCGCTATCGAGCAAAATGCGGGTGGCTTCAGGGCCGCCGCGCAGGCCGCGCGCATAAGACGGATCGACGGTGACCGCCCAGATCACGGCGTCGCGGCCGTAATAGGCGGCGGCTTCGCGCACGCCCTGAACGTAGGCTGGAGATTGGGCTGCGAGCTGTGCACCATAGGCGATCCAGCCTTGCGTCAGCGCATCGCGGTTGTGGCGGCCGACACGGTCCAGAGCTTCTTCGAGCTGGGCGGCGTTGCCTAATGCGCCGCCGCGCAGATCGGAGACATCGTTGTGATAGGCCGCATACGCCGTGATGGCGGATTGCAGATCGCTTGCTCCAGCGGCCGGCGCTTCGCCCGTCGTGGTTTGAGCGTTCGCGACGCCAAGAAGGGCGACGGCTGCGGTGGTGGTCCAGACCGCTAAGCTGCGCATCGGCTCTACTCCCTGATCCTAGAATGGTGAGTCCGCTTCCGTGAGCGACTCAGAGCGGGCAGCATGTCCGCCAGCACGTTAAGAAGTCTTTTACTCGCGAGCGGCCTTTCCGTGTCAACACAACACGCAGCAAACCAGCCTGCAATAGCAGCGCCAAACGCAGCGCCGCTGGCGCTGGCGTGCTGGTTTTGGCTTGCGGGCGTGGTTTTTGCGGCGGTTGTCGCGGATGCGAACGGCGCGGCGCGCGCCGATATCGCCGCGGCTACGGCATTGGGTGCGGCGCCATCCTTAACGGGCTTCGTCCTTTTACCGCGATTGGGCTCGAAATGGGCCGTTTTGGGCTGGTTAGCGGTCTGGCTAACAAGTCTGACAGGTTTGGTGGCGGGAACCGGCGGCGTCAGTTCGCCGCTCGCGGCGGCGCTGTTAATCGTTCCGGCTCTGGCATTGGCGCTGGGCGGTGGCTGGGTGCGCGAGGCGGGCGGTGCGGCTCTGCTTGGCTATGCGTTCGCCGCTTACACGGAGCGGTTTGACGACATGGCGCTCGCGCCGTTCGGCGAGATCATGACGGCGGTGTCGATCGCGTTCGTCGCTGGGCTGATGATGATGGGCCGGCGCGGCGGCAGCGCGCGTGAGGCGGCGATCGGCCAGCGCATCGCGGAGGTGTCGCACGAACTGCGCACGCCGCTGAACCACATCCTCGGTTTCTCGGAGATGATCGAGCGCCAAATCTTCGGCGAAGTTGGAGCGCGCTACGTCGAATATGCGGGCCTGATCCGGAAGAGCGGGACGCATCTGCTGGGTTTGGTGAACGATCTGCTCGATCTGTCGAAGATCGAAGCGGGCAAGTACGAGCTGGAGTTGGAGACGTTCGACGTGCGCGGCGTCGTCGAAGACGTTGTGCGGCTATCGGCCGATGGCGCGGACAAAAAGCAAATCGTGCTCGGCTTGATCACGCCGGAGGCGCCGCTCATGGTGCGCGCTGATGCGCGAGCGCTGAAGCGGATGCTGATCAACACGGTGAGCAACGCGATCAAGTTTACGCCTGATGGCGGGCGCGTATTCGTGAGCGCGGCCGCCGTCGATGGCGCACTCGATCTGGAAACAACCGATACGGGGCCAGGCATTCCGGAAGCGGAGCGCGAAACGCTCGGTCAGGCTTACGAGCGCGGATCGGGCGGTGCGCGCGCGGAAGGGACGGGGCTAGGTCTATCGCTTGTGCGCGCGATGGCGCACTTGCACGGCGGCGGGCTAAGCTTCCACGACGCGCCCGGCGGTGGTGCGCTGGTGCGGATTAGGATGCCGGTGCTGGCCGCTTAGTGCAGCG
>QBMO01000146.1:4940-6239 GCA_003242075.1 Alphaproteobacteria bacterium
GTCGCCGACTTCCGCATAGAGGCTTTGCGTGCTGCGGCCATTGGTGAGGCGCAATTCAACGCTTTCGCGCGGGTCTAGAGCCAGCAGATCGCGGAAGGCGGTGTCGGGGAAGGTGAACACCGCTTGGCTGCGGCCGCCTTCTATGCGCTCGATCGTGCGCGTGGATGGCAAGCGCGCAGCAGCGTCTGGCGCAGGCGCGCCGGCGGCGAGCCCGTAGGACATGCGTTGCGGCAAGCTGATTTCGCTGACGCGCGCGCGCGTTGCGTCGCGCATGACGAGGGTGACCGACGCTGGCGGCGTAGCGCCGCGCGCGAGAGGCAGGGTCAGCACTAAACGTTGGACGCCGTCTTGCTCGCGCACACCGAAGGTACCCGCAACCGGCGCGTCGATCGCCTGGCTGAGCCGCCATGCCGGATCGGTGGTGACGGCGCGTCGCGCGATCCAGGTGCGCTCCCAGCCGGGGAACTGCATCGTGCCGGCGGCCGACCAGCGCGCGAACGCGTGGCGCGCATCTTCGGCGGAGGTCGCCGTGCGTTGATCGCCGCAGGCGCGCGCGCGAGCGGCGCCGACGGCGGCTTGTTCAAGCTCGCGCATCTGAGCGTTGGTCCAGCCCGAGCGCAGCAGCGAGCCGCGGGCTTGCGCAGCGCTGATTTGCAGCGCGGTGCGGATGTCGGATGAAAACAGGCCGCACTGGGCGTCGGCTTCCAGCAGGCCGCGGCGCTCGGCATAGGCGGCGCGCGCGTTCGGCGCCTCGTCGGCGGACGCGGCGGTAACGGTCGTCAGCCCGAGGGCGGCTGCAAGGAAGAGGAGGCGCATGCGAGCGATAAAGGTTAAGCTCATGGTCTTGCGTTCTGATGAACGCCGGGAGTGTCATGGACGAGTTGAAGACTGATTTCTGGGCGACGGCGCTGATGCGGCGGGCGCAGATCGCGGGCGCTTTCGCCGGCGTGACACGGAAAGGCGACACCGACGCCGGCGCGGTGCTGGTTAAAGTGGCGACCATGAACGGCAAAGCCCGGCTCTACGCGCCGGCGCGCGATGGGGACGGCGAGCGCATCTGGCTCGATCTCTCGGCCGGGCCGCTGGGGGATGCCGAACCGGATGTGGACGCCTATGCCCGCAAGCGGGCCGCGACCGATCCCGATCTCTGGGTGATCGAGATCGAGGAGAAATACGGCCGCCATTTCCTCATGGAACGCGTGGATTCCGGGTCCGCCTGAGGCGCGCGGGTTGCCCCGCCGCTCCTCAAAGCGTAAACGCGCCGCTTCACGAAAGACTGGATACGATGTCCGCCGACCC
>QBMO01000147.1 GCA_003242075.1 Alphaproteobacteria bacterium
CTGCGCGCCGAGCGGACTGCGCCCTAAACGCCGATCACGAAGCTCACAGTGGTGGTCGCCGAGCCGCCGATATTGAGCGTCTGCACGGTGCGCGCGCCTTCGACTTGATAATCACCGCCTTTGCCTGCGGTTTGCTTCCAGGCATCGAGCGCCATGCGCACGCCGGTGGCGCCGACGGGGTGGCCGAGGCCGATCAGGCCGCCGGACGGATTGATCGGCAGCTTGCCGCCCATGGCGATGTCGCCGTTCTCGATCGCCTTCCAGCTTTCGCCGGGCGCGGTGAGGCCGAGATGGTCGATGGCCATATATTCGGTGACGGCGAAGCAATCGTGCGTTTCAACGGCATCGAGCTGATCGAGCGAAACACCGGCCCGCGTGCGTGCGTCTTCGATGGCGCGGCGGACTTGCGGGAAGACGTACTCGGCGCCGGCGCTGGCGCGGATTTTTTGATCGTAACTGATCGGCGCCGAACGATGGCCCCAGCCTTTGATGCGGGGGATGCTTTCGAGCGGGATGTCGTGCTGCTTGGCGTACGCCGCGGCGCGCTTCTCCGAAGCGAGGAAGATAACCGCGCTGCCATCGGTGATCTGGCCGCAATCCATCTTGCGCGTGCGGCCGACGATGATGGGGTTGGTTTCGTCGTCGGCGGTGAAGTTCTCCGGCGTGAACGTGTACTTGCGCGTTTGGGCATTGGGATTGCGCTTGGCGTTGTCGAAGTTGTTTTGGCTGATCGCCATCAGGTGGCGATAGTCGAGGCCGTAGCGTTGCTCGTATTCGCCGGCGAGATCGGAGAAGGCCTTCGGCCACGCGAAGGGCGTATCAGTATATTCGTAGCCAGCCCATGCGGCGGCGCCCAGATTGCGTGCGGCTTGTTCGCCGGAGACGTTGCGCATCTGCTCGATGCCGACGACGCAGGCGAGATCGTAACGGCCGGCATCGATCTCCGCCGCCGCCGCAAGAATGGCGACGCTGCCGGAAGCGCACGCGGCTTCGTGGCGCGCGGTCGGCATGCCGTTGAAATCGGCGTGCAGCATGCCGAAGAAGCCGCCCATCAAGCCCTGGCCCGCGAACAGCTCACCGGCGAAATTGCCGACATGGCCGGTTTCGATATCGCCGGGCTGCAGGCCAACGGCGTTCAGTCCGCTGCCCACGGTTTCCGCGAATGCAGTGGCCGTGTCCCAGCCTTTGCGCTGCCAATTGTCGGCGAAGTCGCTCTGCCAGCCGCCCAGAATGTAGGTCATGGGCGTTTGCCTTCGGCGAGGAACTGGCGGTCGGCCCAGCAGGCGGGCGTGCCGGGGCAGGGTTTGTGCGGCAGCGCGATGCGCGCGACCGGGCCGTCTGCGATGCGCTTCGCGTCAAGGATAACGCATTCGGATTTGCCGGCGTTTTCATCGATGACGAAGCTGACGAGATAGCCGTCGTCTTCACCCTTGGCGCCGATGCGCGGTGCGAACGGCGCTTCGGAGCCGTAACGGCCTTCGCCCAATTGGTAGCTCTCGCTCTCGCCGGTTTGGAGGTCGTGCTTCACGAAGCCGGTGAAGAGAAACCAGCCGGGCTTCGCGGTGGTGGAATAAGCGTAGCGATATTTGCGACCGGCGTAGCGGTTATTGATGGTGCCGAATTCGAGGATGCGCGGATCGAGGTTCTGTTCGGTCGTTTCGCCGGTCTTCAGATTGAAACGCCAGCGATGCAGGCGCGAGCCGAACGTGTGCTCGTCCAGATGGCCCATCATGTGCTCGTAGCCTTGCGGCGCGTCCTTGAATTTGCCGGGCTCGGGATTGGACTGGAAGTAGCCGTCGAGCACGATCTCGTCGCCGTCTTCGTAGGCATTGGTCCAGTGCAGCACGAAGGTGGGCGCCGCTTCGAACCAGCGGATTTCGCCGTCGCCGCGGCGCGGCACGATGGCGAAGCGCGATGGCAGATCGCGGTGCATGCGCACGACATGCGCGTTCAGCTTCAGCGCTTCGGGATCCCAGAACAGCGGGAAGTCGTTCAAGATGACGTAGTTTTCCGTGAACGCCATGTCGTGCGGCAAGCGCGGGCCGGGCAGCGGCACCGGGCGGTAGTGCGTGAGCTTGTTCGATGCATCGACGACGCCGAAATGCATGTAGGGCGCGTGCTTCGAATAGTTGAAGAACATCAACTCGCCGGTGCGTTCGTCCACTTTCGGATGCGCGGAGACGCCATCGAGCGGGCCCCAATGCGCGACGCCTTCGGTTTCCAGCGTCTCTGGATCGACGACATAGGCTTCGCCGCATTGATAGAAAGTAGCGAGCGCTTTGCCGGCGTGGACGATGACGTCGGTTGATGCCGAATCCTTCAAGCTGCCATGCGCGCCGAAGCCGGGGCGCCGGGACGGGTCCACGCGATCCATAAGCCCGCCCCAGAGCGAGGCTTGCGCCTCTTGCTCGGCATGAAAGCAGCGCGTGCGAATGAAGCGATTGGAATAGTTGGCGCGGCCGTTCTGGAAATCGATCCGATGCAACATGCCGTCGCCATCGAACGGGTGGTAGCGGCCGAGCGGCTGGTGGATTTGGTTCTCGGTGTTGCGCAGATAGACGCCGTCAATGTCGGTCGGGATCGCGCCTTCGATGACTTCGAGATCGAGCGCATCCACCTCTTCATGCAACGGCGTCCAGGCGCCGTTGAGGTAGGGGTGGTTGGACGGCTTGAGTGTCGTGATGATCGGCTTTTGGCGCGTCAGCTGCATCGGTGTTCCGCCCTGGCGTTTTGTTTGCGCGAGTGTCGGCTGAACGCGGGCAGGGCGCAACCATCGGCGTTTACCGCAGCTTCGCGATCGTCAGCCCGTCGGCTTTCGCGCGATCCTTCACCGACTCTTCGCTGCGCGTCAGCGCCTTGGCGATGGCTTTCAGCGACATGCCTTTGCCGGCGAACTGGTGGAGCTTTTGGATTTCGTCTTGGCGCCAGGGTTGGCGGTGGCGCTCGAAGCGTTCGGTCATTCGGCAGCCACGGCGGTTTGTTTGGCCAGGCGATCGAACATGACCAGATCGCGGACCAAATCTTCCAGCTGATCGAACGGCACCATGTTGGGGCCGTCGCTTGGCGCATTGTCCGGATCGGGGTGGGCCTCGAGGAAGACGGTCGCGACGCCGATGGCGACAGCCGCGCGCGCCAGGATCGGCACGAACTGGCGTTCGCCGCCGCTGGTGTCGCCGCGGCCGCCCGGCTGCTGCACCGAGTGCGTGGCGTCGAACACGACCGGTGCGCCGAAGCTCTTCATGATCGGAATTGCGCGCATGTCGGAGACGAGTGTGTTGTAGCCAAAACTGGCCCCGCGCTCGCAGGCCATGACGTTCGGGTTGCCGCTGCCGGTGATCTTGGCGATCACGTTCTTCATGTCCCACGGCGCCAGGAATTGGCCCTTCTTGACGTTGATCGGCTTGCCGGTCTCAGCGGCGGCGACCAGCAAGTCAGTCTGGCGACAGAGGAACGCCGGTATCTGCAGCACGTCCACGACTTCGGCGACGTCGTCGCATTGCTCGGGCAGGTGGACGTCCGTGAGCACGGGGATGCCGAGCTTGGCGCGAATTTCCTCGAAGATCGGTCCGGCGACCGAAAGACCTGCGCCGCGCTTTGTGCCGAGGCTGGAGCGGTTGGCTTTGTCGAAGCTGGTTTTGTAGATGAAGCCGGCGCCGGCGCGCTTGAACACGTCGCGCAGGAACTCCGCCGTCTCCAGCGCATGCGCGCGGCTTTCGAGCTGGCAGGGGCCGCAGATGAAGGTCAGCGGCAGGGCGTTGCCGATCTCGAGCGGCGTCGACTCGACGCGCGGGATACGGATGACGGCGGACGGGTTCATGAATTTCCTCGCTTGAGCCACTTCAGATAAGCCCGGCAGGCCTCGCACTCAACCGCGCACATGCGCCGGGGATAGGCGAAGTGAGCGCCTCTATGGCCGGCATTGGGCCCGCCAATGGAGAGAAAGTCATTTTTCTCCTGACAGCCGGGCCCCGGGCATGCCAACAGGCCATCCATGCCAGCTTTGCCGGTCTCTTTCCTGGTCTCGCGTTTCCCGAACCCGTCGGAGACGTTCATCCAGGCGCAAGTCGAGGGCCTGCTGGATCGCGGCGCCAAGGTTGACGTTCACGCGCTGGCGGCGGGCAATGCCGACGTGCTGGGCGCGCTTCGGCTCAAGTGGCAGGACCGGCTGAAGGTGCATTACGCGCCGGTGCCGAAGACGTTCGGCGCGCGATTGGTTGCGGCGCCCGCGGCGTTGGGCAAGCGCAACGCGCTGGCGACGCTTGATGCGGGCAAGTTTGGCGAGGATGCTTCGTCGCTCAGATTGCTGATCGCGGCGGCGCGCTGGCCGCAGGAGGCGCCGGAGCGGCGCGTGTGGCTGGCGCACTATGGGCGCTGGGGGCGGTTCGCGTGTGCGCTGCGCGATCTGGGGCTGATCAAGGGGCCGATCGCCACCGTGTTTCACGGCAAGGACATGTCGGCCTATCTGAAAAAATATCCGGACGCCTACACGTCGCTGTTCAAGCGCGGCGATTTTTTCCTGCCGATCAGCGATCTGTGGCGCGACAAGCTTATTTCGCTCGGCGCGCCCGAGGCGCGGACGATGGTGCATCGCATGGGCGTCGATGCCGCGCGCTTCACCATGATTCCCCGCACGCTCGGCGACGGCGAGCCGGTCAAGTTCATCGGCGTCGGCCGCATGGTGGAGAAGAAGGGTTTTGACGATGCGATCCGCGCGTTCGCGTCGCTCCGGCGCGAGCATGAGTTTCCGAACGCGACGCTGACTTTGATTGGCGATGGCGAGCTGCGCGACTATCTCAAGAACTTCGCCATCAGCCTCAATCTCGGCGGCGTGGTGAAGTTCACCGGGCTGTTGCCGCATGCCGAGGTCGCGCGCGAGCTGGCGCAAGCGCACGTCTTCGTGCTGCCGAGCAAGACGGCGGCGAGCGGCGATATGGAGGGCATTCCGGTCGCGCTGATGGAGGCGATGGCGCAAGGGCTGCCCGTTTTGGCGACGCGCCATTCTGGGACGCCGGAGCTGGTCGAGCACGATGTTTCGGGGCTCATCTGCAACGAAGGCGATTGGCGGGCGTTGTCGGCCAACATGAAAGCCATCGCCACGGCGCCGGAGCGGTGGGCGGCGATGGGCCAGGCGGGCGCGTCACGCGTAAGAGGCGAGTTCGAGCTTAAACGCTGGAACGACAAATTGTTCGAACGGCTGAGCGGCCTTTACGCCATATGATGGCGCCGGATGCCGCTTTGGTGCGTTAGCGGCAAAAGGTGCATTTCATGTTCAAACAGGCTTCCCCGCCGAAACCCATTCTGCGCTCGATCGCCGTCGTGCTCGCCGCGATCGTGGCGATCGCCATGCCGTCGCTGATCTACGCCACCGATTTTGGCTTAAGTGCTGCGGAATTCGCGAGCGATGGCGACTCCACACTGCGCGCCGAAGGCTACGCCTTCTCGATCTGGGCGCTGATCTACACAGCGCTCGGCGCCTACGCGATTTATCAAATCCTGCCGGCGACGGCGAACGGACGCTGGCTCGATCGGCTGGCCTGGCCGTCAGTCGTGTCGATGACGGGGTGTGGGCTCTGGTTGTTTGCGTCGGCGATCGATGCGAAGGCGGCGACGGTTGCGATCATCGCGATCTCCGCTGGCGCGCTCGTGGTTGCGTTCTGGCGCGCCGGAGATGTCGGCCACGCCTCTCTACGGCAGGCGATCTTTATTCTGTGGCCGCTCGGTCTGCTCGCCGGATGGCTAACGATCGCCACCGCGATCAACCTGCTCACCGTGCTCACCGCCTGGGACGTGATCACGCCGCAGACCGCGCCGATCTGGGCTGGCGCCGGTATCGCGGCCGTGGTGTTGATCGGCCTGGCGGTGACCAACCGCACGCGGCTGCTCGCTTATCCACTGCCGATCGCGTGGGGTNGCGCTCATGAGTTCAGACCTGATCAAGCCCGACGCCGCCATCGCCGTGGGGCAGGAGACGATCCGCGCCGAGGCGCGGGCGTTGGAGCAATTGGCGGCGGCTTTAGCCGGGCCCTTGCGCGAGCCGTTCGTGCTGGCGACGCAATTGTTGGCTGGCGCTAAGGGGCGGGTGATCGTCACCGGCATGGGCAAGTCGGGCCATATCGCCCGCAAGATCGCCGCGACCTTGGCTTCGACCGGGACGCCCGCCTATTTCGTCCATCCCGCCGAAGCCAGCCACGGCGATCTCGGCATGATCACCGAGCAGGATTGCGTGCTCGCCATCTCGCGCTCGGGCGAGACGGGCGAGCTTTCGGACCTCATCTATCACTGCCATCGCCTGGACATCCCGCTGATCGGCATGACGTTCAAAACCGAGTCGACGCTGGCGAAAGCCTCGAACGCGCCTTTGGTGATGCCCGATTGCGGCGAAGCTAGCGAAGCCGCGCCCGCGCCGACGACGTCAACGACGATGTGCTTGGCTTTGGGCGATGCGCTGGCCGTGGCGCTGCTCGATGCGCGCGGCTTCACAGCTGCGCATTTCGGCGCGATCCATCCGGGCGGCAAGCTCGGCGCGGCGCTGAAGAAGGTGCGCGATTTAATGCGCGTCGGCGAAGAAGACCCGCTCATCCCGCCGGAGACGAGCATTCCTGAAACGTTGAAGGCGATATCGCGTGTCGGCATCGGCGCGGCCGGTGTCGTGGAAAACGGCAAGCTGATCGGCATCGTCACGGATGGTGATCTCCGCCGCAAGCTGACGCGGGAAATGTTCGACAAGACCGCGCGCGAGATCATGACCGCCAACCCGCTCACCATCTCGCCCGAAGCGCCGATCGCCGATGCCGTGCAAATGATGAACGCCAAGCGGATCACGATCCTGTTTGCCGTGAACGACGCCGGCGTGCCGGTGGGCGTGGTGCATATGCACGATCTGCTGTCGGCTGGCGTGCGGTAGGGAGACCTCGCCTCATGGGGCCGTCACAATCGGCGCCGTAACCGTGCTTTTTCTTGACTTGCATAGCTCCGGGAGGCCCTATGCGGCTCGGACTAGACCGGTCACGACGTTCCCGCGCCTCTCATAGCGACGGCTTTCGTTCTACCAAGCAGTCCACCGTGAGCCGCTCTTGGCGCGCGGCAATTCTTGAGGAGTGCGCCCATGGCTACGGGTGTCGTGAAATGGTTCAACATGGCCAAGGGCTTCGGCTTCATCGCGCCGGATGAAGGCGGCCAGGACGTGTTCGTGCACGTGAGCGCTGTCGAGCGTTCGGGCCTGACCGGCCTGCGTGAAGGCCAAGCCGTGAGCTTCGACGTGGAAAACGATCCGCGCAAGAACAAGCCGTCGGCGGTGAACATCAAGCCGGTCTGACGATCGGTCGAGCGCTACTGGATCGCCGTGCGGCATCGCGCGGCGATCTTTCATATTTGGATCAACCCATCCCGTCATTCCGGGGCGCGCGGAGCGCGAACCCGGAACCCAGGGGATGACACAGCACTGTGCGGTAGCCCCTAGGTTTCGGGTTCAATGCTTCGCATTGCCCCGGAATGACGCGTAAGGTGGCGCCGCACATCAGGAATCGAGAACAACAATGACTGCACCGTTTCGTCTCTATGGCGCGGAGCTTTCGCCCTATTCGGTGAAGGTCCGCTCTTATCTGCGCTTCAAGGGCGTTGAGTTCGAATGGCTGACGCGCACGGCCGCGCGCCAGGACGAATTCGCCCGCTACGCCAAGCAGCCGCTGGTGCCGGTGCTGGTCGATGCCGACGACAATGCGTTGCAGGATTCAACGCCGATGCTGGAGCAGCTCGAGCGCGAGTTCGCCGAGCCGAGCGCGACCCCGAGCGATCCGGCTCTGGCCTTCATCGCCGCACTGCTGGAAGACTATGCCGACGAGTGGCTTAACAAGGCGATGTTCCACTATCGCTGGAGCTATCCCGAAGATCAGGACAGCGCCGCGCGCCGCATCGTCGAGATGATCTTCGAAGGTGCCGAAGCGCCGGAGGGCATCGAAGCGTCGGTAAAGACGCGCATGATCGGGCGCTTGCATCATGTCGGCTCGTCGCCGGAATCGGCGCCGGTGATCGAAGGCTCGTTCAATGCGGCGCTGGCCTCGGTCGAGCGGCTGCTCGGCTCTCGGCAATATTTGCTGGGCGGGCGGCCGAGCTTTGCGGATTTCGGCTTGGCCTGTCAGTTCGCGCAATTGCTCTCGGATCCGACGCCGGGCGCCATTCTGCGCGCGCAGGCGCCCAACATCGTGCGCTGGGTCGAGCGCATGGAGAACCCAATCGTCGAAGGCGAGTTTGTGCCGCTGGCGGAAGTGCGCGATCAGCTGACCGATTTGCTGCGAGGCGAAATCGCCGGCGCTTATCTCGCTTGGGCCGCCGCCAATGCGCAGGCGGTGGCGGACGATGCGCGCGGCGTCAGCATCGAGATCGCCGGCACGACGTTCTACCAAAAGCCGCAACGCTATGCCGCCAAGGCGCTGGCCGAGCTCAAGCGCAAGCGCGCGGCGGTGGACGATGACGCGCTCTCAGCGCTGCTCGGTGAAACCGGCTGCGACGCGTATCTGCTCGCCGCGGCCACCATCGCGTCGCCAGAAATGGCCCCGGAGGACGGCGGCGAGGTCGGTGACGATGAAGACGGCGACGACGGCGAAGATTAAGCCTCGCACGCAGCCTTAAAATCATACCCAACCTGTCCCGCGCAATCGGGCCAGGCTTCGGTTTCGCGCCAGTAGCGCGCGAGGCCCAGGCGCGCGCAGAGTTTGGCGAAGTCCGGGTTCATGCGCAGCTGGATGGTCTGATCGATGAACAGCAGCGCGGTTTCGTAGCCGATGTGCGGGCGCGTGGTTTCGAGCGCGCCGTGGCGCCAGGCATCGACGTTGTCGAGCGCCTCTTCGAAGATCGACAGCGCCGGGCCGGTGAAGCCGAGCACGGAGAGCGCGGTCGCCAGATCGAGTGCTGCGGCGGGCTCGGCTTCTGCCATGGCGGCAAAATCTTCGCCGAGCTTCATGAACGCCTCCGGCGAGGGCGCCATCATCAGCTGCTGCATGCGCTCGCCGGCTTTGTACGAGGCGGACTCGCGCAAGCCGGGAATGAGGCGTGCGCCGTCTGCGCGGAGCGCTTCGGCGATGGCGAAGTCAGCGTCGAGCGCGGCGGTGTTCAAGCGCATGAACCAGACGAAGACGTTGTCGGGATAGCGCTTGGCGGCGTCGTTGAGGATGGCGCGGCCTTCGGCTTTGTCGCGCTTGGACCAGACATTATAGCCGTGAAACGCCGCCAGCAGAGGATCGAGCGGATCGAGCGCAAAGGCCTCCGCTTGCCGCGCATAGCCGGCCTCGACGCGACCGACTGAGATTAGAAACTGGCCGTGCCGGAACAGCAGCAGCGGATTGTTGGGATCGACGCTGAGCGCCTTTTCGATAAGCGCCTCGCGCTCGCGCCAGCGGCCGAAGAATTCGCCTTCGAGTGCGGCCAGCACGGCATAGGCTTCGCCCATGCTGGGATCGGCGCCGAGTGCGCGTTCGGCGGCTTCGCGCGCATCTTCGACATGCCGGGCGCGATCGGAGCGCGACAGGCGCAAGACTTCGAGCTTGGCGGTGGCGAGTGCGGCCCAGGCGCGGGCGAAATCCGGCGCTTCGCGGACGATGCGGTCGAGTGCTGCGGCGGCGGACTGGATGCAGACAATGGCGCCAGTGCGCATCAGCTGGCGGGCTTCGAAATAGGCGTCGGAAAGCGCTGCGGTGAGCTTGGGCGGCGTCGGCCGGCGCGCTTCGCCGAGGGCGACGGCGAGCGCCTTGGCGACTTCCGTCGCGATCTCTTCTTGCAGCGAAAGCGCATCGTCCAACGGGCGATCGTAGCGGTCGGACCAGAGCACGACGCCGCTTTCAGCGTCGGCCAAGTGCGCGGCGACGCGGACGCTCTCTTCGGTGCGGCGCACGGAGCCGTCGAGCACGTGGGTAGCGTTCAGCGCTTTGGCGGCCTTGGCTTTGTCGCGGCCGCGAAACGCGAAGCTTGACGTTGCCCCCAGCACCTTGACGCCGCGCAGGCGCGAGACGGCGTAGAGAATTTCTTCCGAGAGGCCGTCTGCAAAGCCGCGCGTGGCGCGGTGAGGCGGGCGGCGAGTTCGGGCGAGACGCTGTCGCGCACCAGCTGCGAGACGATGATGCCGCCGGCATTGGCTTGCGCTTGCAGGCGCGCGGCGACGTTGACGCCGTGGCCGAGCAGATCGCCATCGTCCGCCGCCGTCACTTCGCCGAGATGGACGCCGAGCCGGAAACTCACCTCCGCTTGCGCTTCGCAAAGCGCGATGGCGGCGGCGAGCGCATCGCTGGCGCTGGCGAATTCGAGCATGACGCCGTCGCCGGCCGTGTTGAAGATGCGTCCGCCATGGCGCGTGCATGCATCGCGCGCGTGATCGCGCAGCCGCGCGACATAAGTCACAGCCAGCGCCGCGTCGCGCTCCGACAATGCTGAATAACCGGCAATGTCAGCCGACACGATCGCAACAAGCCTGCGTGTCTGGGGAAGCTCAGGCATTGGTTAAATGTCTAACATACCCGGCCACGAAGCGCATGGTTGCGGCGCGATTGGGGCGAAGTAGGCTGTGATCAATCGCTTGTGAGCCGTGTACCTTACAGTCATGTGAGTCTCGGCTATGG
>QBMO01000148.1 GCA_003242075.1 Alphaproteobacteria bacterium
CCGCTGCGCCTCGTCGGAAAACTAGAAATGGAGGGCGCGATGAACTAACACTGAACCCGGACGCGCGAATGGGGGCCGGTCACTACTCGCAATCGGTGCGCTGGACAGGAATTGTGAGCCGCTGATTTTTCCAGTCGCGTTCGAGACACCGCAAGAGAGTTGATCTCTCGATCGACCAATTGCCGGAAATGAGCGACCACAATCGGCGAGACCGCCCCGGCCCGGCAAAACCTAACCCAATGACCGGATTGGATCGACTAGGGCTGTCGCAGATTTTGTCGGCTTGGCTTACGATGGCCCGTTGCGGACGTAGAAGTGGCTAAGCGGTTGGCTTGGATCGCCTAGGCCTGCCTTGGATTGCTCCCCACGCAACCTCAGTTAGAGCGCGCCTGTGCTCTCCTATCTCCGCAGCCCACCGCGCGTGCGGCGGGATGGTGTGCAAAGAAAAGGGACGCTCCTTTCGGAACGCCCCCAACCTCGCGTATAGCACCTGCGTCCTAGCGAAGGTCCAGGAGACGCTGGATGTAGCCGGTGCGCGCGTCAAACGGCGTGGCGTTGTCGCGTTCACGCAGAGTCGAGGCGCCAAAGTTCCATCTCGCGCCGATCGTCCATGAATCCGTTCCACCGTTGGAACCGTCAATGTCAAAACTATTGTACCCGAGCGTGAAGCTGACTGGCGTCGTCCAAGGTTGCCATTCGGCGTTGAGGCGCCAGTTGCTTGTATCGACGTCCACGGCACCAACGTCGAGATTGCCGAAGCCGTAGGCGCCGCCAACGCGGAAGTTATCAACGAAATAGTAGTTCATGCCGATGTCGAAGCTCGACGTGTCGAAGTCACCCTCGGCCTCCGCTTCGCCGATCGTGTAGCTGCCGAGCAATACAGTCTGCGGACCGAGATCCCAGGTGCCTTCGATGCCATAGACGGTTTCAGAGAGAGAGTCACCGAACTCTATGTGGGTGTGAGCGATCACACCGCCCAGACGCCAGCCGCCGCCATTCCAGTACAAATGACCAGCAATGGTTTGACTGTCGAAATCGTTATCGAGTTGTCCGAGTCCGGCATCGATCTGGTAGCCAATCGCGCCGCTGGCGCCGCCGAACGCGCCGTCCAATTGATAGGCATCGCCCTCGTCTTCGACATTGGTGTAGTTGAGGCCGATTGAGCCGGCCGATTGCGCGAACGCCGGCGTAGCGACGAACAGGGCGGCCGCGGCCGCAAGCAATGCAGTCTTCTTCATCTGAGGGATCCCCGCATGAGTTTGTGATCGCCGACCAAACACGCCTAAACGCCAACGAACTGATACGCAGTATTTCGCTAGATTTAACCTTAGGTAAAGGGCGCATTCTCAAAGTTTTAGAAGAGTTGCGACCTGCGCGCTTTGGGCGAGCGAAAATTCAAGCCAAACTTTCTGTGCAGGCCAGCAGTCAAGACTTGCCAACTTGTGTTCGGTTTCGGCGAAGTCGCGTCGCTTACGGGCCGACCACAAAATCGGCGTTTGTGAGCGCGATCCCGGGGTCAATGGTCGCGAACTGCACCGCTGCGCCAGCGCCGGTTCTGTCTGCATCATAGTGGAGCGCGCCGGTGATAGGATCGTAGATGATCCGGTCGTCTGCGTCGGCAGCGGTCGAGCCAGTCACAAAGGCGCTCGCGACAGGCGCACCATCTGGGAGCGTATTGTAGATGTTGCTGCTCAGCCTGATCGTATCTGCGGCGACATTGAAGGCGCCGATTGTAACGATGTTGCCGAAGCCGATGGCTGTGCGGAAGACGAAAGTGTCGGCGTCGTTTCCGCCGTAGAGCGTAGACGAGCCGAAGCCGCCGATCACCAATATTGCCGCGCTGGCATTCGTGATCGGCGTCCTTTTGCGAGAGGCTATTTAGAGCCGAACCAGCTCAACGCGGCGATTGCGCGCGCGATCCGTGTCGGTGTTGCCTGGCGCGAGTGGTCGGTCCGCGCCAAACCCGGCTGTGCGCAGACGGCTAGCGTTGATGCCTGCCGCCACCAGCGCCGCTTGCACCGCCGCCGCCCGTTCTTGCGACAAGGTGCGGTTGCGCTCCGGCGTGCCGGTGTTGTCGGTGTGGCCTTCGATCGAGAGGCGCAGGTCGGGGTGATCGCGCATCAGCTTGATGATCTCGTCGACTGCCGGGCGCGCATCCGGGCGCAATGTCGCGCGATCGACGTCAAACTCAATATACACCGGAACTCGCCCGTTGGCGTCGAGCGCTGACATCAAGGCGTCAGCAGTCAAGAACGAAAAGCTCTGCGCCATCGCTTGGCGTTCAGCGACGGTCACGTAGCCGTGCAGAGGAATCGCACCGGCGCCGACGTGGATCCAATATTCTTTTCCACCCTGGCGGATCAGGTAAAAGCTCGACTCGCATTCGTGCTGCCAACACTCGGCGCCCGGCGCGGGACGGCCTTCGAGGTTGCTCATATAGGCGCTCGTGTTGAAAGGTCCTGCCACCCTCACGCCGCCGAGTGCCGTTATTGCTTGCTCGTAATTGCGCTGAAACTCCATCGCAGAGTAGGGCCGGGCGCCTTCAAGCTGAAACATGTCGCGATAGACGCGGCCTTCTACCGGCACGAACGTCGTCCCCGCGACGAAATATTCCACGTCGAAACTACGATTGCGCTGCGCTTCGCTGAACACCGTCTCCAAGCCGTCGAGCGGATTGATGAACGGAAACGGCGGCAGTGTCGCGGTGCTTTCCGGCACAGTGGCGACATCGAACCCAGTCGTTGGGACGGCGCCGTCTTCGGTCGCGACAGCTGGAGCAGTCTCGCCAGCGCCAGGCTGCGTGCTTTGTTGTCCGCACGCCGTCAAGAGCCCCACCGCGACAATGAATGAAAGCACTGATCGCAACAT
Organism: Alphaproteobacteria bacterium; assembly: GCA_003242075.1. Classification (GTDB taxonomy): domain Bacteria; phylum Pseudomonadota; class Alphaproteobacteria; order Caulobacterales; family Aquidulcibacteraceae; genus Vitreimonas. The sequence continues at coordinate 2,869 of QBMO01000148.1, forward strand.
TCTGGTCTCGCTCTGTTGCAGGCCCCCGCTGCTACAAACTGCGCGGAGATGGTCCGCGAGGCAACGCAAAACTGCGCGCTTGTAATTGTCCAAGGTCCGTCTTCGGCGATGCCGTGCCTTAGCGTGCACAGCATGACCAACGGCTGGAGTTGAGCCACTAAGCCTGTCATAAAATATGGCGATCAGCGTGACTCTGGCCCGGAGCAGAGCGACCATAACTGAGTATGTGACCCTGTTTGATATCTCGACCGTTGAGTTCGGGTTGACTTGGCCGCTTCTCGTTATCGGCACAGGGGCGACCGCGATCGCTGTCCTTGTTGCCGCCCAATCCTCGTCGTTGCGCGATAAGCTAGGGGCGTACGGCACTGCGGCGACGATAGCTGCTTTCGTGATCTTCGCGCAAACATCACTCTGGCTTCAACATCAGGACATGAGCGAACGATTTCGCCGCGGTGAATACTTAGTCGTAGAAGGTTGTGTTTCCGATTTTGATCTTGGCTCTGCGGCCGGAAATGTGAATCAGACATTCGTTGTCGATGGTCGGCGATTTGAGGTGGATGATTCAGCGATTACCCCCGCCTTTAATCGTTCTGTCAGGTCTGGTGGTCCGCATTTGGCGGGCAAGTTTTTGCGCGTAGCTTACTTGCGTGATGGTCGGATCATATGGCTCGGAGAAGCCCGCCAGGACGCATGCCCCGCACAAGGTCCATAACGTCAGCCTGAAAACCACTATCCTCGCCCGAGGCGCCAATGGCCGCTCTCGGCGAAAGCGCGCCGGTCTGGCGGGCAGGGCGTCACCGGCTGGATTGGAGCGGACCGGCCATCTGAAAAATATTGCGATTGGCCTGGTGTGGCCCATTTGCGACATCCCGGCATACGGCTACGTTCGTAGAGATGAAGTTCCAATTCGCTTTGCTCAGCCTCGGCTTGGTCCTGCTTGGAGGCTGCGACACACCAGGTAGCCCGCAGCAAGCAACCTGCATTCTGGGCTCCAACTATTCCGTCGATAGCGATGTATCGCGGCAAGCCTGGGATTACGTGAGACCGCGCGTCATGGCGTTCCCGAACTTGGCCGAAGTGGCTGCAGGCGGCGAGTTTTACGGTCCTGGAGAGGGGAAGGTCGCGATCGAGTTCAAGACGGGCTGTGCAGAGGCGAATACATCTCAGGCCAATTCGACGCGTTGATCAGCCAGACTGCCGACGCCGGGATCGCCGCTCAGTTGCGGCAGATAAATGCCAATTGGAGAGAGATCCGCTGTCGGCGAAAGCGCGCCGGTCTGGCGGGCAGGGCGTCACCGGCTGGATTGGAGCGGACCGGCCATCTGAAAAATATTGCGATTGGCCTGGTGTTGGCCCATTGCGGACGAAGCACTCCGCGCTCCCGCTGACGTTTCACCGGATGGCGCGACCGCGCGCGAGGCTGGCCCGCTGAGCTTGACTTGAGCAACGCGCAGAGAAGTCAGCGGATTTTTTATGCGCCCGAGTCACCTAGGCGCACCATCCCCTCCTTTTCGAGAAACAAGTCGCCACGCCGGAGTCAATCTTCGACGCGGCGGTAAAGTGTGTCGTGGAGAAGGGCGCGAGTAGGCGAGCGGATCAATTATTCGCAAGGCGCATCCGGGCGCGATAGTCGTCACCGTCAGCGGCGAGCTGGCGGACTTTGCCAAGTGCGTCGGCGCGAAGCGGGTGGGTTAGTCCGCGCTGATCGCTTCGGCGATGCGCGTGTCGGTGATGGCGGTGATCGCTGCGGTTTGATGCACGGTGCGTTGGCTCGGGCGGCCGCCTTGAATGAAGATCACGAACTCGTCGCCCACTTGGCCCTGGATGGCGTCGAAGGCAGGCATCGGGCCGCACGATGTGGCGTCGGTGTAGCGGAGTTCGAACCGATTGCTGTAGCGGCGGCCTTTGATGGTGAGCACCGGGCGCAGGCTGACGCGTTGCGTATCGCCCCAATAGTCGATGCGATCGGCGCTGACGCGGACGATGCGCGCGATGATCACGCTGTCGGCTTCGTCCCACATGCGTTGTTGGCGCGCGTGCAGCCAGGCGGCGTGCTGCGCATCTTGCTCGGCGCGAAACGCAGCGACACGCGCGGCGTGTGACTCGGCGCTCTCGCCAACCTCTGGCGGCGGCCCCGGTGGTGGCGGCGGGCAGGCGGCGGCGTGCGCGCCGGTGAGGGCAAGGGCGGCGATGAGTGTGGCGACGAGCGTGCGGATGATCATGGCCGCAAGCATCGCAAGCGGCAGGCGGCGCAGCAAGCTCTAAGAAAAGCTGCGCCAGAGCATGTAGGCCGCGACCGCGAACACCACGAATGCAAACACGCGTTGCAAAGCGCCGCGCTGTTTGGCGAGGCGGGTGGCGAAGCTGGCGCCGATGACGCCGCCGACCAAGCCGCCGCCGATGAAGAGCAAGGCGATGCGCCAATCGATCAGGCCGTCGAGCGCGTAACTTGTGGCCGTGGTGGCGCCGAAGGCGCCGACGCTGAACAGCGACGAGCCGACTGCTTGCAGCATGGTCATGCCGGTGGCGCCGATGAGGCCGGGTACGACGAGAAAGCCGCCGCCAATGCCGAAGAAACCCGAGAGCGCGCCGGCGCCGAGGCCGTAGGCGATGAGCTTGGGCGCGTTCTCGGCGGTGAGCACGAC
>QBMO01000149.1 GCA_003242075.1 Alphaproteobacteria bacterium
CAAAATCCAGTCCATCCTAACTCTCAGGCTGGACGCGTTTGAAGGGGCTGGGTCACGAGGCCAACCGGGTCGACTTGTTAATAGGGAATCCCCCGTGGCTCGCTTACCGACACATGCCGGAAAACATGCAGGTGACGTTTCGTGATCTGAGCGAGCGACGCCACCTCTGGGCAGGCGGCGAAGTCGCAACGCATCAGGATCTGTCAGCGCTTTTTGTAGTTAGAGCAACGGAACTCTACCTCCGAGTCGGCGGGCGAGTTGCGATGGTGATGCCGAACGCCGCTGTTGACAGAGAACAGTACGCGGGATTTCGCGACGGCAATTACTCAGACCCTGTAGGCGCCACAGCGTTATCGTTTGACGCAACGTGGGATCTACGGCGTATCCGGCCGCACTTCTTTCCCCGAGGCGCAAGCGTCGTCTTCGCGCGGCGAAGCCGACAGCCGGCGCCAATGGGGGAGGAGACTACCATTTGGAGCGGTCGACTTAGTGCAACAAACGTCCCCTGGAGCGTGGCGCAACGAGAACTTACCCGAACGCCAGGAAAAGTGCATCGCATCACGGGCCAAGCGCGATCCCCCTTCGGCCCCCGCTTCTCGCAGGGCGCAACATTCAATCCACGCTTTCTCTTTGTGGTGAAGGAGAAACCTGCCGGCCCCCTGGGTTTACCGGCAGGCCGCGTAACCGTCGGTTCATCGCGCAGTAACAACGAGAAATCACCCTACAAGGATCTCCCCAGCGTAGACGGCGTTGTTGAGACCGAGTTCGTGCGTCCCGTGTACTCTGGCGAAAACCTCCTTCCCTATCGTCTAGGGGAGGCACTGCAAGCCGTCGTCCCCTGCAGTTCGCAGCGGATTCTGTCGGAGCGGGAAATAGATCTCCACCCCGGCCTAAATCAGTGGTGGATGCACGCGACCGAGGTTTGGGAAGCGAATCGCTCAAGCGACAGACTCACTCTTACGCAACAACTCGACTATCAGTCAAAACTCAGCAAGCAATTGCCCGTCCCTGCATTCCGCGTCGTCTATAATGCGTCCGGTATGCATTTGGCTGCAGCGAAGATCCGTGACGAACGAGCGCTTATCTCGAAGAGTCTTTATTGGGCGGCTTTCCGAGATGAGAATGAGGCAGACTTCCTTTGCGCGATTCTCAATTGTGCGACCACGACTGAGATGCTGCGCCCCTACATGTCCTACGGAAAGGATGAGCGCCACGTCGACAAGCACCTTTGGGAGCTTCCCATTCCAGCGTTCGAAGGCGCGAACCCGCTTCATGCAGAACTCGCCGCACTTGGTCGCGACGCAAGTCGCATCGCGCACCAGACGGAACTCGACAGCCAGGTTCACTTCGCAACGTCGCGGCGACGCATACGCGAAGCCATCGAACCCTCCGACGTCGGTGTGCGTATTTCAGAAATTGTTTTCGAGCTTCTGTCTTAGCGGCGTCAGCGTCCCCGGCTCATGTGCGCTTTAACGGTCCGATGTTGGCGCTTACGCCTGACTGACCCAGCCCCTTCAAACGCGTCCAGCCTGCGAGTTGGGATGGACTGGATTTGGTCCCGTTCTGAAGCGAAAGTGGTGAGGCCTTCGAGCCGGCGCGATGTGGCTGTCCCGGTTTTTCCGCAACGCTCACCACGATCGCTCTTTACGATCGCAGCTTGCGGGGGTTTGAAGCCTGCGCCTGATCGTCGGCTTCGAGGGGCCCGCCCTCATCTCGTGCAGCGGGCCTGGTTCAAGACCCACCCTAGCGTCCGATCCGGCCTGTGTGCGTATCGTCTCCGCAAGAATTGTGGGATCAGTCGCGCACTTGCCGCGCCAAACGCGCTTTCCATCTGCGTCGACCACGCACAGGTGAGTCAGGCGTTGAGAAACATCCAAACCGACAAACAAAGACATGACCCTAGCTCCGGCGCCGCTCGCGATTACCGGATGTCCACACACGGTCTCGTATTGGCCGGTTGACCTCGACTGCTTTTGCCACACTAAAGGCACGCGCACGACCTCAGTGTTCCGACGTCGATTGCCGCTTTCGCCCTTCGGCGTAGGCGTCGAGATCAGCCGGGTCATATCCCACAAGCTTGCTCGTGATCTTCACATAGCGCGGCCCGCGGCCTTCGCATCGCATCTTGTCCAGCGTTGATTTCGACAAGCCGAGGCGCGCGGCAGCCTCGCGCACGCGCAACAATCCGTTTGGAGGCCGAGCGATCAAGGGAACTGGTTTCGCCGCCGGCCGAGGCTTGGGTTGGTTCGCCGGTATTGGCAGGCGCGTACCATTGTCCGGCCCCACCGTCGCGGCCTGCATCTGCGTAGCGCCAATTGACGCGAACAAATCCGGCTGGGCGCGCACTTGGTCTCGACCATTCTTGTGATGGGATTTGCGCTTCATCACCGATACCGCCTCAAGACAATGTCGCGCGTAACAAGGACGCGAACTGGCGCCCCTGCCCTGACACGAAGCGTCGGTCGAACGGTCAGATCACGATCGACAATGCGGGCGCCAGTCTGCGCCGTTTGCTGCGCGGCTGCGTCGCCCAGGCTTGGGACAATACCGCCAGACTCGTTGTCCTCGACCTCGTTGGCGGTGACCGTGATGATAGAAGACAGCGCAATTGCTGCGACAAGCCGATCGAGATGATTGTCAGTCCGATCCGTCAGCCCCGACGCGCCCGACACATCGCTGGCGTCCATATTTTCGAGGTTGATGCTCCAGCCGTTCGGTAGGATGAGCCTGTTCCAGGCAAGCAGGATGCGGCTATCGCCATAACGCGCGCCGTCGCGATACGTGCCGATGAGGCGTGAGCCTTGCGGGATCAACAAATGATCGCCGGTCACGCTGTCATACACGGGCGCCGTGACTTGTGCGATCACGCGGCCAGGCAAGTCGGAATTGAGCGCCGTTACGAGCGCCGCGGGAATAACGTGCCCCGCTTGCAGCTCGTAGCGCGAGCGCGGCGGCGAGAGCCGCGCATCGAGACGGTCGGCGTCGCCATCTGAGCGCGCGCTGGCTTCACGTCCGGCGAACAAGATCGGCGAAGCCCGCGCCAGCGCTTGGGGATCCGGCGGCGTCTCGCGCGCGCCGGAACTATCGCCGCCACGCGCATTGGCCCACATCGGATCGGTCGGCGGCATCAGTTCGGCGACGTCATCCGCGGTGAGCGGATCAAAATCCAGACCGAGCGTCTCGCCGCCGATCAACGCACGCGCATCATAGTCCGCCGAAGCCTGTTGGATCGATTCCGGTGGCCCGCCCGCCGCGGCGACGGCGGTTTCAGCGGCGTCGCCGCGTCGATCGGGTCGCTCCGACAATCCGCTGACCAAGGCAAAGGTGATCACCAAGCCCGCGAGAATAAGCCCCGCGAATATAACCTTGCGCGACAATCGTTTTGGCGACGGCGGCCGTGCCCGCAATGCGAGATCAGGTGGCGGCGCGAGAGGCGTCGAGACAGAGGCGTTCATCGCCGTGCTCCTTCGCGATCTATGCGGACAACGACCGGTGAGCGCGTGCCAAGCCGGAGCTCGGCGCGATCGAACGGGCGATCAACGACGTAGCGTTGGCCCTGGACGCGATAGTTTGTGATCTCGGCGCCTTCGCCGGTGATGACGAAGAGCGGCGGCATGTCGGCGGCGACGACGCCCTCCGGAAACTCGATCCATGTACGACGCCCATCGTCGAACACTCGGCTCGGTGTCCAGATCGGCGCGCGCCCCCGCACCGTGCGGACACGGTAGGAGAAGTTGAGCCGGTCGATGCTGGGGATGCCCCCGGCGCTTCCGGAAGCGTTCTGCGGATAAGACCACGCCACTTGCGCCGCGTAGGTTTGGCCCGCTTGCGAGACAGCCTCCACCAGATACGTGCGGCGGTCGGTGATGAGAACAATGTTGGTGCGAAGGCCGGAGGTTTGCGGCTTCACCAATACGATGGTGCGCAGCTCGGTTTCGGATTCGCCGGTCGCCTCGGTCACCGTCCAGCGTGACGTGTCGCCAGCGGCGATGTCGGTCAGCGTCTCTCCTGGCTCCAGCAGAATGGTCGAGATGTAGTTGGGGTTGGTGTAAAGCTCGAAAATCGCGCCGGGCTGATAGGTGAAGACGTGCTGCGCCTGATTAAAGTTGTCACGCGTCGGCCGCTGGCGCGCTGCCGTGTTGGCCTCGGCCAGTACCTGCAAAGGCGATGCTTCGCGGCCTCGTCGCTGGCGCGGTGGCACAGGCGGCGGTGCGGGAGTCGCAACGTCGAGCATGCCGCGCAATTCCGCCTGTCCGGTTTCGACGCCGTCGCCTTCGGCGACAGGCGCGAGTTCGGTGGTGGCGCATGCGGCGAGCGCGCTCGATGCGAGCAACAGGACGAGAAGGCGTTTCATCGTTCACGGCTCCCAGATTCACGTGACCAGCTGAAATCGGAAATCAAAAGCCCGAGGGGGTTGGCGGCGACTTCATCAGCGGTGCGCGGCGCGCGTGTGGTGACGGTGAAGACGCCAGAATAGATTTCGCCGTCGCTTGTGCCGGTGGCGTTGGTGGCGCGCTCCACCCAGGTCACTTCCCAAGTGTTGCCCGAGCGCGCCATGATCGAGCGGATCTGCACGGTGCGACCGACACGGCCTAGCGACAGAAACGGATCGTCCTGGCGCGCGATCTCGGAGAGCTGCGCGCCAGCCTGCGGCGTCAGAAAGCGATAGGCTTCGAGCCAATTCTCGCGCAGCACCACGCCGTCCGTCGGCAGTGAGCGCACGAGCCGAACAAAGCGACCAAGGTGATGTGCGATCTGCGCATTGGTCGGCGACCACCGGCCCTCGGCGGCGCGGACCTGCATCACTTGGCCTTCGGGAGAAACTTCTACCACATGGACGAAGGTGCGTTGGTTGAGCGCCACGAGCGTCAAGGAGATGCCGAGCGCGGCCGCGAGGCCGAGGCTGGCGAACGCGGTCATGCGCCAGGCGCGCGCCGACAGCACCGCTGAGCCCATGCGCGCATCCCATTCTTGACGCGCGCGTGCATATGGCGTGTCCGGCGGATCGGCTACGAACGTTTTGGTTGGCGCACGAAATGCGAAGGTCATGATTTGCCCCCATTGGACTTCGGATTGTTTTGAGGACGCGGCTGCATCGCCGCGTAATTGATGGCGCGCTGACCGCCGCCGGATGCGCCGCCGCCCGATCCGCCGCCGCCGCGCGAGCTCCCCCTTTTGCCAGCGATGAGGCGCCCGGCGCCGCCCATAAGCGCGCCGCCCGCGTTCCAGGCAGATCTGGCGCCTTGAGCGGCGATGAAACCTGCCCCGACCGTGGAGAAGCCCGCGCCGACGGCGGTGCGGATCGCGTCGGAGCCCGACAGATTCGGTTGGCCTTGCACCACTTCGCTCGCCAGCGACGGGCCAAACCACGCGAGCGCCAGAACAGTGAGCCCAAACAGCAGCACATTGAGCGCGCCGCCGTCATCGAGAACAAGCGTCGCCGGCAGCGTGTTGACGAAGGTGATCGACACCGAGGCAATGAGCGCCAGCACGAAGAG
>QBMO01000014.1:0-304 GCA_003242075.1 Alphaproteobacteria bacterium
TCTGGTCGAGCGCGAGTTGGGCTTTCCGGTCGTCGTGAAAAAGCTGCGCGGCACGCGCGGCGCGGGCGTCGTGCTCTGCGAAAACCGCAGCCAGTTCGACGACCTCGCCAATTTGCTCGACGGCGCCACCTCCAACACCGATTTTCTGTTCCAGCAATACATCAAGGCCAGCCACGGTCGCGACGTGCGGCTGCTGGTGATCGATGGCCGCGTCATGGCCGCCATGGAGCGCCGCGCCGTCGATGGCGGCTTTAAGTCGAACATCTCGCTCGGCGGCAGCGGCAAGCCGTTCACGCCGCCCCAG
>QBMO01000014.1:402-2579 GCA_003242075.1 Alphaproteobacteria bacterium
GCGATGGCCGATCTCGCCGTCAGCGTCGCGCGCCAACTCAATCTCGACATCGCCGGCATCGACATCCTGTTCGACCAAGACGGCTACAAAATCTGCGAAGCCAATTCCGCGCCGGGCTTTCAAGGCCTCGAGCGCGCCTGCGCGATCAATGTGCCGGAACTCATCTTCCACGCCATGGGCAAGAAGTTCGGCATCCCGGTGCGCCATTCCGAGCGCTGGGAGCAAGCGATCGACAAGGCCGCGCGTGCGCTGCTGAAGCCAATGAAGACGCCGAAACTCGAGCCCGCGAACGAACACGCGCCCGCATCCGCCCGTCGCCGCCGCAAGCCGGCTTAGCCCAGCGCGATCTTCCGCCCGGCCAGCTCAGCCAAATCCTGCAGCTCATGCACGACCGGCCGCTCGCGCACCGGCATGCGATTGTACGCATCGAGCGCTGCGATCTTGTAGGCTTCCGCGAGCGTCGGATAGTTGAACGTGTTCTCGACGAAGTAATCCAAGCCGCCGCCGAGATTGAGCACGGCTTGGCCGATATGGATCAGCTCGGTCGCGCCTTCGCCGACGATGTGCACGCCAAGCAAGCGCCGCGTTTCCAGCGCGAAGATCATTTTCATGAAGCCGGAATTAAGCCCCATAATGTGGCCCCGCGAGGTTTCGCGGAAACGCGCGATGCCCGCCTCGTACGGAATGCGCTTATCGCGCACCTGCTCTTCCGTCATGCCGACGGTGGAAATCTCAGGCACCGAATAGATGCCGTAGGGAAAAAATTCTGGCGGCGCGTGCGCTTCGGCGCCGAACGCCTGACATGCCGCGATGCGGCCCTGCTCCATAGAGGTTGAAGCCAGCGACGGAAAGCCGATCACGTCGCCGACGGCATAAATGTGCGGGACAGCCGTGCGGAACGTTGCTTTGTCGACGCCGATCCGCCCGCGCTCGTCGGCGGCCAAGCCTGCCGCTTCCAAATTCAACGTTTGCGTCGCGCCGGCGCGGCCGGCGGCGAACAACACCATGTCAGCCCCGATCTGGCGGTGGTCATCCAGATTGACCAAACAGCTGTCGCCTACCTTCTCAACACTGCGCACTTGCGCCTTGAAGCGGAGGCTGACGCCCCGGTCGCGCAGATCGTGCACGAACTCATCCACCAATTCGCGATCGATGAAACCAAGCAAGCTCTCGCCCGGCTCGATCACCGTGACCTTCACGTCGAGCGCCGAAAAGATCGTCGCATACTCAATGCCGATCACACTGGCGCCGATCACCACCAGCGAACGCGGCAGCCGCTTCAGCTCCAAAATCTCGTCCGCATCGACCACGCTCTCGCCGTCGAACGGAATGTGCGCGGGCCGGTAGGGATGGGTGCCGACGGCGAGGATGATCTTGTCGCCGTGAAAGTGGCGCACGTCGCCGCCATCGCCGACGACCTCCACCGCATGCGGCCCGAGAAACCGCGCCGCGCCTGCCGTCCACGTCACTTTGTTGCGCGCGAACTGGTGCTCCAGCACTTCGACCTCGTGATCGAGCGTGATGTGCAGCCGCCGTCGCAAATCCTCGGCGGTGATGTTTTCCTTGTTGCGATGCGCGCGACCATAAAAGCCACGCTCGCGCCAGCCGGAGAGGTTCAGCACCGTTTCGCGCAACGTCTTCGACGGGATCGTTCCGGTGTGGACACAAACGCCACCAACGCGCCGCCCCTTCTCCACCACCAGCACCGATTTTTTGAGCTTGGCCGCCTGCACAGCAGCCCGCCGCCCCGCGGGACCTGAGCCAATGACGATCAAATCGTAGTGCTGCGCCATGCGCGAAAAAGTGCGGCGCGCCGGTTAAAAAATGGAACAATGCCCCTGTCGGGGACGGCCCGCCTCGTTCGTTCTTCAAAACGAACACAGGAGATCACCATGCGCAAAGTTATCGTGGCCGCGTTCCAATCCATGGACGGCGTCATCCAAGCGCCAGGCGGCCCGGTCGAAGACCCGACCAAGGGCTTTTCGCACGGCGGCTGGGTCGTGCCTCTGATGGATGAAGTCCTCGGCGCCGAGATCGGCGACTTGTTCGGCCAACCCTTCGATCTGCTGCTCGGGCGCAAGACCTACGAAATCTTCGCCGCCCACTGGCCCTACGCCGCCAACGCCGAAGACGCCGGCGACCGCGAAATCGCCGATCAGTTCAACAAGGTCACCAAA
>QBMO01000014.1:2589-3429 GCA_003242075.1 Alphaproteobacteria bacterium
GCAGCGTCGTCCTGCGCGATGCGGCCAAGGACGTCGCCAAGCTGAAGCAGGAGGACGGCCCCGCCCTCGTCACTCAGGGCTCGAGCGATCTGATCCAGACGCTCCTAGCGCACGATCTGGTCGACGAAATCCGCACCTTCACCTTCCCGATCACGCTCGGCCGCGGCAAGCGGCTGATCGGTGAGAGTGCGACAGCGCTCACGTTCAAGCTGACGCGCCATGAGGTGAGCGGCACAGGCGTGATCCTCGCCCGCTACGAGCGCGCCGGCCCGGTCGAGACCGGCAGCTATGAGTTGGTTGAATCCACGCAGGCGGAATACGCCCGCCGCGAACGGATGAAGCGCGAAGGCTAGAGTGTGAAGCTCGACAGGCGGCGGCTGAAATCGGTCGCCGCCATCGACCAGCCGTCCGAGACCCGCTCGACGTTCGGCGCGATCACTTCGTCGTATTGGATCGACACCATCGCCAGAGCCATGAACGCCAAGCCCGCCCAGAGGCGCACTTGCGCGTCCAACAGATCCTGTATCGTTTGCTTCATGTCACTGAGGTCGAACATGATCGCGCGCCTTCTTGGCTAATGCGCGTTCATTAGTGCGCGCTAAACGTAAACAAGCGCTGACCAATCGGTTAACGGCAAGCACGCGGCGCAGACGAATTGCAGTTCAGTCGTAGCGGATGAAGAAGCGCTTCTTCATCGGCGCCAGCACGCGCCAAACGCCTTTGAAACCGGGCTCGATGACGAAGCTGTCGCCGGCTTCGTAACGTTGCGCCGTACCATCATCGGGAACCAGCTCGCACGCGCCTTCGAGCACGTGACAGAACTCCCATTCCTCATAACTC
>QBMO01000014.1:3439-12743 GCA_003242075.1 Alphaproteobacteria bacterium
GACGCCGGCCGACCATTCGCCCGCGAACGTCGTCTCGCCATGCTGGAAATCCAGGCTCGTCGTCGCGCTCGGCGCACCCTCGACCAAGCGATCGGCGGCAATCGGCGCCCTCTCCGTGGCGCCTTCACCACGCACGGCGTGCAGTTTGGTCACGCTACGCCCGCCTCGTCCGCTTTCGGCTTTGCCTCGAAGCCGGCCCAGCGGCCGAACATCTCTTCGGCACGGCGGAGGTTCTTATCGAGTGAGGCCATGGTCTTGGCATAGTCGCCGGCGCTGTCACCGCGCCAGGCGGCGCGCGCTTGGCCGATGATGACGCCCAGCCCTTGCGCGCGCGCCTGCCCGGTCATCCCGTCCGCCTCCAGCCCCGCCAGCGCCAGCACCCAGCGCGCGCAGCGCACATGCCGCTGGTGCGCGGCGGCCATCAAAGTCGGATCGCGATCGAGCCCATGCTCCATCGCCAGCACCGCTGCGCGGTGCGGCTCCATCGCTTCGAAGCGGCGCATGATCAGTTCGAACAACCGGTCGCGCACGCTCTGGCCCGGATCGAGCGCCTCGACATTGTCGGCGATCGCCCGATCGAACGCCTCCTCGACGCAATCCACGGCCTCGCCAGGCGACGCCCCGTAAAAGTCCGAGATCGGCCGCGCCGCCTCATCGGCCAGCTTGAGCAGCGTAACCTCCCGCCAAGGCGTGGCAGCGGCCAGCGTCAAAGCCGCCCGAGCGAGGTCGCGGCGGATGGCGGAATCGAGAGCAGTCGTCATGGAAACAATGACCTACGGAATTGAGTTGCGTTCCGAACAAGGCCCGGGTTGGACTTGCCCGTCAAGCGGGCGGCCCTGGGGGAACCGCAGCGCTGGAGGCCATCAATGCCGGACGGGAATTTCGCGGGGCGCTTGCGCGCCTCGCATCCAAACCACGACCACGATCTACAAGCCCGCTTGGCGGCGTGGAACCACACGCGTCTGTGCTTGCAGACCCCGGTGCGCGACTGGCGCGGCGCGCTGGAGCACGACCACGCGATGCGGCTCGAAGAAGTTGCCTTCATCGAAGCCGCGCGCAAGCCGTTCGCGGCCGAGGCAGCCGCCGCGCCGCGCGATTCCGTTGGGTTCGTTGCTTGGTTTGAAGAGCTGAAAGAGACCGGCCCCGGCCAGGGCGATCCGCTCTTTCCATGGCTGGCCGAGCGCGCCTCGCTCGAACAGATGCGCTGGTTCGTCGAGCAGGAAGCTGCCGGCGAAGCGGGCTTCGACGATCTCGTCGCCATGGCGCAGGTGAAAGCGCCGGTGCAGGCCAAGCTCGAGCTGGCGCGTAATTATTGGGACGAAATGGGCCGCGGCAACGCCAAGGGCATGCACGGCCCGATGCTGGAAGCGCTCGTGCACGCGCTGAAGGTAACGCCTACGATCGAGAACACGGTCGCGCCGTCGCTCGCGCTCGGCAACACGATGGCGGCGTTCGCCACCAACCGCATGTACGCCTACCACGCCATTGGCGCGCTCGGCGTCATCGAACTCACCGCCCCCGGCCGCGCCACTTTGGTCAGCTTGGCGCTGCGCCGCCTGAAGGTGTCGTCCAAAGCGCGGCACTATTTCGATCTGCACGCCGTGCTGGACGTGAAGCACTCTGAAGCGTGGAACCGCGAAGTGTTCGTCTCGCTCGTCCGCGACAATCCAGACTGCGCGCGCTACCTCGCCGAAGGCGCGCTCATGCGCTTGCAATGCGGCGCCGATAGCTTCGAGGCGTACCGCCGCCACCTGTGGGGCGGGGACGGCGAACGAGCGCACGCGTGAGCGAACGGGTTGCTGCGCTCCAGGACTTGTTGCTGACGCTGAAACAAAGCGGCTACGACTTCATCACGCCGACACCCGCGACGCATGCCCGCATCATCGCCCGCGAAGGCCGCCAGATTGCGCGCGATCTGCGCGACGTGTTCGGCTGGAGCTTGCCGTTCGGGGCGGACGTCGTGGATGCACCCTTGCTCTCATTCCTTCGCGGCGCGGGCATGTTGGACGAGAGCGGCCAATACCTGCGCAGTCTCGTACGCGTCTCCAGCCTCGACAGCGACCTCTACGTCCACTCCGCCTTCCCGACCACCGGCGCCGACGCCGTCTTCTTCGGCCCGGACTCCTACCGCTTCGCCAACTTCTTGAGCGAAACGCTGCCCAGCCTTGGCGCGCGGGCGCACGTCGTCGATATCGGCGCCGGCACAGGCGTCGGCGCGCTGATGGCGCGGCGTACTTTGCCAGAGCCGCGCCTCACCCTCGCCGACATCAACCCGCGCGCGCTCGACATGGCCCGCGCCAATTTTGGCGCCGCCGGCGTGGAGGCAGAATTTATCGAAAGCGACGGCCTCAAAAGCGTCGCGGGCGACATCGACCTCATCATCGCCAACCCGCCCTACATCGCCGACCCCGCCCACCGCGCTTACCGCGACGGCGGCGGCATGCACGGCGGCGAACTCTCTCTGCGCTGGGCGCAAGAAGCGGCGCACCGCTTGGGCCCCGGTGGCGCCTTCGCGCTCTACACCGGCAGCGCCATCGTCAACGGCGAAGACAGGCTCAGAGCCGCGCTGCATGACGCGCTGGCCGACTTCGACGTGCTCTACGGCGAACTCGATCCCGATGTGTTTGGGGAGGAGCTGGAGCGACCGGACTATGCCGACGTAGAACGCATCGCCGTCGTCGGCCTCGTTGCGGTCAAGCGCTGACCATCTTCCGCAGCGCATCCGACAACAGCGTCGTCGCCCGCGCGCGATCTTTCCAACTCAGCACCACCGCCGGCCCGGTGTCCGTCTTGTTGACGTCCACAACATAGAGCCGCCCGCTCTCATGCTCACGCAGGACGTCGAGCCCGCCCCATTCGAGCTGCATCGCGGCGCAGAAGTGCTCGATCTGCGCAATCTCCGCCGCCGAGAACACCTCCTCCGGCGTTTTCACAACGACGCTGGTGTTCTGGATCGAAAACCGCGCCGCAGCCGGCTTTTGCTTCACGAACACCACGACGGGTCGCCGCCCCACGCACGCCGTGCGTAGATCGTAAGCCCAACCATCCTCTCCTTCCGTCTTGATCACGCGCTGATACGATTTGCCCTCAACGCGCGCCGTTGGGCACAGCACCACGCGGCCATCGTGCAACCCATTGCCCTCGCCCTTCTCAACCGCTTCGCCGACAAACGTCGTCGGATCGATCGCGAGCGGATAGCCGAAGGCTTGCTCCATCACGCGCGCGACATGGCTCTTCGACACGTCGCCGACGCCAAAATTGAACGCGCGCGCATGCGGCGGCGATGGCGGCGCGGCTTGCGTCTGATCTTCGAAATAGAACGCCGCATCCGCATGCTCAGGCGACGTCGCGAAATCGAGCCCGCCCCACACCATCGCCGCCCACACGATGTACCAAGGGCGCGGGCGATGCGGCGCAAACCAAACGCGTGGCGGCGAGGGCCTGCTCAGTTTCGCGAGAAAGCCGTGCGCGCGCACAAACAGATAGTAGGTGAACCAACGCGCGATATCGGCCCAGAGCTGCCAATCGTTCTTGAAGCGCACGCCCGTCGATTTGACGTGCACATAGCCGTCCACGATCTGGAAATCGAAACCCCAGAAACCGCGCTGCGTATTACGCCCTGGTGCGAGATCGAAGACCGACATTGGCGGGATTGGGGGCTCGGGATTGGGGATTAGGTTCTAACGCCCCAATCACCAACACCCAATCCCTAATCCCCAATCCCTACTTCTTGCCGAGATCGCGCGAACGCTGCGCCGCAGCACTCACTGCTTTGCGCAGCAACGGGCCAAGCCCATCGCCTGCGCCGAGCACGTCGAGCGCCGCTTCCGTGGTGCCGCCGGGCGAGGTGACTTGCTTACGCAACACGTTGGGAGACTCTCCCGTCTCCAGCATCAAGGCGCCGGCGCCGGCCACCGTGCGGCTGGCGAGGCGCATGGCGGTGTCTTTGTCCAAGCCTTCTTGCTCGGCCGCCGCCGCCAGCACTTCGGCCAGCAGAAACACATAAGCCGGCCCCGAGCCGCTTACCGCCGTGACCACATCCATCAACCGCTCCGCCGCGATCGGCTCGACCGTGCCGAGCGGCTCCAGCAATTGTTCGATCAAAGCGCGATCTTCCGCCGTGCAGGCGGGCGAGGCAACGTAAGCTGTGACGCCGCGTCCGATCCGCGCCGGCGTGTTCGGCACGCTGCGGATGACGCGTTGCGCGCCTAACTCGCGCGACAGCGTTTCCATCGGAATGCCGGCCATCACCGAAAGCACGCGCGTATCGGGGCCGACAAAACCGCGCGCCGTCTCGGCCACGGCCGCGAAGCTCTGCGGCTTCACGGCGAGCACAAGCACATCGACCGGTCCGGGATTGGGCGGATTGAGCACGGCGCCGACGGTTTCCAGCGCAGTCACCAGATCAGGATCGAAGTTCGGTTCAACGACCGTAAGCGTCAGCCCGCCGCCCTTGCGCACGGCCTCAATCCAGCCGCGCACCAAAGCGCCGCCCATGGCGCCTGCGCCAACAAGTGCGATGGATGGGGCGTCTAGTCCGCTCACGCTGCTCCGCAAGTTTCAAACAGGGCGGCCGCCGACGCATCGTCAGCGCTCATGCCGCCCAGTATGAGGAAATGAAATGCCGGCTGGAAGCGCTCTGCTGCATCCATCGCCGCGGCCAGCATCGCCTGTACTTCGCCGACTGAGATCTCATCACGCCCGATCATCGGCATGGCGTGACGGAAAATGATGGTGCCGTCGTCCGACCAAACGTCGAAATGCCCGAGCCAGAGATTTTCGTTGATCAGCCCAGCCAGCTTGATCGACTCCGCGCGCCGCGACACCGGCGCCTGCAGATCAAAGCCGAGCGTAAACAGCAGCGCCGGCAATTCGTGACGGTGACTGAAATAGCCGACCGTCTCGCCCAGCGAGCATTTGAAGCTGAAATGAACGTCGCCATCGTCGGCGCGCTCGCTCTTGAAGCGGTCGTCGGCGCCAAGCACCATCTCGACCGTTTCCATTGGGTCTGACGTCGTTTCGACTTCGTCGTCGAGATAGAGATCCATTGAGCGTCCCCTATGAGCTCAAGGGCCAAGCGCATGGCCTGCCAATACGATCTCTTCGCCTTGGGCGCTTCTAAGAAGAGCGCTCGAATCAAGCCCCGATGACTAGGTAAGCGCCTTGAGTGTTTCGCAGAACTTAACAGGCCGGCTTTCCGGCCTCGAAGTCATCGAGACTTCACATCCGCTACCCAAGCGCGCGGCTAAGCCCGATCTTTGAGCAGCGCCTCGAGCGCGGCGACGCGCGCCTTTAGTTCGTCGGCTTCAGCGCGTGCATCCGCCGCAAGCTGCTTGACCGCCTCGAATTCGTCTCGCCCAACAAGGTCCATTTCGGCGACAAATCGATCCGCCTGCGCCCGCATGAAGCTTTTGGCCTCGGAACTTGCGCCCTGAGCCATACCCATGGCCCCGGTCATCAGCTTGGCCAGGTCGTCGAACACGGAGCTTTGCGTTTGCATGTGGATCGTTCCCTGCGGGGTGTTTAAGAAGCGGGCCGAGGCTGTGCAATGCGGCCGATCAGCTAGGTAAGGTGGGCAGGCGTGATCCTGGAAGCGATACAATTCCCCAACATCGACCCGGCGGCGCTGACCCTCGGCCCGTTCGGCGATTTCGGCCCCTTCCACTTGCGCTGGTACGCGCTCGCCTACATTGCCGGCCTGGTCCTCGGCTGGCGCTGGATGGTGTGGCTGATCCGCCGCGACAAGCTCTGGGCGCCCGGCAAGCCGGCGATGTCCGTGCCGCAGGTCGATGATTTTCTGTTCTGGGCGACGCTCGGCGTCATCCTCGGCGGCCGCATCGGCTATGTGCTCTTTTACAAGATCGACATGCTCTGGACCAACCCGCTTGAGGTGCTCCAGATCTGGCAAGGCGGCATGAGCTTCCATGGCGGCTTCCTCGGTGTCGCGCTCGCCGCCTGGTGGTTCACCCGCCAGACCCACGTCAACGAAGAACAGTTTGCGTCACTCGCGAAGAAACACGCCGTCGCCGAACCGCCCGCCGCGAGCCGCAGCGATTATGTGCGCCTCACCGGCCTCGGCTGGATGAAGAAGAAAGATGCGGAAGACGCGCGCGTCAAAGCCAAGACCGATAAGGTCGATCTGCTTCGCCTCGGCGACATCGCCGCCGCAGCCGCGCCGATCGGCTTGTTCTTCGGCCGCCTCGCCAACTTCATCAATGGCGAACTCTGGGGCCGCGTCACGGACGGCCCGTTCGGCGTCGTCTTCTGCAATGAGCGCTTGCTGATCCAAGGCGGCGGCGTCTGCGCTGCGGGACTCGAACCACGCCACGCCAGCCAGCTCTATGAAGCCTTCCTCGAAGGCATCGTGCTGTTCGCCATCATCACCATCGCCACCTTGCGCTTCGACAGCCTGCGCCGCCCCGGCCTCAATACCGGGCTTTTCCTGGTGTTCTACGGCCTCTTCCGCGCTGTGCTGGAAACCGTGCGCGAGCCGGATGCGCACATGCCGGAAGCGCTGCGCGGCGTCGTCACCATGGGCATGCTGCTCTCCATCCCGATGATCATCGCCGGCGCCTGGCTCATCAACCGCGCGCTGAAACAACCGAAAACGGTCGCCGCGTGAGTCTCAAAGCGAGACTGATCGAACACATTCGCGAGAACGGCCCGATGACGGTCGCGCAGTTCATGGGCGCGTGTCTCTACGATCCGGAAGACGGCTATTACGCCACCCGCCCTTCCATCGGCGGCGAGAATGCGGACTTTCTGACCGCACCCGAAGCCAGCCAGATGTTCGGCGAACTCATCGGGCTTTGGTGCGCGCATGAATGGGACGTGCTCGGCAAGCCGGCGTTCAATTTGATCGAACTCGGCCCCGGGCGTGGCGTGCTGATGCAAGACACGCTGCGCGCCACGCGCCGCATTGAAGGCTTCCACGATGCATCAAACATCGTGCTGGTCGAAACCAGCGCGCCCATGCGCGACGCACAAGCCGAACGAATCGAAAATGCCGAATGGGCGCTGCGCCTCGAAGACGCGCCGCCTGGCGCCTCGCTCATCGTCGCCAACGAATTTCTCGACTGCATGCCGATCCGGCAATTTTTCCATGGCGAAGACGGCTGGCACGAAAAGCTCGTCGGCCTCGACGAAGCAGATCAACTCGCCTTCGGCCTCAGCACGCCGCTCCCTGCACCCGATAGCGAAGACGAGATCGGCGCCGTCCGCGAGATTGCGCCCGCACTCGATAGCTTCATGTATGAACTCGAACGCCGCCTGCACGAAGCGCCGGGGCGCGCGCTCTTCATCGACTACGGTTACGTCACGCCCGAAGGCGCCGACACGCTGCAAGCGCTGAAGAACCACAAGAAAGTCGATCCGATCGAGGCGCCCGGCGAAGCCGATCTCACCGCGCACGTCGATTTCGCGCGCGTCGTGCAATTGGCCGAGACCTCCGGGCTCACCGTGCATGGGCCGATTGGCCAAGGCCAGTTTCTGCGCGCGCTCGGGCTAGAACTGCGCGCGGAAACTCTCTCTAAAGCCAATCCGCAACACGCCGAACGGCTCGCTCGTGAGGTGCACCGCCTCAGCCATCCCGATCAAATGGGCGCGCTGTTCAAAGTGATCTGCATTTCCAGTCCCAACACGCCGCCGCCCGCCGGATTTTGAGCGACGCGCCCGCCCCCGTCTTCAAAGCCGCCCGGCCTCGCCATCTCCATACTCACCGCCGATTGCGCGCCGATCTTGATGATCGACCGCGAAGCCGGCGTCATCGCCGCGGCGCACGCCGGTTGGAAAGGCGCGCTCGGCGGCGTCATTCAAAGCACGGTCGATCTCATGTGTGAGCACGGCGCCGATCCCACGCGCATCAAAGCCGCCGTCGGACCTTGCATCCATCAAGCGTCATATGAAGTCGGACCCGAATTCCGCGCAACGTTCATAGCGCGTGATGCGAGCTTTGATCATTTTTTTGCCCCCGGCGCTGCGGACAAGTTTCAGTTCGACCTACCCGCGTTTTGCGCCAATCAACTCCAGGCCGCAGGCATCAGCGCGATCGAAATCGCACCGCACGACACCTACGCCGAGGAGCAACGCCTCTTCAGCCACCGCCGCAGCGTCCATCGCGCCGAGCCCGGCTATGGCCGGAATTGCGCCGCCATTGCGTTATAGAGCGCGGCCATGACGTTCGGCTCCCTGCAAACGCTGCGCGACAAACCGATCCCGAACCCGCGCCCCAAGAGCGGCTATCGCGACGTGCCCATCGCTTTCGATGGCGCGGCGAACGCCGAGCCGCTCGTCGAAGCCGCAACGTTCGGCCTCGCCGGCCAGAACTTCTACGCCAACCCGCGCAATCCGCCGTACTACTACCGCATCCCCGGCAGCATCGACGCCATCGTGCTACGCGAAGGCGCCGCGCGCCGCCTGCAAGGCGTGAACGCACAGCTCGCCGCGGCCGATCTCGAACTCTTCATCTTCGACGCTTGGCGCCCGCAAGCGGTGCAAATCTATTTCCACGACCAATGGCTCCCCGCCGAACTGAAGCGCCGCAATCCAGCGCTCGAAGGCGAAGCCCTGCTCGCGGAAGTGGAAACCTATTGGGCCGCACCCAGCGCCGGCGAAGACGCGCCCTCGCCGCACTCCACCGGCGGCGCCGTCGATCTCACCCTACGTTGGCGCGGCGGCGATCCACTCTGGATGGGCTCGCTCTTCGACGACGCGTCGGCCATCGCTCACACTGCCCATTTCGAAGGCGCCGCTACGGACGCGGCGTTCAGCTTCAGCGCGGAAGAGGCGCGCGCCAACCGGCGTTTACTCTATTGGCTGATGCGCGACGCCGGATTCGCCTCCAACCCAACCGAGTGGTGGCATTTCTCCTTTGGCGATCAAATGTGGGCGCAACTCACCGGCGCGGACGCCGCACTCTATTCCGGCGCCGAATATAACGTGTCGCCGTAGCGACAGCGGCGCCATGGCATGCGTCCTGGCTTCATAAATCTGCAGCAAAGCCTTTCGCCGCCGCCGAGTCGCGCCTAGAGACGGGGCGTCACGAGGAACGCGTCGGGGCCCGCATTCCATGAAGCTGTTGTCTGCAAATTCGAACATGGCGCTCGCCAAGGCGATCGCCGACCATCTCGACACGCCGATGGCGGAGTCGGAGTTCAAACGCTTCAAGGACAACGAGATCTTCTGCGAGATCAAAGAAAACGTGCGCGGCGAGGATGTGTTCTTCATCCAGTCGACCTCCTACCCCGCCAACGACCATCTGATGGAATTGCTGATCGGCATCGATGCGCTGCGCCGCGCCTCCGCC
>QBMO01000014.1:12753-17166 GCA_003242075.1 Alphaproteobacteria bacterium
CCTCCGCCCGCCGCATCACCGCGGTCGTCCCCTATTACGGTTATGGCCGCCAGGATCGCAAAGTCGGCGGCCGCACGCCGATCTCCGCGAAGCTCGTCGCCAATCTGATCACCACCGCCGGCGCCGATCGCGTGCTGACGCTCGAACTACACGCCGGCCAGATCCAAGGCTTCTTCGACATCCCGACCGACAATCTCTTCTCCACCCCGGTGCTGGAGAAAGACATTGTCGCCAATTGCGCGGAAGTCTCGACGCTGATGATCGTCTCGCCCGACGTCGGCGGCGTCGTGCGCGCCCGCGCGCTGGCCAATCGCCTCAACGCCGATCTCGCCATCGTCGACAAACGCCGCGAAAAAGCTGGCGTCTCCGAAGTGATGCACATTATCGGCGACGTCGAAGGCCGCGACTGCATCCTGATCGACGACATCGTCGATAGCGGCGGCACGCTCTGCAACGCCGCCGAGGCGTTGATCAAGGAAGGCGCGAAATCCGTCTCCGCCTACATCACCCACGCCGTCCTCTCCAACGGCGCCGGCAAACGCATCGACGACAGCAAGCTCAAGGAACTGGTCGTCACCAACTCGATCGACCCGACCGAGCATCAACGGAAGTGCAAAAAACTCCGCATCGTCTCCGTCGCGCCCCTGATCGGCGACGCCATCTGGCGGATTGCGAACGAGCAGAGCGTCAGTTCGTTGTTCGAGTAGCGCGACGCGCACTGCGCCAAGCTGGACCGCGGGCCTCCGGCCCGCATCGTTTTGCACTCTGTGAAGCTGGCTTTTCGCCGAGACCGACATTCTGCCATCGGCCGCGAGATACGTGTAGAGTGAGCATCAGCGCCTCAAGGCATGCGCATTTCGGTGATGAGAATGTAGACGCCGAGGCCAGCCCTCGGAGGGTGATGATTGGCGCCAGAACGATCGCCCACAATGGCGCATCGGGGGCGCGTTCTGCCCATAATCCCTTCGACGGCCATACCTTGAGTTAGAGTCGCTATCGCGCTTTTATCCTGTGGAAATGAGGACGCAAGCGATGGGCGGAAATAACATAAGCGCGAAGTTCGCGGCAGCATTGGCGTTAATTGTCTGCGTGCTCAACGCGACAGCTGCCGCCCAAACATTCGACAATGTCATCGCCGCACTCGAAACCGATCAAGTCACAGTTTGGAGAATCGGCAGCGATCCGGCGGCGCCCACATTCAGCATTATCGTTGGCACGGGCGTGCGCGATCTCCGTGGCGTGCAGGAATTGATGCAAACCTCAGGCTTCGCAGAGCGCGTGAACAGTCTGACGTTCACAATCGACAATCACGATTTCAGCCTCGGTATGCCCCCTGTCCGGCTCCGCGATCTTCTGCCGTTGACTTCACTCGAACGGCTTACACTTCAATACACCGCAGCCGAGGATTGGCCCGCGCTGTCGCGCCTCAGCAGTATCCGGAAGCTTACTCTGCACGGCGAGGCTCTCGCGAACATATCGATGCTTGCTGGCGTCAATCAGGTCGAGACGCTTGAGCTTGAAAACATGCAGATTGCCTCACTGACCCCGCTCTCGTCGATGGCAGGCTTACGATCGCTCTCTATCGAACAAATGATCGTCGAAGATGGCGGCAGCGCCGCCCTTCCGCAATTGAGGAGCCTTACTCTGCGCGAGATGCCACAAGCTTCTCTCGACGCGGTCGCCGGGATGCCAAACTTGGAAAGTGTCACGCTGCAAGAAAACCGACTCAGCGATATCTCGCCGCTGCTCCGTCTTGCCCGTCTCAGCAGCATCGAAGTACGCGGGCAATCCGCCCCGGACTTAGGCCCGCTGCTTCAGATTCAAGGCCTCCGCGCGCTCTCGCTGAATGTCCAAACCGCAACAATTCAGGAGGCCCGCATTTGCGCCGAGCGCCCCGGCTTGCGCACCATCCGTCTCCTAGGCGTGCATGACGTCAGCTCTCTCGCAATTTTCGACCGCTGCACGGACCTGACGAATCTCGAACTCACCAGCGCTGCTGTCCTCGATCTATCGCCGGTCGCGACCCACACCGCGCTCGAGGAATTAGCCATCCATCCCGTGGTTCGCCGTAACGGCGTTGTACCGATCGCCGATCTGGGCCCGTTAGCTGCGCTCACTAATCTGAGGCGGCTATCATTGCGCGGCGTGGCGGCGACGGACTTCTCTCCTCTCATCGGCCTGCGCAACATCGAGATGTTGGACTTGTCGAACACGCAGCTGCGCTCGCTGGATATCATTCGGAACATGCCGAACCTCCGCGTCCTCAACATCAGCGGTACGCGCGTTGTCGATCTCAGCGCGCTCGCATCGGCGCCCAATTTGGAAACGCTCAACATCGCGAACACACGCGTCCGGGACATTTCGGTGCTCGCTGGCCTAGAGCGGCTGACCAGCGTTATTACGCTCAATGCGCCGGTCCGTGACCATAGTGTACTCGATCGTTTGCCGTTCCTTGCGACACGATCTGACCGTTAGCTGTTGGCGAGCGTTCACTGACGCTTGGCTGCGGAGCGCGATCGGATCGGACACCAGGCTCGACCTTCGCTCTTCGAGCTTCGGCGGACAAGCCGCGCGTCCGGAATGACGGAATGGGGGATAGTGTGTGGGCCTATCCAACACTTTTGCGCCCCTGTCTGCAGGTTGGAGCGCGGGGCTCCGCCCCGCAAATGGCTCTAGCTTTCAAGCGTTAGCGCAAAGATGCGGGCCGGAGGCCCGCGCTCCAACTTGGCCAAAGCAGAAATCTATCCGACCGGTTTGCCTCGCGCTTATCATCACCTCGTCCGCACACGGGAGATTTCGAAGAGCTCCGAAACTTTGGAATGTGCGTGACACGGTCGGAGTGATTGTTTGCGGGGCGTGAAACCGCAAAGTCCAGCGCAACGGAAGCGCTGCGCTCAGCATCGGCGAATTGGGCATGGAGCTAAGCCCCAAGAGCAAATCCTTCGGTGAAGGGTCGGCTCGGAAGCGCACCGGTGCAGCAGGCGAGCTGGCCATTGTCAGCGTTCTACAACTCCTCGGGCCCAGGCCGGGAAAAAACGATCGGCAAACGGGGCGCGCGAAGCGCGCAGCGTTGGTTGGAGACGATCAACGCACCTACAGAGACTACTCAGCGCGGATCGCGCGCCGCGTTCTCCCTTTTGCGCCAATGGCCGCCGCGCCATTGGATGACTTCGCGCGTGCATCGTGCCAGGATCGCGGCGTTGGGAGGGCGTGCATGGGTATGTTCAGAGCGATTTCTTTTTCCGTGTGTCTCGCCCTCGCTGCGTGCGGCCAAGGCGCGGCGCCCAGCGACGCCGACGCGCAAACCGCGGGCGAACCAAGCGGTGAAGTCAGCAACGCCGAGAAAGCCGCCATCCTCGCCGCACTCGGCGCCAGCGCCAATGCGCAAGGCCAAGTCGAAAACGAATGCGGCGAACGGGTTACGCCGCAATTCCTCGCAGCGGACGTCGGCCCCGGCGTCGGCCGCGCGGTGGCTTATGTGATCGGCGGCGGGCCTAATATGCCCAGCTGTTACGGCGATGGTTCGCAGCTGCATCTGATGCGCAGCGCAGACGGCGGCTGGCGCGAAATCCACCAGCATCGCGGCGGCGGCATCATTATTCTGCCGACGCAGCACAACAACGCCAACGACATCGCCAATGGCGGCCCCGGCTTCTCATTTCCTGTTATGGAGTGGAACGGCAGCGCCTACGCCAACGCCAACCGCAACGTCGCCGATAGCGCATTAGACGGCGCGCGTTTTTTGCCGAACTAATCGCCGCTGCGATCCGGCTTCCAGGCCGTAATCAAACGCGGGCCGGCGGCGCGCAAGAGATCGCCTTTGATCTCGAACGCGGCGAACGCGGCTGTCGGGAAATGTCCGCTGAACTCGCGCGCGAGTTTCGAGCCGTCATGGGCCTGATGCACCAGCGCCGAAACAAGCTCGCCGATGCCGGGATTGTGGCCAACAACCACGACCGTCTCAGCTTCACTCGCGCTGAACGCATCCCAAATGTTTTCCGGCGCGGCATGATAGAGCGCGTCGTCATACTCGGTGGCGAGCGCGAAGTTTTGCAGGCCGTGTTCGGCCGTCTCGCGCGTGCGCTGTGCGGTGGAGACCAAGGCCAAAGTCGGCTTCAGCCCCGCATCCTCCATCGCCGCGCCCGCGAGCGCTGCTTCGCGGCGACCGCGCCCGGTCAGCCCGCGCGCCTCGTCGCTGTCGGCTTCGTGGGCGCGCACGGCTTTGGCGTGGCGGAGCAGGATCAGGGTGCGCATGAATCAGGATCGTGCCCGCCCGGCAAAAAAGCGCAACCGTTCGCATCCGTTCGCCGAACCGGCGGCTGCTCAAGGGCAAACAGAACGGGAGTTTGTGATGAAGGTGCGGTGGATCATTTTGGCGGTGGCGGGCGCGGTCGGGATCGCCGCCTGGACGGC
>QBMO01000014.1:17176-41037 GCA_003242075.1 Alphaproteobacteria bacterium
GCCCTGGGTGTGGCTTACTTCAACCGCCCGTCGCTGCCGGTCTGGGCCGGCATCGTGACAGCGGCGGCGTTGAGCCTCGAAGGCTTCCTCTGGGTCGCCGCCGGCGTGTTCGGTTGGGGCTTTCTGGCCAAACGCCGCGCCGCACTGGGCCGCTTCCGCGATCGCTTGTTCGGGCGCCGGCCGCCTGCGGCGGAATAGGCTGCGTTTGTGAGCGGCGCGCTGCCGGTCTAAGCAGGCTTCCCGTTTTGGATTCGTGCTGATGACAGACCTCGCAACCCTCGCCGCCGGCGCCAAGGCCTGGTCCTTCGAACAAGCCCGCCTCGTCCTGGAGCGCCACAAGCGCCAACCGAAGGAAACGGTGATCTTCGAAACCGGCTACGGCCCGAGCGGCCTGCCGCATATCGGCACCTTCGGCGAAGTCGTGCGCACCTCGATGGTGCGCCACGCCTTCCGCACGCTGACCAATGACAGCATCGCTACCAAGATTATCTGCGTCTCCGACGACATGGATGGCATGCGCAAGATTCCTGACAACGTCCCCAATCACGCGCTGCTCGAACCCTTTTTACAGCGCCCGCTCACCGACGTGCCCGACCCATTCGGCACGCACGAAAGCTTCGCCCACCACAACAATGCGCGCCTGTGCGCCTTTCTCGATGGCTTTGGCTTCGAGTACGAGTTCAAGTCGGCGACGGCGCTTTATAAGTCCGGCGCCTTCGATGCGATGCTGATCCGCGCGCTCGAACGCTACGATAAGATCATGGCGATCATGATGCCGACGCTCGGCGAAGAACGGCAAAAAACCTACAGCCCGTTCCTGCCGATCTCGCCAAAGTCCGGCCGCGTGCTCTACGTGCCGATGAAGCGCATCGACGCCGCCAACGGCACGGTGACGTTCGACGACGAAGACGGAGAGGAGATCACCCAAACCGTCACTGGCGGCCGCGCCAAGATGCAGTGGAAGCCCGACTTCGGCATGCGCTGGGCCGCACTCGGCGTCGATTTCGAAATGTTCGGCAAGGACCACCAGCCGAACCAGCCGGTCTATGCGAAGATCTGCCAAGCGCTCGGCGTCGAGCCGCCGATCAACTTCGTCTACGAACTTTTCCTCGATCAGAACGGCGAAAAGATTTCAAAGTCCAAGGGCAATGGCATCTCGATCGAACAATGGCTTGCCTACGCCGCGCCGGAAAGCCTCTCGCTCTATAACTTCCAAAAGCCGAAGACGGCCAAGAAGCTTTATTTCGACGTTATACCGAAGGCGGTGGACGAGTACCTCTCCTTCGTCGACGCCTACCAGAAGCAAAACGAAGCCGAGCGCATCGAAAATCCGGCTTGGCACATTCACGCCGGCAAGCCGCCGGTGAATGCCTCGCCGATTTCGTTTGCGCTCCTGATGAACCTCGTCTCCGCCGCCAACGCCGAGACCAAGGATCAGCTCTGGGCCTTCATCCGCAAATACGCGCCCGGCGCCACGCCGCAGACGCATCCGTTCCTGGATACGCTGACCGACTACGCGCTGCGCTACTTCAAAGATTTCGTGAAGCCGACAAAGCAATTCCGCGCCGCCACCGATAAGGAGCGCGCCGCTTTCGAGGATATGATCAAGCGCCTCGATGCGCTCCCGGCCGACATCACCGACAGTGAAGCGATCCAGGCCGAAGTCTACGCCGTCGGCAAAGAACACGGCTTCGAGCCGCTGCGCGATTGGTTCAAGGCGCTCTACGAAGTGCTGTTCGGCGTCGAAAGCGGCCCACGCTTCGGCGCCTTCGCCGCTATCTTCGGCGTGCGCGAAACCGCCGCACTGATGCGGAGAAGCCTTGCCGGCGAGTTGCTCAGCTCCGGTTGAATTGACTCTGCCGTCCTGATCGGTTCGACTAGACGCTCGCACGCATTTCAGCGATTGGCGACCGCCGCATAGCGACGGCCAGCAGGTATTGCTTTGGAGTTCCATGGAAGGCCACGCCCTTATCGCCACCCTCGTCGGCGCCATCGCGCTGTCGTTCTTCTTCGGCTTCATCGCCAAGAAGCTGAATCTCTCGCCGCTGATCGGCTATTTGCTCGCAGGCGTCGCGGTTGGGCCGTTTACGCCGGGTTTTGTCGGCGATGCCGGCATCGCGCTCGAATTCGCCGAAATCGGCGTCATTTTGCTGATGTTCGGTGTCGGCCTAAAATTTTCGCTCGAGGATTTGTGGGCGGTGAAGGGCGTCGCCCTCCCCGGCGCCATCGTGCAGATGACCGCCGCCACCCTGCTCGGCTACAGCGTCGGCACCCTGATGGGCCTCGACGCGGCGGAAAGTCTCATGCTGGGCTTTTCACTCTCGGTCGCGAGCACGGTCGTGCTGCTGCGGGCGCTGGAAGACCGCAACATTTTGAAGACCGAGAACGGCCGCATCTGCGTCGGCTGGCTGGTCATCGAAGACATCGCCATCGTGTTGGGCATCGTGCTGCTGCCGGCGCTCGCCACTGCGGGCAATGGCGGCGGCGGACTAACCAGTGCGGCCTGGATGGCGCTTGGACTGACGGTCGGCAAAATCGCGATCTTCGTGGCGCTGATGCTCGTGGTCGGCGCACGCCTCTTCCCTTGGATGATCGTGCAGATCGCGCATCTGAAATCTCGCGAGCTTTTGTCGCTCGGCACACTCACATTGGCGCTCGGCATCGCCTGGGTGGCTTACGAACTGTTCGACGCGTCGTTTGCGCTCGGCGCCTTCCTGGCCGGCGTCGTGCTCAACGGCAGCAAGTTCACCCACCGCATCGCCGAGGACTCGCTGCCGCTGCGCGACACCTTCGCGGTGCTCTTCTTCGTCTCGGTCGGCATGCTGTTCGATCCAATGACGCTGATCCGCGCGCCCCTCGAAGTGCTGGCCGTTGTCGCCATCATCATCGTCGGCAAGGGTGCGGCCGCGCTCGCGATCACTTCGCTCTACAAATTGCCGCTGCGCACCGGCATGCTGATCGCGGCGTCATTGGCGCAGATTGGCGAATTCTCGTTCGTGCTTGCAGGGCTCGGCGTGCGCCTCGAACTGCTGAGCGGCGATACGTACAACCTGATCCTGGCCGGCGCGCTGATATCAATCGCCCTCAATCCACTGCTCTTCAAACTGGCCGAGCACATCTCGGACAAGTCAGAGCGGGCGCCTCCTAAGGTTGAGCGGGATGCAACCCTGGAGAAGTTGAGCTAAGCGCGACTTCAATCCTGTGTTGCACCCATGGGGATGGACGGGGCGGAGCCGCGATCGAACGAACTCCGCGACGCCGCGGTCTCCGTCAGCGCGGCTGAACTCGACGCAGCAAGCCTCGGATTTCACCGCGCTTTTCCACTCCGCTCCGCGAAGCGCGTGTTCCACATCACGCAAATTCTGATGCTTGCTGCGGTCGCGGCTGCTTTCGTCTGGGCGATCCGCGAGGCCCCAGCGCTCACGTTGGGCGCGCTCCACATCACCGCCCTCGCGCTCTTCGCGCTCGCCATCGGCTTCCGCTTGATCGCCGCGTCGAGTTTGAACCCGCTCTTGTCGCGCTTGGCCGAACCAGAAGTCTGGCCGACTTATACGATCCTCTGCCCGCTTTACCGAGAGGCCAACGTCGCGCCCGATCTCGTCAACGCCCTCGACGCGCTCGATTACCCAAAAGAAGCGCTCGACGTGAAGCTCCTCGTCGAAGGCGACGATCCCGACACCATCACGGCGGCGCTGGCGGTCGCTGGCGCGCCGCATATCGAGGTGGTGATCGTCCCGCCGGGCGCGCCGCGCACGAAACCCAAAGCGCTCAACGTCGGCCTCGCCCGCGCGCGTGGAGAATACGTGGCCGTATACGACGCAGAAGATCGCCCGCATCCCATGCAACTGCGCGCCGCGCTGGCGGCGTTCGAGGATGGCGACGAGACGCTCGCCTGCGTGCAAGCGCCGCTGGCGATCGACAACACAGAAGCCAGCTGGATCGCGCGTCAATTCGGCGCCGAGTATGCGATCCAATTCCGCGAAGTGCTGCCGCTTCTGGCGCGCCTTAAGCTGCCGCTACCACTCGGCGGCTCAAGCAACCACTTCCGCGGACTTATGTAGCAAGCACACCTTCCCGGGGGTCCGGGGGTGTTTGCAATGATTAGGGCCACCCGTTCCCGCGCGGTTCTTCAAGCCTCTGCTAGCGCCTCCCCATGCATTTCGCATGGAGGAGCCGATGAAATTCTGGAGTTATGTACTAGACGCCACAAAGCTGGCGGGAGCGCTCGCAATCGCTCTGGCGCTGGCCCCTTTAGACGTTGGCTTGATGCTGGCCGCGTGGCGCTGGTGGTGGGCGCGATGGCGCTAGTTGTCCCGCAATTCGGCTACGTTCAGCGTGCTCCAGAAGGCTTCTTCACTCGCCCCACCGGCGGGGTGATAGAGGAATACCACTGGCTCCTCGTATTCGTTTCGCCACTGGTCGCGGTATTCGACCCACCCCACGCAGTAGAAGGTCGGGCTTCTGATATCAGTCGTAATGGATGCGAACGCGTCCCGCGCTTGTTCAAAATCACGGAGTTGAAGACACGGTACCTTGATTTTGAAAGAGTCACCTGTTCGCAACGCTTTCACGCCAACCCAGATCAACTGATAGGGCCCCGTCTCGACCTCCTCTTTGGACAAGATCGCGGCCTTGCCGAACCGCATGGTTATCTTCCCGCCGGTAACTACAGCGAGGTTGTCGCCCAGATTTTTGATCGCGATCTCGACGAAAGGAACGTTTGGAAATTCTATCCGCCACCTTTCGACTTCGGCATGCACCGCTGGTTGACGGGATTCCAGCAGTGCTTGCTCTGCAATGTCCGCCTGACGTTTCGCGTGTCGGGCCGCTCTGTTTCCTGCAATGGCAGCGCGGCGGGTTTCTTTGTAAGCCCCGGCGGCAAAGATGACGGTGAAGACAAGCCCCACGAACGCGGCAAACGAAATGACCACCTGAGACCAGGCGGCGGCACGCATTCCCTCTTGGGCCTCCAAATCGGCTTGATCGCGATTGCGTTCGCAACGCTGAGCGGTTTCGGCCTCTACCGATGGACTCAGTCCAGAACAAGCGCGCGAAAGTTCATCGGCTTCGCGTATTTTTTGCTCGGCGCGCTGGGCGGATTCGGCGTGTTGCTCTGGGGTTTTGTTCAATTCAATTAGAGCGAACGGAACGACCACTACCGCGCATGCTAGCGCGACAGTGAGGAGCGTTATTCTAATCGCAGAGTCGAGCAGCCGATTGCTTGCAGACATTCGAGCATAAACGCCGCTGAAAATTTTCCCCTCGCGAGCTTATTCCGAATGTTCGGCTCGGCTTCCTCAATCCCCATTTCCGCGAGCTTTGCGGAGAGCTGGGCGTAAGTGACACCCCGGCGCTTTAGCTCGGCCTTTAGAAGCCCTTGAGCCATCGCTTCAAATTCCGGCTTATCCGACAAGGGCTTACTCCTGCGATTGCAAATGCATCTTATACGATACTTTTACCCTTGTCAGCAGTGCATGAATGTACTATATACGATGCATACGCATCGGAAACGTTACATTCAATGGCGCAGCACTTTCTCCTCACAGCTAAGGCAAGGACTCTGTCCTTGGCCGCTGTGATGCGCCTGACGGACGACGAGGCGTTTCAGACGTTCAAGGAATGCCGCTGGGAAGGCGGCGAGCCGAACTGCCCCAAGTGCGGAAGCCTCGCGGTTTACACCTACGCCGCGCGCCGCATCTTCAAGTGCAAGGCTTGCTGCTCGCAATTCAGCGTCACCAGCGGGACCATCTTCGCTTCGCACAAGCTCGCGTTGCGCGACTATCTCGCAGCGATCGCTCTTTTTGTGAACGGCGCCAAGGGCGTCTCGATGCTGCAAATGGCGCGCGATTTGAACGTGCAATACAAGACGATGTTCGTGCTCTGCCACAAAATGCGCGAAGCGATGGCGTCGGATCAAATGGATCTGAAACTTACCGGCACCATCGAAATCGACGGCGCACATTTCGGCGGCACGATCCGTCAGGAAAACAAGGTTTCAGAGCGCATTGACCGCCGCTTGAAGCGCCACCAATCGGGCAAGCGCCGCGCTGTTGTAGTCATGCGCGAGCGCGGCGGGCGCACGCTGACGACGATTGTAAAGCACGAAGCGGACGCCGTTCCGTTCATCGTCGCCAACGTGCAAGCCGGTTCAACGGTTCACGCTGATGAAGGCGCGGCTTGGGATGCGCTGCATGGTCGCTTCGATGCGCACCGCATCAATCACAGCGTTGCGTTCTCGGATGAAGGCGTTTGCACGAACCAAGCGGAAAGCTTCTTTAGCCGCCTGCGTCGCTCAGAGCTTGGCGTGCATCACCATTTCAGCGCGCAATATCTGCACCAGTACGCGAACGAAATGGCGTGGCGTGAAGATCACCGTCGCAAGGCCAATGGCGAGCAATTCAACTGCGTCGCCAAGCTAGCGATGGCGCACCCGGTTAGCCGGAATTGGAAAGGCTACTGGCAGCGCTAACTGGTGAGCACTGTGACGGCGCTATATATAGCGGGTGCGAAACGTTTTCGGCGCTGAAAAGCGCTAGCCCTAGGGTTGACTCTAGGAAGCCGTAGAGTACAGGGAGAGTCGTGAAGCTTTGTTCCGAACGCCAAACGCCGCCGGGCTCTGAACCCCGACGGCGTTTGTGGAACCAAGCACTGCAACCGATCAGACCGGGTGCAGGAGCAAAGTCAGATTCCCAGTGGGTTGAATCCCACCTGCCTGAGCTTGTCAAGCCCGGTCGCCTACTACCTGTAGAGGTTAGACCATGGCTGCGTACAAATACGCGCAACACTTTGTAGCAAACCAAGACCCTGAGTTCGACCGCTCGCACCTTCCAGGTTCGATTGTGCCGTACTCTGGAATCTATCGCTGCACCAACTGCGGCGACGAAGTCGCATGCAACAAGCACACGCGCTTCCCGCCACAGAACCATCGCCAACACCGCACGCGCCTGCCTATCCGCTGGCGCTTAGTAGCTGCGGCGATTCAGCGTCCCTAAAGTCAAGCGATGCGCCAGAGGTACTCGCCCATGCTTTTTGTGCGAGTGCCGGAAACCAGCTTGCTGTTTTCCATCTGGCGCATCGCCTTGCCGATCCGGCGCACAACGTCATTCATCATGCGCCGGTCGCGTCCGTCCTTGCCTTCGATGGAGACAAGGCGCTCTGCCAACTGACGGGACGTGCTGGGGCCGTGCTCCTGTAGTGAGGCTTTCAGAAACTGACGTAGCTCGCCCCTGTAGAAGAGCACCACGCGCGGGACGCGGGGCGTGAGCTTCACCGGGCCGTCATAGCCAAGAGACTCTAGAACCCGGTCCAGCGCGTCCAGATCGTTCGCTAGCACGCCTTCGCGCTCGCGTAGCTGGGCTAGCTCCTCAAGCAATTCCTCGCGGCGCCCGATCAATCCAGCGATAGTATGAGCGTAGGTTTCGGTTCGGGCCTTAGCCATGGGAGACGCGCGATGTTTGAGAAAACGACCAGAGGCTTGAAGTGGTTTGCTGCCGTGCTGCTGGTGCTTGTCGCCCTTCAAACGCTTGCGCTAGCCGCGATCTATCAGGAGCTAATCAACATCCGAGTGCAGACGAACATGCAGTCCGACTTGCTCATGGTCATAGCGAGAAACCAGCCTTAGCGGTATCTAGGTGAAGGTGTGCTTGCTACATAAGTCCGCACTTCCGCACCGATGTTCTGCGCGCAGCAGGCGGTTGGGACAGCTACAACGTGACCGAAGATGCCGATCTCGGTTTCCGCATGGCGCGCGATGGCTACACGAGCGGCGTTATCGGCCCGCCAACATGGGAAGAAGCGCCTGTCACGCTCAAGGCGTGGCTCGATCAGCGTACACGTTGGATCAAGGGCCACATGCAGACATGGCTCGTGCTGATGCGCAAACCGATCGGCGCCGCGCGCGAGATGGGTTTAGCTGCCTTCGCCACGACGCATCTCGTGCTCACCACCGGTCTCATCGCCGCCTTCGTGCACGGCCCGCTCGCCTGCATTATCCTGATCGATCTGCTCTCGCCCTACTCGCTGCTCACCACCGCCGATTTCGTGCTGGCGCTGTTTGGCTATTGCGTCGCCATGTTCGCAGCGCTCACGGCGTGCGCGCTCTCGAACTCGCTCAGCCACGCGCGCGCCGCGCTTACGATGCCGGCGTATTGGCCGTTATCCTCCATCGCCGCTTACAGAGCGCTGTTTGCATTGATCTTTCATCCTCACAGATGGGCGAAGACCGCCCATGGCGTTTCGCTGCGGCGTCGATATGTTGTTCCAGCGCCACCGAAACGCCACGTTTCAGCGCCCACCCTGCGCGTGCGAGGACGCGCCTAACAGCCGGGGAACTGCACAATGCGCTCATTGCTCGGCGGCATTGCCGCCGCCTTCGCGTTCTTTTTCATCGCCGCCGCGCCAGCCGCCGCTGAATCGATCGAGTGTCCGCTCAGCCAAGCGCGACGAACCATCACCAACGAACTGCCGTCAGGATGGTGGACGACGCCCATCGTCAACACGCTCACCGAGACGCGCGTTCAAGACATTGGCGGCGATCCGGCGCTGATGTGCGTGTACGGGCCATCCGGCTCGGTCCAGCGCAACGCACCGGCAAACCACAATTGCACCGCACGGACGGGCGGCTTCGAATGCACCCCGCGCATCCGGCTCACGCCAATCCCCATTCCAACACCAACGCTTCCCAGCCCGCCACAAACACACTCGACCAATTCGCTCGAAGTGCCGCAAACCTGGAGCTTCGACTTGGACGCCGGCAATGTCGGCGCCGATGGCGCGGATTTGTGGTTCCGCGCGGAGACCAACACGGCGCTCTTTATTGAGCCCAGAAACGGCGCGCAGATCGCACTAGGCGATCGCTCAAACCGTGGCCGCGACGGCTGCGCGGCGGCGAGCTTCTCGACCACGCGCGTCCCACTCGCCAGCATTCCTGTTGGTTCTTACGTTTGCGTCCGCACCAATGAAGGTCGCATCAGCCAGTTCCGCATGAACGCGATCTCGGCTAGTTCGCCGAGAACGCTGTCGATCGGCTACACCACCTGGCGCTAACGACTAATGAAGCGATGCGAGCAAACCTCGCATCGCTTCGACGTCCGCCTCGCCCTGGCTCCACGAAACGACAAGACGCGCTTCGCCGGAGCCTTCCGCGCCCCAGTCATAGAAATCAGCGCCGCCTGCCCGCAGCTTCGCCAGCGCTTCGGCGCCGGGGCGAATGAACACCTGATTGGTTTCGACAGGCAGCGACAAAAACGGCCCCGCCGCTTCGCCCAGTCTCTGCGCCATCTCATTGGCGCGGCGTGCGAGCTTCAACCAAAGCCCATCCTCGAGATACGCCAAGAGCTGCGCCGCCGCGAACCGGCCCTTGCACAGCAAGTGTCCGCCCCGCTTGCGCCGCCGCGCGATCTCCTCGGCGCGATCAGGATCGAAGCAAACGATCGCCTCCGCCGCGAGCGCGCCATTCTTGGTCGCGCCGAAAGACAAAAGATCGACGCCGCCGCGCCAAGTGATGTCCGCCGCTGAACACCTGAGCGCCGCCACAGCATTGGCGAAGCGCGCACCATCGACATGAAACGCCAGGCCGTTTTCTTTCGCCACGGCGCCCAATGCTGCGATTTCAGCTGGAGTGAAGATAGCGCCCCGTTCGGTCGCTTGCGAAATCGACAAGGCGGCTGGTTTCACCGAGTGAATGCCGCGAGCATTGCGCGCCACGCCATCGCGCACCGCTTCCGGCGTCAGCTTCGCGCCGTCGCCTTCTACGAGCACCAGCTTCGCGCCACCGCTAAAGAACTCCGGCGCGCCACACTCGTCGCACGCAATATGCGCCTCTTCGTGACAGATGATCGCGCCCCATGGCGGCACGGCGCTGGCGAGCGCGATGGAGTTTGCCGCAGTGCCCGAAGCAACCGTGAACACACGCACATCGCGTTCAAACAATGCACTGAACGCATCATCTAATTTTCGCGACCATGGATCTTCGCCGTACGCTGCGGCAGGCTGATCGTTTACAGCGCTTAACGCGGCGAGAATTTCTTGCGCGGCTGGTGCCGTGTTGTCGGAGCGGAAGTTCATAAGCGCTTTACCTCTCGCCGCGCGTGGCAATCTCTTGTTTAGACTTGCGCACGTTTTGTACAAAACACCGTACCAGAACAGCACGAAAGTCAGTTTCACGAACGCTTGCTTTACAGACGCGCGATAGCCTTACTTTGAAATTAGCCATCGGGGTGGGCGGTGCAAGAGTTCATAAACCATGCGGCGATCGAGCGCGCTGCTGCGGACGCCTTTGCGGGCCCACGCGCACGTTTGTATCTGTTCGGCGTGCTCGCGCTTGGCGTCGGCGCGACCGCGGGGCTCGCATCTGCTGCGATTTGGCTGGGTTTAGCGCTGCTCGTCGATGAAGCGCGCAAGGCGTTTGGCGAACGTCTCGACGCATTCTCCAAAGAACAAGCCCGCGCGGGCCAACTGGCGCTCGATTTTGTGACAGCCGCAAGCCTGGCGGCTGCGCCCGCTTTGGCGTGGTATGCACAATCGGGCTTAGGCGGCGCCGTCGCTGGCGTACTGCTGGCCGTGCTGTTGAGCTCTGCCGCCTTCAGTGCACGCCACGGTCGCCTGCACACCTTGATCGCGTGCGCACCTTACGCGCTGCTCGGGCTCCTGTTCCTGGTCGATGCCGCAGGCGTGATCGCCGCGCTCGCGTGCGCCGTCGGCCTTGCTTACATCTTCGCCGCTGCGCTCTATCACGTACACGCCGCTTCGCACGCACGCATGCAGGACGCCGAATGGGTGCGCCAGCTCAATATGAGCTTCGGCGACGCCGCGTCCGCCGCTTGGGAAATCGACTTCACCCGCGAGCGCTTAATCGGCGCCCCGCGCCTTTCAGCACTCGTCGGCCGCCCTGTTTCGTATGCCGATGTCGTGGATGACGCGCTCTTCGCGCCCGACGCTGACCGGCCGCTTGTGCTCGGCGCGTTTGCGCCGGCGCGCGGCGCCGTGCGTCGCATCGCGTTGGAGCAGGACGTAGTCCGCGCCGATGGGACGCGCGTGCGCATTCGGCACCAGGGCTTCGTGCGCACAACGCCGGACGGCGCACCTGTGCGTCTCACCTGTGTTTCTCGGACCGCGGAAGCAGTGCCAGCCGTCGCCACCGACATCGCGCCCCTCGCAGTTACAGCGCTCGAATCCCAAAGCACAGCCATCCAGACGTTGCGGAACGAACTGGCGGCCGTATTCGATGATGCGATTGCACAGCCCGCCTCTGCGCGCCTTGCCGACCTGCTCACTGCGCTCGTCCAACGCAGCGGCGCGATCGAGCGCGGCATCGACGATCTCGCGCATGCGCGTCACGAAGCAGACAGCGCCAATCTGGCCAAGTCGCAATTCCTGGCCAATATGAGCCACGAACTGCGCACCCCGCTCAACGCCATTATCGGCTACGCCGAGATGCTGCAGGAAGATGCCGAGGACGCAGGCGACGCCGCCGCCGTACAAGATCTCAATCGCATCCTCACCGCCGCCAAGCATCTCTTGAGCCTGATCAACGAAATCCTCGATCTCTCCAAGATCGAATCCGGACGCATGGACGTGGCCGCCGCGCCGTTCGAGCCGCACGCTATGCTTGAGGAGCTGATCGCCACCATCCGTCCGATCGCCGAGCAGAACGGCAACGTCATCATCGTCGCCGAAGACGATGGCGTCAGCGAAGCCCACACGGATGCAATGAAGCTGCGCCAGTGCGTGCTCAACCTCCTCTCCAATGCCGCCAAGTTCACGCGGAACGGCCGCATCGAAGTGACCACCGACCGCCGCCTCTGCAACGGCGTCGATCAGCTCTTCATAACGGTGCGCGACAGCGGCATCGGCATGTCAAAGGAACACATGTCGCGCCTGTTCCAGCCCTTCGTGCAGGCCGATCCTTCAATCACCCAGCAATATGGCGGCACCGGCCTTGGCCTCACCATCACGCGCCGCCTTGCGCAGCTTCTCGTCATCGAAGACGAACCGGATGCACGCGAACTCGCGGCGCGCGCGTTGACGCGCGCGGGCTTTGCCGTTCAAGGTGTCGGCGGCGGCGAGGCGGGCCTGGCGCTCGTACGCGCCAAAAAGCCGGCTTTGGTGCTGCTCGACATCTTCTTGCCGGATCGCTCCGGCTGGCGTGTTCTGCAAAGCTTGAAACAAGACCCGCTGACACAAGACGTGCCGGTCGTCGTGCTCTCAGTGAACGAAGACCGCGCGCATGCGCTCGCGCTGGGCGCCGCCGAACACATGGTCAAACCGGCCGACCGCGACCGCATCGCCGCGACCGTGATGCGCTTCGCGCGCCTGCGCCCAAGCGCTGATGTGACGGCCTCACCGGTAGCTCAGAAGGCCGCCGGCTAAAGGGACCGCGGACCTTCCAGGTCCGCATGCGGGTCTGAAGACCCGCCCTCCTAGCGCTCGTAATGCGCAGCCAGCACGCGCGCGACGGTTTCCGTCACACGCTTGCCGGTCGGGATGTGCAGAAACTCGTTCGGGCCATGCGCATTCGAATGCGGGCCCAACACGCCCGTGACGACGAACTGCGCCCTCGGAAATTTCTCGCCGAGCATGCCCATGAACGGGATCGATCCGCCCTCGCCCATCATCGCCATCGGCTGGCCCCAAGCTTGGTGCGAGGCATCCTCAAGTGCTGCCTCCAGCCACGGCGCCGTCGCAGGCGCATTCCAGCCCGAGCCATCCTTCTCGCCCGCATAGCTTACCTTCGCGCCATAAGGCGGATCGGTTTCGAGAATGCGCTTCAGCTCCGCGCTTGCCTTCTTCGCATCTGCCGTCGGCGGCACGCGCAGCGAGAGCTTCGCTTCGGTGAACGGACGCAACACGTTGCCGGCATTCACCGGCTCCGGCGCACCGGCAAAACCCGTGACTGAAAGCGCCGGCCGCCAAGTGCGATTAAGCACGAGCTCCGCTAGCTCCGTGCCGTTTGGCTTCATGCCATCGACGAACGGAAACTTGGCGTAGACCTGATCGCCCAAAGCTTGCGCGGCGACCTTCGCCTGCTTCTGTCGCTCAGCCGGAATTGCAGCGTT
The DNA here is from genome assembly GCA_003242075.1 of Alphaproteobacteria bacterium. Taxonomy (GTDB): domain Bacteria; phylum Pseudomonadota; class Alphaproteobacteria; order Caulobacterales; family Aquidulcibacteraceae; genus Vitreimonas. The sequence continues at coordinate 30,232 of QBMO01000014.1, forward strand.
GAAGGCAGCGCCCTTGATCACGCCGGTTTCGATATCTTCGACGCGCGCCAGCAACTGGCGCAGCACGCGGAAGCTCGACGGCACCACGCCGGACGCATCGCCCGAGTGCACGCCCTCTTCCAGCACATCCACGCGCAACGTGCCGCCAACCATGCCGCGCAGCGATGTCGTGAGCCACAAGCGATCATAATCGCCGCAGCCGCTGTCGAGACAGACAACGAGAGATACCTCGCCAATGCGATCCGCCAGCGCGTCCATGTAAAACGGCAAATCCGGCGAGCCGCTTTCTTCCGACGCTTCGATCACCACCACCGCACGCGCGTGCGGAATGTTCTGCTCCTTTAGCGCCAGCAAGGCCGCCAGCGCGCCGAACATCGCATAGCCATCGTCAGCGCCGCCGCGCCCGTAAAGCTTGTCGCCTTCAAGCACGGGGATCCACGGCCCCTTGCCTTCGGCCCACCCTGTCATCTCCGGCTGCTTATCGAGGTGCCCGTAAAGCATGACGGTGTCGGAGTTCTTCGCGCCCGGCACTTCGATCAGGATGAGCGGCGTTCGGCCCGGCAAGCGTTCGATGCTGAGCGTGGCGCCCAGTGCCGGCAGCTTGGTCTCCGCCCACTTCACCAGCAGCTGCAACGCCTCTTCCATGTAGCCGTGCTTCTCCCAATCGGGATCGAAGGACGGCGACTTGTTTGGAATGGCGATGTACTCGGCGAGCTTCGGCACGATCTCGTCGTTCCAAATCTCGTCGGTGAACTTGCGCAGCTGGGCTTGGGCGATCTCGGCCATGGAAGCGGCTCCTTTGCCGTCAACCTAGCGTGCAGGCGCCCGGGTTTCTAGCGCGAACGTCCGCGCGCACTGACCGGCCAGATATCAATCAGGTCGCCGCCACGCACGACGTGGTAGGCGTCGTAGAGATTGACGGTGGGATCGCAGTGCGGCGCCGTCAGCGTCACCTGATCGCCGACACGGAACTGATGACCCATGGCGATCAGCGCCGAGTGCTCGTCGCCCATGAAAAAGAACGCCGCATCCTTCGGCGCGCCATCGGCGATCTGCGGCGAGCCACCATCGGTGGAGAGCGCCTTAAAACCGGCATCCAACGTGCCCATCCCCGGCGCGTTAGCGCTGATCACGTGTGCATCGATGAAGAGGGCATTCTCGAACGGCGCAGCGCCGCCGGTGAGATCGCAATCGACGTATTGTTTGTCCATAAAGACGTACGAGCCCGTTTGCCATTCGGTCAGCACAGCGAGCGCCGCATCGATATGATGCGTGCCGGTCCCGCCGCCGGTGACGACCTCCGGCTTCAGCCCAGCCGCTTCCAGCGTCGCGACAACGCTGCTGAGATGCGCCGTGCGCTCCTCTATCGCAGCGCGGCGCTCTTCGTATTTTTCGATGTGCTGCTGCGCGCCGCAATAAAACTGCACGCCTGCGAAGCGCAACGAGGGCGCGGCGGCGATCTGCTTGGCCAAAGCCACAGCAGCCTCCGCTGAGGACACGCCGGTGCGCCGAATGCCCGGATCGAGATCCACAACCACCGGCAACGGCCGGCTCGCGTCTTTCATTGCAGCTGCGAGAGCGGCGACATTTTCCGGATTATCCGCCACCACGCGGAGATCGCCGATGCGCTCGTGCAGCGCCGCCAAGCGCGCAATCGCCTGTGGCGTCACCACCGGCGACGTGATCAGGATTGCATTGATCCCGCCCGCCGCGAGCGCCTCGGCCTCGCCCATCTTGGCGCAGCACACTCCAACAGCGCCGGCGGCCATTTGCAGGCGCGCGATATCGACGCTTTTGTGCGTCTTGGCGTGCGGGCGGAGTGCTACGCCATGCTGGCGCGCAAACGCCGCCATCGCCTCGATATTCCGCTGCAGCGCATCGCGATCAATGACAAGCACAGGCGTATTCAGCGCCGCGCGCGAGCCTTGCTGGCCGATCAAATGCCGGTGCAGATCGATATCGCTCACGCGCCCTCCACGAACAATGACGCCAGATGCGCATTGGCGAACTTCGCGCTCGGATCATGCGCTGCGCGCACAGTCTTGAAGCGCCCCGCGTTCGGATAAAGTGCATCGACGTCGGCCGCCGTCAATGTGTGCCGCTTGGCCCAATGCGGGCGCCCGCCATGCGCACGGAGGACGGGCTCGACGCCGGCAAAGAAGTCCCGCCACGGCATCTTCGCATACTGATGCACCGAGATCGACAAGCACGGCCCCGCGCTCATCGGCGAGAGCCAGATATCATCCGCCGCAATCGTACGGAACTCGAACGGGAACGCCACCGGCAGCTTGCGCGTCTTGATCCACGCGATCGCCTCGCGCAGCGCGGGCCATCCGTTCGCGCGCGGCATCTCGTATTCCATCTCCTCGAACCGCACCGTGCGGTCAGACGGAAAGATCTGATACGCAGGCCCCACGCGCCGCTGACGGATGCCCGGCCGCACGATCAGCTTCTGCAAGGACGGAGTCAAAAATGGCAACGCCGAACAGAGATCGCAAATCACGCGAAATGCGCGGTCGTCCATATCGTTCATCTGCTCCATCGGGCCTTCGGAAGGCGCCGGATTGAGCGTTTTCACGATCGCCTGATCGCCATAGGGAAAGACGAAGAACTCAGCATGGCGATTGTTCGCCACCATCTCGTCCCAGCGTTCGGCGACGGCGTCGATATGATGCGACTCTATTTTCTCTTCGAGATGATAAGCCGGGATCACGTCGATTTCGATCCGCGTCGCCACGCCCAGCAAACCCAGCGACAAACGCGCCGCCTGATAGAGGTCCGCGTTCTCAGTGTCGCTGCACGTAACGATCGAACCATCCGCCAGCATCAGCCGAAAAGCGCGCGCCGTGGTGGATAGCGAGCCAAGCGCCGCGCCCGTGCCGTGCGTTCCGGTCGCGATCGCGCCGGCCAGCGCTTGTGGATTCACGTCGCCCTGATTGATCAGCGACACGCCCTCTGCCCAAAGCGCGGCCGTAAGCTTCGCCAAGCTCCAGCCCGCGGGCGCCCACACGCGCGACTTATCCGCATTAAACGCGATCTCGCCCTCAAGCTCGGAGAGACTGATGAGCGTGCCGGTCGTTTCGCAAAGCGGCATGAAGGAATGCCCAGCGCCAACGACGCGCAGCTTCGCCGCGCCTGCCACGATACGCGCCAGCTCAGCCTCCGTGCGCGGTCGCGCGATCTCCGCCGGCCGCGCCCGCACACTCCCCGACCAATTCGACCAAGCCGCCATGCGAACTCCGTTGGCAGCGTTGTCGAACGTGTGACGCGACTGGTGTCAAGTCTGGAGCGGGCGGGGGGAATCGAACCCCCGACATTCAGCTTGGGAAGCTGACGTTCTACCTCTGAACTACGCCCGCGAAGCAGGTTCGAGCAGATAATCGGATTTGGCGGCGCCGCAAGCGGAAAGCGCGTTAGCGGCCGCGCAGCGTGTCGTCCGGGAGCTGGCCGCCGGCTTCGGCGATTTCGAGACGGCCGACAGCGGCCAGCAATTGGCGCTCGGCGACGACGACGTTGCGTTCGGCTTGCGCCAGCGCGATGCGCGCGTTCAAGAGATCCTGCTCCTGGTCGAGCACTTCGACGGTGGAGCGCAAGCCGGTTTCCTGCTCGAGCGTCACGCCTTCATAGGCCAGTTCGGACGCTTCCACTTGCTCGCGTGCGCTATCGACGGCGGCGCGAGCGCTGGCGAGGCCGGTCCAGGCGTTTGTCACTTGCTCCTGCACGGCGCGCTGGGTGGCGGCGAGATCGAGATTGGTGGCGGCGCGCAAAGCGCGTTGTGCGCGGCTGCGCGATCGCGTGGCCCCGCCTTGGAAGATCGGCACCGAGACGCGCAAGCCGACGGAGTCGGACGTGGATTCTGAAAGATCGTCGTCAAAATCCGCACCGATGGATTGGCCCGCTTCCAAGGTGACGCGCATGCGCCCTTGCGAGTCGGCGAGTGCGACGTTGGCGTCGGCCAATTGCGTGTCAGCGACGGCGCTGATCAGCACCGGGCTATATTCCGCCGCTTCATCAAGCGCACTCGGCAGATCGATGGGCAATCCGATCGCCGTGGGCGGCGCTTCCAGATTGGACGGCGGATTGCCGACGAGACGCAAGTAAGCCTGCGTCGACGCGGCCAGCGTGCCTTGCGCTTGCACCAGCAGCGTGCGCGCCTGCGCCAAGCGCGCTTGGCTTTGCGCAACGTCGGTGCGGGTGACAACGCCCGCATCGAACTGCGCTTGCGCATAGTCGAGCAAGCGCGTGAGATTGCTCACGGTGATTTCTCGCGCCGCGACGATGGCCTGCGATTGGCGTACGTCAGCGTAGGCGGTGGTGACCTGCAGCAGCAACGTTTGGGTGGCGAGTTCGTAGTCGGCCTCGGCGCCGGCGATCTGAGCGCGCGCGGCGCGGGTCGATGCGAGCACGCGGCCGCCGCCGAACAGAAGCTGCGACACGCCCGCCGATGCCGACCATGTCTCGCGCAGATCGCCATCGAGCAACGGGTTGTCGCTGTCGCTATCGCTCGCATTGGCGCTGCCGCTGATCGAGATTTGCGGCAGGGCTTCGGACAAGGCTTGGGGCAGTTGTTCCCGGGTGGCGTTCAGGCGCTGGCGTTGCGCGGCGAGCGTCGGGTTCGACAGCATCGCATCATTCATCGCATCGATCAGCGTGTCGGCGTTCGCCGGCATCGCCGTCGCCAAAGCCAGAAGGGAAACCATCAGAAAACGCATGAGAACTTCTTCCTCACTCCCGCCGCAGCGCTTCGATCGGATCGAGCTTCGCCGCGCGCCAGGCCGGATAAGCGCCAAAAACCACGCCGACCAGCCCAGAGAACCCAATTGCCATAAGGGCGTTCTGCGGCGCTATTACCAGTGGCAGGTTAAACAATGACGTCATGCCCCAGGCGCCAGCGACCCCCAGCGCCAGGCCGACGATCCCTCCCGCCAGGGAAAGAGTCACCGCCTCCAGCCCAAACTGGTGCAAAATATCTGACTGACGCGCCCCCAAAGCCTTCCGCAAGCCGATCTCGCGCGTCCGTTCAGTTACGCTGACCAGCATGATGTTCATGATACCAATACCGCCAACCAACAGCGAGACGGCTGAAATTCCCCCCAGAAGGTAAGTGAACACCTGTGTCGTCGCTGCCGCGGTTTCGGTGATCGAGCTTAGATTCTGGACGGTGAAATCGTCCTCGTCGCCAGGGCGGATACGATGACGATCGCGCAATAGATTTTCGACGTCTTCCTGCAGGCGGTTGAGTTCGCCCTCGCTGGCCGCCTTCACCGATATCTGACTGACCGTATCGGCCCGGCGAAAGCGGCCGGAGATGCGGCGTTTCACTGTCGTCAGCGGCGCGAGCACGACATCGTCCTGGTCCATGCCGAAGCCGGATTGGCCCTTGGACTCGAGCACGCCGATCACTTCGTAACTGCCGCCGCTGATACGCATCGCCTGGCCGATGGGATCGACATTCGGGAAAAGCTCACGCGCCACCGTGGCCCCGAGCACCACGACGCGGCGCGCTTGGCGCTCTTCCGACTCATCGAAGAAGCGGCCTTGCGCCACCTCCCAATCGCGCGCCAGCATGTAGGACGGCGTCACGCCTTCGATGCGCGTGTTCCAGTTGACGCCATTGGCGACCAGCTGCGCGTTGCCGCGTTGCGACGGCGCGACAGCGAGCACGCCTTCGAGTCCCGCAATCGCTTCGACGTCATCCAGTGTCAGCGTATCGCGCCCGCCCCCGCCCTGCGCCATGCGCACGCCGCCCGTCGCTTGCGCGCCTGGCACGACGATCAGCAAGTTTGAGCCGAGGCTCGCAATCGAGCGCTCAACTTGCGCCTGAGCGCCTGAGCCCAGCGCCACCATGGCGACAACGGAGCCGACGCCGATAATGACGCCTAGCGCCGTCAACGCCGAGCGAAGCGGATTAGAGCGCAGCGCCCGGCTGGCGCTGGAGACAAGATCAGCTGTCCGCATCATGCCGCGCGGCTCCCGTTCAGATGATCGGCCACGATCCGTCCGTCGCGCATTTCGATCGTGCGTTTGGTCGCGGCGGCGACCTCGTGGTCGTGCGTAACGATCACGATGGTGACGCCTTCGCGATTGAGCTCGGAAAACAGGTTCAAAATATCTTTGCCGGTCTGCGTATCGAGCGCGCCGGTGGGCTCGTCGGCGAGCAACAGTGCGGGGCGGCCGGCGAGCGCGCGCGCGATGGCGACACGCTGTTGCTGGCCGCCGGAGAGCTGCGTCGGCCGGTGCGACATGCGTTCTCCCAAGCCCACACGCGTCAGCAAAGCCGCGGCGCGCTCCTTGCGCTCCTTCGGCAGCACGCCGCCATAGATCATTGGCAGTTCGACGTTTTCGAGCGCACTCAAGCGCGGCAGCAGATTGAAGCTCTGAAAGATGAAACCGATGGTGCGGTTGCGGAACGTCGCCAATTCTTCGTCGGTGAGCGTAGCGATGTCGGCATTGTCGATAACGATGCGCCCGCCGCTCGGTGTATCGAGACCGCCGAGAATGTTCATCATCGTCGACTTGCCCGAGCCCGACGGCCCGACGATGGCGCAATAATCGCCGCGCGGCACCACAAAGCTCACGCCAGCGAGCGCGTGCACGGTCTCGTCGCCCATCTGGTAGAGCTTCACCAGCTCCTTGGCTTCGATCAACGGCGCCGTCATCAGGCGCCCCGTACGCGGGCACCGCCGCCGCCACGACCGCCGCCTGCGCCGCCACCGAACGGCCCGCCAGGCGCCTGCGCCGCATCCGCGCGCGGGCCGCCGCCAATGATGACTTCATCACCTTCCTGCAGGCCTTCGTGCAACAGCGTGTAGCCATTGTCGGCGACGCCGATTTCGACTTGCGCCGCCGTCGGGCGATTGTTGCGCAGCACCCAGACGACAGCTTGCTGACGCACTTCGCGCTGCGCGCCTGCGCCTTGACGCAGCGCCGCGAGCAATTCGCGCTGGCGATCGTTGAACGTCGGCTCCAGTTCGCGGATCACTTGATCACGGACGCGTCGCATCGCGGCGCGCCGATCGCCGCCGCCACCGCCGCCACCGCTTTGCGCGGCAACCATGGCAGTTTGGAAAATCTGTTGCGCGCGCGCTTGTTGCTCTGCGTTAAGTTCGAGCGACTCCGTCAGCTGCGCTACGCCGCGCCCGCCGCCGCCACGCTGGCCACGACCTTCGCCGCCGCCACGTTGACCGCCTTCAGCGCGTGGGCCGCCTTCGCCGCGCGCGCGCTGACCGCCACCGCCTGTCTCAGCCGCCAGGGCTTGACCGGTCGCAGCAATCTCAGGATCGGCGGGGCGAAAGCGCAAAGCGGTGTTCGGCAGGCGCAGTACGTTGTCGCGCTGTTCGAGAATGATTTCGGCATTCGCCGTCATGCCGGGCAGCAAAGCACGGCCAGGATTGTCGGCTTCGACCACGACTGTGTAGGTGACGACGCCTTGTTCAGACACGCCTTGCTGGCGCACTTGGCTCACACGGCCTTCAAACTCGCGATCTGGAAACGCATCGACCGTAAAGCGCACCGCCTGCCCTTCGGCGGCGTAGCCGATATCGGCTTCATCGACCGTGATGTTGGCCTGCAAGCGCTGCAGATCCTGCGCGATGATAAAAAGCGTCGGCGCCTGCAAGCTGGCGGCGACCGATTGGCCGACGTTCACTTGCCGGTCCACGACCACGCCTGCGATCGGCGAGCGGATGACGCTGCGGCCTAAATCTGTTTGCGCGGCAGCGACTTGCGCGCGCGCTGTTGCGACAGCGGCGCGCGCCGTATCGCGCGCGGCGCGTTGTTGCGACATCAATTGTTCGGAGGCAAAGCCGCGCTGTTGCAGCAATACGTAACGTTGATAGTCGGACTCGGCGACCGCCAGCTGCGCTTGCGCCGATGAAAGCTGCGCTTGCGCCTGCACGATGCGTTGCTGAAACGGCGTCGGATCAAGCCGCGCTAAAACCTGGCCGGCGGTAACCTGGCTGTTGAAGTCGACCAGTACCTCCGTCACCGGCCCCGACACAGTCGAGCCGACATTGGCGGAGACGAGCGGCTGCAACGTGCCGGTTGCGCTGACGACGCGCGTGATCGAGCCACGATCAATAGGCGCCGTGCGATAAGGCTCAGCGTCGCTGCCGCCGGCGAACATGTTCCAGCCGACGACAAGCACAAGCAGCACAGCGCCGCCGATAAACAGGCTGCGCCCACGCAAAAAGCCAGGCCGTTTGGCCCAGGCGTCCAAAGCTTTCTGCTTCCACTCGGCGAACATCATCCATCCTCACATGGCCGGCGCGAGCGCCCCGGCAAGCCCCTTCCCCTCATAAGCGCGAGCGGCGCGACCGGGTGAGCCATCATCCCGGCCGCGCCTAACCGCTTACTCGGCGCCGCGACGTTGCGGACGAGCAGCGGCCATTTCTTCACGCGTCACGCGACCATCATTGTTCGCATCGAAGCGATCGAACATGGAACCGCCCGAGGCGACGAACTCGGCGCGCGAGAGTTGGCCGTCATTGTTGGCGTCCGGGCTCACACGTTCCGGGCGGTCGCCGCGCGGGCCACGTTCGCCGCGTTCGGGACGCTGCGGACGCTCGCTGGCGGAAATGACGCCGTTATTGTCGGCGTCCATGCGTGCAAACATGGCGGTGGGGCGTGCGAGAAATTCTTCGCGCGTGATGTCGCCATCATTGTTGGCGTCGGCGCTCGTCAGCATGTGACCACCGCCGCGTCGGCCATGACCACGCCCGCCGCGCTCGCCACGTTCAGCGCGACGTTCTTCGCGCGTGAGGTTGCCGTCATTGTTGGTATCGAGACGCGCAAAGTGAGCGGTGCGTGCGGCGTCATACTCGGCGCGCGTCACGGCGCCGTCATTGTTGCTGTCAGCCTGGAAGAAGTGATCGCCGCGCGTGCGCTGCGGGGCGTCGTTCTGCGCCAGCGCCACACCAGCCGCGCCTGCCAACGCCGCGAAACCGGCCGCGGCCAGCAAAAACTTACGCATGAGTCTATCTCCTATGAGCCGGATTGGGGGGCGACCGGCCATGATGTTCCAATAAGTCGCCGCTGTTTCGCGCGTTGGTCGCGGTTGCGCCAAAGTGTGTCTGGCGCAGAGAAAGTCCCGGAACAAAAAAGCGGCCAGCGTCGGGAGGGGCGCTGGCCGCTTCTGAGCAGGTGGCGGCATTCGGGGGGAGGAAACGCCGCCCTAGGGCGAGGGAGCACCCTAGTTCAATCAATATACGCACGAGGTGTGGCGGAGGTTTTGCGCCAAGGCGCTTTTTTACGCCAAAGCGTGTCAGCGCTGGGGCATGCCAGGCGGCGGACGCTGCACCGTCGGCGGGCGCGCCTGACCGAGCAAGCGCACGAATTCCGAGCGCGACAGCGCGCCGCTGCTATCTTGATCATAATCGGAGAAGCGGCCGCGCACTTCGGTCTCGAACTCGTCGCGCGTAATGGTGTTATCCACGTTGCGGTCGAAATCGAGTCGGTACGGACCCATTTGGCTGCCGCCGAGCACAAGGTTGGACCAGTTCTGGAACTCGATCGGCGAAAGGTTGCCGTCGCTATTGGCATCGGCGCGCGCCCATTCGCGCGGAATGCCCGTCTCCAGCTCTTCACGCGTGATGCTCAAATTGCCATCGGTATCGAAGGAGACGAACATCAGCGCGTCGGCCGACATCACCGCGCGGATCGGATCGCGCACCTGGGTGACGCCGCCCCCGGCGCAAGCCGTCAGAACCGCCGCCGCACCGACCGTCATCGCCACTGCTCTGAAACTCATAAATCGTCCCCTTGAAAGCCCGGCCATCAGAGGCGCCGACCTTGGCATCCGTGTGGCGGCCAAAGGCGCCGTCAGCGCCAAAGTGTGTCCCTACCCCCGCTCTGCCAAGGTTTGGCACATTCTCGGCACGCGCGCTCGGTAGATTTTTGACACTAGGCGGCGCACATCAAGTCCCATGACGCCGGAAGACCCGCATATTCTAGTGGTTGACGACCACCGCGAGATTCGTGAATCGCTGGCCCAGTTCCTCAAGAAGAATGGCCGGCGCGCCACGGCCGTCGATAGCGCCGAGGCCGCCCGCAAGGCGATCAAGGAAAACCGCGTCGATCTCGTCATCCTCGATATCATGATGCCGGGCGAGGACGGGCTCTCGCTGTGCCGGCATATTCGCGAAGCCAATCATATTCCGGTGATCTTGCTCTCAGCCCGCGCCGAGGAACTCGATCGCATTATCGGCCTCGAAGTCGGCGCCGACGACTATGTGGTGAAGCCGTTCAACCCGCGCGAACTCATGGCGCGCATCGATGCCGTGCTGCGCCGCACGCACGCGCTGCCGCCGGATGTTGAGGCGCCCAGCGGCGACGCCATGCGCTTTGATCGCTGGACGCTGAAATTGGCGGAGCGCGAACTGGTCGACGATGAAGGCGTCACGCACGAACTCTCCACTGGCGAATATCGCCTGCTTCTCACCTTCTTGCAGCGCCCCAAGATCGTGCTGTCGCGCGAACAATTGCTCGACCTCGCGTTTGAACGCGGCACGGACGTGTTCGACCGCGCCGTCGATACCCAAGTCAGCCGCCTGCGCCGCAAGATCGAAATCGATGCGCGCACGCCGAAGCTGATCAAGACAGTTTGGGGCGGCGGCTACGTGTTCACGGCGCCGGTCGAAAAAGCGTGAGCTGGGCCCCGCTCAACACGCTGACCGGCCGCTTGGTGCTCGTCACCGTCGTCGCTGTGATCATCTCTTATGCGGCAGCGTTCGCGATCTACGCCAATGAACGCGGCGCGGCGCTGCGGCGCGCGGCGGAAACCGGCGTCATCGAGCGCGTCGCTTACAC
>QBMO01000150.1 GCA_003242075.1 Alphaproteobacteria bacterium
GATCTGGCCGGCGTGCACTTGTTTCGCACCGCCGCCGACGTCGATGCGCTGAAACCGCATTTCGTGCGCGACGCCAAACTGGTGGTGGTCGGCGCGGGCTATATTGGGCTCGAAGCCGCCGCCGTTGCGCGCCAGCTTGGGCTGCACGTGACGGTGATCGAAACAGCGGTGCGGCCACTCGCGCGCGTCACCAGCCCGGAAGTCGCGGGCTTTTTCCTGGATGAGCACACGCGCCAAGGCGTGCAATTCGTGCTCGGCGGCCAGCCGGCCGTGATTAAGGGCCGCGAGCGCGTGACCGGCGTCGCCCTCGTAGACGGCATGGAAATCCCCGCTGACATCGTCATCGCCGGGATCGGCGTCACGCCTGACATCGCGCTGGCCGAGCAATGCGGGCTGGCGGTCGAGAACGGCATCGTCACCGATGCGCTCTGCCAGACCTCCGACCCTGCCATCTTCGCCATTGGCGATTGCGCGGCGCGGCCGATGGCGCACTTCGACCAGCGTATGGCGCGGCTGGAAAGCGTCCATAACGCCATGGAGGGCGCCAAGATCGTCGCCGCCGCGTTGTCCGGGGCCAAGCCCCACACTGTCGAAGCGCCGTGGTTCTGGTCCGACCAATATGACCTCAAATTGCAGATCGCCGGCCTGTTCCAGGGTTACGACAACGTCGTCTTACGCGGCGTCATGGCTGACCGATCGTTCGCGGCCTTCTATTACAAGGGGCCGAAATTGATCGCAGTCGATGCGGTGAACCGGCCGGCGGAGTATCTTGGGGCAAAGATGCTGATCCAGACGGGACGCACTATACCGCCCGGCGAACTTGAAGATGAGACGCGGCCGATGAAAGAACTTGTGGCGGCCGCGCGTTGAGGATTTGAAACGAGACCATGCCGAAAATCACTTACATCGAAGCCTCCGGTAAAGAGCACGTCATCGAAGCGCCGGTTGGGCAGACGGTGATGGAAGCGGCCGTGAAACACGCCGTGCCAGGCATCGACGCCGATTGCGGCGGCGCGTGCGCTTGCGCGACCTGTCACGTTTATGTCGATCCCGAGTGGCTCTCGAAAACCGGCGAGCAAAACTCGATGGAGCAATCCATGTTGGATTTCGCCAACGACGTCGAAGACAATTCTCGCCTCTCCTGCCAGATCAAAGTGAGCGCGGAGCTGGATGGCTTGGTCGTGCGGCTGCCAAAGAGCCAGCACTAGATGCGGCTTGTGCCGCCGCCGCTTTGGGCGCTGCTTCTGCTTGCGGTGACATACTTTCTGAGCTTGGCGCCGGCACTCGATACATTGCCAGTTTGGCAGACGCGGCCGATCGGTTTGATCGTGATTGTCGCCGCGCTGGCGCTGATGTTCTGGGCGATCTTTCAGTTTCGCCGCGCCGACACGCAGCTCTTGCCGAACTCGGAGACCAACAATGCATTGGTCACGAACGGCGTGTTCGCGATCACGCGCAACCCGATGTATCTCGGCATGGTGATCTTTTGCATCGGCGGCGCGCTTTGGTTTGGGCGACCGTTCATGCTGCTCGCGCCGGTGTTGATGTTTGCGGTGGCGAACTTTGTGTTCATCCCGTTCGAAGAAGCCAAGATGCGCCGACAATTCGGCGAGGTGTTTGACGCGTACACAAAGCGCGTTCGGCGCTGGATTTAGCGCTTCACAACCACGTTCACTCTTCGTCATTCCGGGGCGCCGCGGCACGCGTTGAGCCCGGAACCCAGGGGCAAACGACGCGCCTGCGGCCCCTGGGTTCCGGATCGCGCTCCGCGCGTCCGGAATGACGGGGTTGTTTCAGTCGTGCTGGTCCGCCTTCGCCAAGGCTTCGGCGGACGATCTCGCTTACGCGAGATCGGAGGGCGGAGACGCGAAGGATCACGTCTAAGGTGGTTACAGTGTGCGCTGCTTGCGCAGCGCCGGACGCTTTCGCTCGCGTCTCCGTGATCTGCTTCATCGGCTCCGTCGCGGGAGGTCTTTCACTCCAGGAGGCGGGTCTGCCGGCGGCGTGAGAGTCGTCGCTGTTCGGCGGCGATCCTCTGTACTGACTCCACGCGGTTACAACTCCGCGGGCTTCTGCGAACGGTGCGATACGAAACACCAAAACGTCCAAGGGGTCTGTCCGTCTGGTGCTCCGCCTTCTCTTGCGAGAAGCACCGGCGCATCACGCTCGATCACACCATCTTCGCGTTGGCTGAACAGGGATCCAACTGCCCTCCTGCGAAGATGATGCGGGCATTGTAGCGCGAACTGAGCCCTGTCGGATAAGCGGCCATCTATCCCCGTAAATCCCCGAGGACCGCCGGCTTCCAGCCGGCATCTTTGCATCAATCACACAACAGTTTGCAGGCTGAACCAATCCCGGCTGGAAGCCGACGGTCCTCGGTGTGTCCTCCGGATAGAGTGGAGAACTTACGCCGCCTTCCGCGTTGGCGGGGCTGGTGGAGGGCCGGAGAGTGGGGCGTGGGCGGGCAAGTGGCAGGTGACGGTAACGCCGCGGCCGGGCTCGCTTTGCAGCGCCACCCAGCCGCCGTGCATTTCCACGAATGAGCGTACGAGCGCCAAGCCCAAGCCCGCGCCACGGCGATCGCCGGACTCGAATGAGTCAAACGCGCGCGCTTGCTGATCGAAGGCCATGCCCTTGCCGGTGTCGGCGACGGTGAGACGGACGATATCGTCGATGCGCTCGGCCGAGACGGTGATGGTGTCGCCGCGTTCGGTATGGCGCAGCGCATTCGAGAGCAGGTTCACGATCACTTGCGTGATGCGCTTTTGATCGGCGTCGATGGCGCCAATCTTGGGATCGCATTTGACGCGGATCGGCACTTCGGTGTCGCGCGCTTTCGAGGCGGCCATTTGCACGCTCTCGGTGATGATCTCGTACATATCCATCGGCGCGAGATCGAGCGCGACATTGCCGGCTTCGACCATGGCGACGTCGAGAATATTGTCGATCAGCTTGGAGAGATTGCCCGACGCTTCGATGATCGAATCGACCTGCTCGACCTGGCGGTCATTCAGCGGGCCGAACACCTTGGCCGCGAGCATTTCGGCGTTGCCGTAAATCGCCTGGAGCGGATTGCGCAATTGGTAGGAGACGTTCTCGACGAACTGGCCCTTCAATTTATCGGCGGTCTCGAACGCTTCGGCGCGCTCGCGCAGCGCATCTTCGACGCGGCGGTCGGCGGTGATGTCTTGGAAGGCGACGATGGTGGCGCCGTCCGGTAGCGGCCGGGTGAGGAATTTCAGCACGCTCTCATCGCTACGGCGCATCTCGCCGCGATATTCGGTGCGCGCTTCCGGCGATGGATCGGTGATGCGGGCGCGGACTTTCGCCCACTCGGCTTTGTCGTGGAACAGCTTCTCGCAGGCGGCGACCACCTTGTCGTACGCCATATCGTCTTCGAGCGCGCCCTGCTCCAGCTTCCACATGGTGGAGAAGGCGGCGTTGTGCAGCTTCAAACGGCCATCGAGGCCGAACACAACGACGGCTTCGTGCAGCTTGTCGAGCGCGGCTTTCTGCGTTTGCAGCAGCGCATCGTACGAGCTCTTCAACGACACTTCGTTGGTGATGTCGGAGAAGATCAGCAGCAGGCCGCCGCTGGGGTGACGCTGGCGCGCGATGCGCAGCATGCGGCCATCCGGCAGCACCCAGAAGTCCTGCGGCATGTCCGAGACTTCTTGGTAGAGGGCCAGCTCGCGCGCGCGCCATTCGGCATAGTTCGCGTGCGCCGGCAGTTTGCGCTTTTCCTTGAGGTAATCGAGCCAGGCGGCGTGCGCGGGGCGATCCTGCAGGAAGGCGGGATCGAGATTCCACATCTGCTCGAAGGCGCGATTGTGAAACATGAGACGCTTTTGCGCGTCGAACACGGCGATGCCTTCGGCCAAGTGATCGAGTGTTTCGTCGTGCGCGCGTTGCTGGCTGGAGAGCAGATCGCGTGCGACTTCGCTATCGGTGACGTCGAGCGCGATGCCAGCGGCGCCGCCGGCGACCGGGCTCACGCGGATGCGCAGAATGCGGCGCTCGCCTTTGACGATGGCGGAGCGCGTTTCTTCTTGCGCTTCGCCGGTGTCGATGGCTTTGCGCGCGAGATCGGTGGCGCCCTGGTCGAGCAGCAGATTGCGGGTGATGGCTTGATCGAGCGACTTGGCTTCGAGCGCGTCGAGATAATCAGGATTGGCCCATTCAAGCTTGAGCGCGCCATTGACCCGCCAGGCCATGAAGGGCGCTGCGTTCCACATTTCGAGGAAGGCGGTCGGATCGCGGGCGATGACTTCGCGGCCGCCTTCGACACGGATGCCGGAATCCTCGACGCCGCGCACGCCAGCGTCGAGCAGCCACACAACGGCGCGCGCGCCGGCTGTGCGTCCATCGGCTTCGACGAAGACGCCGTCCGGGGTTGAAATCTTGAGCGAGAAGGCAGCGCCTTCGCGGCGCAGACGGCCCAGAACCGGCGCAAGCCGCGTCGAGGCGCCGGTGCTGTCCGTGGCGTCAAACAAGGAGAGACCTTGCAGGATGCGCACCGGCGGCTCGGCGGCGACGGCACTGTCGGAGAAGCGCAGCAACGAGGCGAGCGCAAGCGGGCTGCCATAGATGCGCGGCTTGCCCCACTCAGCGTCGCCATCGCTGACCATGTCTTCCCAGATCAGCACGACGCCGGGAAAGGCGCCGAACACGGCGTCGGCCCAAGCGACTTTGTCCTCGAGCTCGCGCACGCGCGTCTTCCAGACTTCAATGCTGCCGCGCGCGCCATCGGTCACGCGCAGCGCCCACAGAAGCGACGCCATCGCGATCGCGGCTGAGCCAGCCGCCACAAGCAAGCTTGCGAATCCGCCGTCCAAAAGCCGACCCCTAATTCCATCTAACGGCGAAACGAATCGCCGGACCCCGACGGTCATCCTCCCGCAGCGGGCACGCGATTGCACGCGCGCGGGCGCCGGGAAGCGTTAAGAACGTCTTAAAATGATGAACGCGGGGTTAAGTTAAGAAAGATCAATGCGTTAACGCATCGGATCAGTTCGTGCCGCGGAGCTTTTCCACAGCCTGCTGTGCGGCATGCAGAGTCGGACGCAATTTGCGGGCGCGGCGGCCGCGTTCCTTGATCTGCGAGGCGCCGGCAATGCGGAAAACGAACGGCATGCGGTAGCTCGATCCGAAGCGCACGTGCTGGTCCGCCTTTGGCTGAAACTTGGCGACCAGGAGAGCCTCGCGCGCGGCGTCGAAGAACACGTCGGAGGGCCACGCATAGACGCAATGGACGTTTTTCACGACGCCGCCGGCGCCGACCTCGAACTCCGCCACCGCCACGCCTTCAACGCCCAGCCGGCGCGCCAGCTTGGGATAGCGCGCGCGCAAGGGGCCGACGACTTCCCACGGCATCGCGTCTTCGCTCTCTTGCGCCGGCTCGACGTTCTTCCACACCACACAGCACGGCCCACTGGGCAGGCG
>QBMO01000151.1 GCA_003242075.1 Alphaproteobacteria bacterium
GGCCCCGCCACGATCCCCGGCGGGGCCCAAGCCGGGGCAAAACTGCAATGTGCCGCGGGTCACATCGCCCCCTGCATCCAATCGCTACCTTCACTGCATCAAGAGTTCAGACACGCAACGCCAACAAGAGGAGCCAGCCAATGTCCAAGTTTCTTTGCCTCGCCGCAGCGCTGGCTCTGTTCGCGCCCGTCGCGTTCGCCACGTTGAACCAAGCCGCTTTGATCGTCGCCTGATCCCCCAAACCCGCCCGCGACGATCGACTAGGAAGCCGCGGACCCTCACCAGGTCCGCGGCTTTTCCTTTGCGCGATTGTAAGCGTGCGGCGTCTGCAAAATTGCAAACATCTCATGCACGAAAAATCACACAGCGCGCATCCAAGCCCGGGGGCTACGGCATCTCATAGTCAAACAGACGCTAACCTTCAGGGGAAACCGAGATGACCAAGTTGAACGCCATCACCGCCGCGCACAAAATCGCCGCCATCGCAGCCGCTGTCGTGCTGTTCGCACCCGTCGCCATGGCGACGTTGCTGCAAGCCGCCGCGATCGTCTCCTAACAGACTCTGCCCGCGAAGCGGCTATTGCCTGCTGCCGCTTCGAACAGAATGGTCCCGGCTTTCTCCCGAAGCCGGGACCAACTCGTTTAGGAGAGCGAGCCACAGAAGCGCTGGATGCGCGTGCAGGCGTCTTCCAGACATTCCGTCGATGTCGCGTAGGAAATGCGGAAGCACGGACCCAAGCCAAAGGCGGTGCCGTGCACAACGGCGACGTTCTCTGCTTCCAGCAATTGGAGCGCAAACGTCTCGTCCGTATCGATCACTTTGCCGCTCGGCGCCGTCTTGCCAATCAGCGCGGCAATCGACGGATAGACGTAAAACGCGCCTTCCGGCGTCGGGCATTCAATGCCGCGCGCCTGGTTCAGCATCGACACAACCAGATCGCGCCGGCCTTGAAACAGCTGCTTGTTCTTCGGAATGAAATCCTGCGGGCCGTTGAGCGCTTCGACGGCCGCCCATTGCGAAATCGAGGACGGATTCGACGTCGTCTGCCCCATCACGTTCGCCATCGCTTTGATCAGCCATTCCGGCCCGCCGGCGTAACCAATGCGCCAGCCGGTCATCGAATAAGCCTTCGAGACGCCGTTCATCGTCAGCGTGCGATCGTACAAACGAGGCTCGACTTGCGCGATCGTCGCAAACTCGAAATCGCCATAGGTCAGATGCTCGTACATATCGTCGGTGAGGATCATCACCTGCGGATAGTCGAGCAGCACCGCCGCCAGCGCCTTCAGTTCATCGGCGGTGTAGGCCGCGCCTGAGGGGTTCGACGGCGAGTTAAGCATCACCCATTTCGTGCGCGGCGTGATCGCCTTCGCCAAAGCTTGCGGCGTCACCTTGAAGCCGCAGGCGATTGTGGTGTCCACAAACACCGGCGTCGCGCCGCAGAGCATCGCCATGTCGGGGTAGCTCACCCAATACGGCGCTGGGATCACCACCTCGTCGCCCGGATCGAGCGTCGCCATGAAAGCGTTGAAGATCACCGGCTTGCCGCCCGGCGAGACGTTGATCTGCGTGCGCTTATACTCAAGCCCGTTCTCGCGCTTGAATTTGCCGACGATGGCGTCCTTCAACTCCGGGATGCCGTCGACGTCGGTGTACTTCGTCTTGCCCTCGCGGATGGCGCGGATCGCCGCTTCCTTGATGTTGTCTGGCGTGTCGAAATCCGGCTCGCCCTGGCTGAGGGAGATGCAATCGCGGCCGGCCGCTTTCAGCGCCCGCGCTTTGGCGCTCATGGCCATGGTGGCCGACGGCTTCACGCGCTTCAGCGCGGAGGAAACAGAATTGCTCATGATGCCGACCCGATTCGCATGGACGTCACTTTAGGGCAACCCGCGTCACATCGCCCTTTTTGCCTGGCCGCGAACCGCCCCTATATCCCCCGGAAACGGAGGAGCCCCCATGCCGCTATTGATGTGCCCCAATTGCAGCGCCTCGATGACCGAGGTGAAACGCAATGATGTCGCTTTCGACATGTGCCCGACCTGCCGCGGTGTGTGGCTCGACCGTGGGGAACTCGAAAAGATCATCTCCGGCGTCCGCGACGAACGCACCGCCTTCGAGCAGGACCGCAACCAATTCTACCAGGACCCGGACGCCTACCGCCGCAGCCATCCCCCGCAGGCGCCACAACAACAGCGACCGCCGCAAGACCAGGGCTACGGCTATGGCGAGCGCGGTGAACGTGGAGAACGCGGCGAGCAAGGCGAGCGCGGCGAATACACCCAGGACGGCCGCCGGCGTCGTCGCGGCGGTTTCGACCTGTTCGACATTTTCGACTGACATCTAAAGCGCAGTTCGCCGTGCCCGGCAGTCGGTTCGCAGAGGCGCGATTGTGCGCGTCGGCGAACTCCGACATGACCGGCGCATGGGGAAATCACAACGCCTGACTTGGCTCGTTTCGGCCTCCGCCGCTTTGCTTGCCGGCGGCGTCGCGCACGCACAGCAAACGCCACCGCCAGCGCCGGCTGAGGCCGAGTCTGAGGAGGACGACGGCAGCAACGAAATCGTCGTGCTCGCGCCGCGCGGCGACGAGGTGCGCATCGATCGACGCACCTACACGCTGCGCGACGACGCCACCGCGCAAAGCACAAACATGTTCGACGTGCTGGGTCGCATCCCTTCCGTCAGCGTCGCGCCCTCGGGCGAAATCACGCTGCTCGGCGCATCGAACGTCGCCATCCAGATTAACGGCCAGCCCGTCCCCGGCGCCAGCCTCGAACAAGTTCTGCGCGGCATTCCTGGCAGCGATGTCGAGCGCATCGAGGTGATCACCAACCCGTCGGCGCAATATTCCGCCGACGCTTCAGGCGGCATCATCAACATCATTACACGTCAGCGTGTCGATGGCGGCTTCAACGGCTCGCTGCAACTCAGCGGAGATTCGCTCGGCGGCTCCCATATCGGCATATCGCCGAGCTGGTCGCGCGGGCCGTGGTCGTTAAGCGGCCAGATCGGGACCTACTCCGGCGGCCAAGAGCAAGACCTGCTGCGTGAGCGCCAGGATCTGCCTGCAGGGCCGCTGCTGACGGAAGAAGGCCTGCGCGACGTGAACTGGGAGGGCTGGTACGCCAGCCGCCTGCAAGCCGGCTATCGCCCCAATGATCGGCGGCGCCTCACTGCCGCGTTCGATTTCGGCAATCACACAACGTCTATCGATCAAACGTCCGAATTCTTCGAAGATGGGGTGTTGGACTCCTCGCGCACTTCGGCTGCCGAGAACTCGTTCGAACAAAATCAATTCACGTTCGAACTGCAGCAGAACGGCGATCAGCCGCGCGAGCTGTTCAAGCTCAACGTCGCGCTCAATCGCTATCTGAATTCATCGGAAAATCGCTACGAACTGACGCCGCTGATCGGTGTCGCCAGCCTGTACGAGACGCTCTCCGAAACTGAAACGACGGGGGCCGACATCAAGCTCGACGTCGAAAGCCCACAGCCTGATGAGCGTTTTCTCTCCTACGGATTGAACTTCAACATCAACAATCAGGATATCGACAACACGCTCGACCTGATCGCCGGCCCTGGCCCGCTGCCCTACGACGCGACGCTCGAAGGCCGCCAGCAAACGCTGGCCGGCTACATCACCTATCAGTTCGACACTGGCGACTGGACCTGGCTGCCGGGCGTGCGCGCCGAGAGCTATCGCCGCGAAGTCGTCTCAGCCGGCCTCGAAACCGACGACACGGACGAGCGCCTGTTCCCGAGCCTGCACATCCGCCGCGCGCTGACGCCGAACCTAAATCTCGACCTCAGCTATTCGGCCCGCATCCAGCGTCCCGGCATCCAGCAGCTCGATCCGGCGCTGCGCTTTATCGACGTCAATCGCGCCTTCTCTGGCAATCCAAACCTCGAGCCCACGACCACGGACGCGTTTGAAGCGAACCTCATCTATCAGCGCAACGGAGCGAGCTTCAGCCTCACCTTCTTCGATCGCATCAGCGAAGATATCGTCTCGCAATTCACCGAGGTGAATGGCGACGGCGTGATCGTGACAAG
Source organism: Alphaproteobacteria bacterium (assembly GCA_003242075.1). GTDB lineage: Bacteria > Pseudomonadota > Alphaproteobacteria > Caulobacterales > Aquidulcibacteraceae > Vitreimonas. Next base: position 4,055 of record QBMO01000151.1, read on the forward strand.
CCCAACCAATGCCGGCGAAAGCGAGCAGCGCGGCGTGCAAGCGCTGCTGCGCGGGCCATTGGGCGAACGCTGGCGCTATTCGGTCAGCGGCAACGTGCTGAACCGCGAGTTCGATGTTCTCAGCGGCGGCACGCTGCAACGCCGCGAAGAGGTCGAGTATGACGGCATCTTGCAGCTCGATTATCGCGATCCGGATCAAAACGCCGTCGGCGCCGATCAGCTGCAGTTCGAGGTTCGCTTCCAGGGTCCGCGCTACGGCCTGCAATCGGAAACCGAGCCCTTCTACATGCTGAACTACCCCTACCGCCGCAAACTCACCGACCGGCTCTACGGCGTCTTCACCGCGACCGACATTCTCGACAGCGTCGATCAGATCAACGAGGTCACCACCGCCGACTATTTCGAGCGCACCGAATTCCAAAGCCCCGGCGCACGCTTCCGCATCGCGCTGACCTATCAATTCGGCGACGGCCCGCAGCGCCCGCCGCAAGATCAACACACCCCCGGCGGCCCACCCATTCCGCAATGAGCCAGCGCCGAGGGCTGCCTTGCGCGCGGGCGCGAGGCAGTTTGAAAGCGCTGGAATGTACGTTGGCTCAAGAGCTGTCGGCGGCGGCTGGCGTCAACGCGGGGCCGGCGAAGAGCGCGGCGGCCGGCGGAGCGATCGGCACGATGGCGCGGCGCTTGGCGAGACCGCGCACGGCGCGCGCCACGAGATGCCGGCGCGCGAAGGCATCGATATCGGAAAGCGCATTCACAAGGAATTTTATGCGCGCTGCGATATCGCCGCGCTTTACCAGTTTGCGCAGACGCGCGCCGATGCACGCGCGCGCCATGGCGCGTGACGCGGTGCGGCGGCGAAAGCCGGCGGGCGCTGCGTTGCGGATGACGATGCGCCGGGGCCGGAGGCCGGCTATCTCAACAGCGCGGATGAGCGCAAGCCGGCACGTGAACCGCGCCAGACGATCGAGCGAAAAATAACGCCCGCGCTGACGCAAACGCCGCCGCCCACAAACGGCGTCGCCAAACAAGGCCTCGCCCACCCACGCCAACATCGCCAACGCCAAGGCGATAAGCCTAGCGCGGCGATGCGGATTGATGAAACGGACGGGCTTTTGCATGAGCGCGCAGTATCGCGCGGGATGTCAGGTGTCGGATAGATTTCCTCGGAGCGCAGTGTTTTCAGCGGGTTGCGGCAAGAAAGTGCTGGATCAAGCCTCAATGACCACTATTGGCGGCGGTCTCAACGGGTGGACGCAACACACTCGCCAAATCGCTCGGCTGGTGTTT
>QBMO01000152.1 GCA_003242075.1 Alphaproteobacteria bacterium
GTCCACCGTTAGGGGCGCACTCCACGCGTGATGTATTTTCTCTCCGGCGTTGACACTGGGGCGGGCTTGCACTGCATCTGGCGGCCTCCCGCAACGTGCGTGTGCGAGGGATAACGCTGTCCCGGGCGCAGCTTCAAACTGCAAAGACCCGCGCCGAGCACGCGGGGCTCGCGCCCCGCGTGACATTCGCGTTGGAGGATTATCGGCGCACCACGGGTCAGTTCGACCGCATCGTTTCGATCGGCATGTTCGAGCACGTCGGGCGCGCCCATTATGACGAATACTTCCAGATGATTGCGGCGCGCCTCGCCGAAAACGGCGTAGCGCTCCTCCACACGATCGGGCGCGCCGATGGCCCTGGTGCTACGAATCCTTGGATCGATCGATACGTTTTTCCAGGCGGATATACGCCGGCCTTGTCGGAAATGCTGCCCGCGATCGAGCGCGCCGGGCTCTATGTAACAGATATTGAAGTCTGGCGGCTTCACTATGCACTGACGTTGCGGGCTTGGCGCACACGCTTTGAAGAAAAAATCGCCGAGGTCCGGGCGATGTTCGATGAGCGCTTCTGCCGCATGTGGCGGTTCTACTTGGCCGCAAGCGAGGCCGCTTTTGTGCACGGCGGACACGTGGTGTTTCAAATCCAGCTCGCGCGGCGCCAGGACGCGGCGCCGCTCACGCGGCGCTACCTTGAGCAAGCCGGCAATGCCGCCCGGCAATAGAGGAGACAGCAATGACGACGAAATCGGTTGACGAAAAGGCCCCCGGGCTCAGTCTTCTTGCGACGGGCGCCGGTCTCACGGTGACGCTCCTCGCGGCCTACATCGTGTGTTGGCTCGCCTATACGCTTTCGGGCGGCGTCGGCGCCTTTGCGCACAACTGGCTCAATCTGTTCTCGGCCGAGCCGCTTGGATCGGTGAATCAACTCTTGGAGGGCGCGACCTACAGCGCGATATCGGCTTGGTTTGCCGCGCTCGTGTTTGCGCCGGTCTACAATTTGGTGGCGAGGACGGACCGGATTATCTAGCCGCGCTCGGAGGCTGAAGTCATAGAACTCGTCAGCATTTCGACGTGTTCGTGCGCCTGCGCGCTTCGATCCAAGCGTCCAGATCCGACGGATCGTAGCGCACCGCGCGGTCCGGCGATTTTTTGAAGCGCGGCCCCTTGCCCGCGCAGCGCATCTTGAACGAGCGTTGTCGGAGGGAAGACACTTCAAGTGACCAAATGCGCCGCGAAAGCTGAGTTTTGTTATTGTAGAATGACAGTTTCAGGCGCTCGCGCGGACGGGTGGCAAAGTCTGCTCTTGGCCTACAATCGAAGCGTCTTAGTCAGCCGTGAACGTCGCTTCGATCGGATAATGATCCGAGGACGTTCTGGGTCCGCGTTGCACCGACACAAGCCGCCAATGCGATCCCGAATACACGTGATCTATGGGCAGAAAGGCTGCAATCGCTGGCAGTTGTAAGCGCGTCCACGGTTGCGCTGGCCATGTCGCCATCGCGCGTGTGTGTCGTTGAAGGCCACTCGCAGCATCGAACCGGCGAAGCGTGAACGACCAGGGCGTTGAATTGAAGTCTCCGGCGAGAATGACATCTTGGGGCGCATCGCCGATCGCCTCGGTCAATGCCCTGAACTCACGCTGTTGGCCCGCAGGCGGATTTGGCCGCGCCAGGTGCGCTGCGATGAGGCGCAGACGCGCGCCATCAACATCAAACTCTCCGATGCTGGCTCGCAGGCCGACGCGGGTTTGCTGGCTGAGTGCTGGACGCTTGGCGAAGATCATGGTGTTGCACTCATGACCGCCCTCGCAACGGATCATCGTAGGATAGACCGCGCGCAGACGCTGAAACCCTTCCTGGCCTTCGTCATGTAATTCAGACACGAGCACAAAGTCGGCGCCGCTCGTTTCAAGGTAGCGCAAGACCTCTTCGGTGGGGCGCGACCCCATCCAGGTATTCAGCCAAACCACGCGAATTGTGCGCTCGCTCGACACCGGCGCGGGCGAAGACACTGGCCGCATGAATTCGGGCGCCATGATCGCCGCGTGCGCCAACGCGGCGATAAGACAATAGGCCGCCCAGCCACGGGCGCCGCTCAGAATGCACGCGAGGCCCGCGCAGAGGCTCAATAGCAACCAGATTGGTGCGAAGTGGTTGATGCCGTCGAGCAGCGCCGAGAACGCGCCGCCCCATGCACCAAGCGCCACGAGGATCGCGCCGCGGGCGCAGAGTGCCGGGAAATGCTTCAGGGCGTGTGTCATCACGTGCGAGAGGGCGTCGTTACGCGTGGTTGTGGGCGTGATGCAAGTCGGGAAAATGCGGATGGCTGTGCACTAAGCGGTCATGGCGATGGCGGTGTGAATGCGGCTCGCCGGGCGGGTCGGTTTCGCCATGCTCGTGGTGATGATGTTCATCATGCACATGCGCATGCTCGTGCTCCAGTGGCTCATGGACATGCGCATGTTCGTGCTGCTCGGTCACGTGAAGATAAATGCCCAGTCCCATGAGGAGGGCCGCGAGACCAAGTTGCAAGGTTACGGGCTCCCGGAAGAGCGCGATCGACACCAGCGCGCCGGCGAAAGGCGCTACCGAGAAATAAGCGCCGGTGCGCGCGGCCCCGACATGGCGAAGCGCCAGCACGAACAGGACCAAGCTCACGCCATAGCCCAGTAAGCCGACGGCCCCGGCGGCGGCGACAAACGTCAACGGCGGAAAGTTCGCTCCCATCGCGAGCGCCAAGACGAGGTTGGTTGCGCCTGCAGCCAAGCCCTTCAACGCGGCGATCTGCACCGGATCGGCATTCGAGACTTTCCGCGTCAGATTGTTGTCGATGCCCCAGGCAAGACAGGCCGCCGCGATGGCGAGCGCGCCCATTTCAAACCCCGAGGCGTTGCCCTGCCACGAGACCAAAATGGCGCCGGCGAGGATTGCGAGCGCACCGATGACGATACGCCGATCTGCGTTCTCGCGATAAACGCCCCACGCAATCGCCATCGTCGCAAGCCCTTCGAGATTGAGAAGCAATGATGCTGATGACGCCGATGTCGATGAGAGGCCAACCATTAAGAGAACGGGGCCGGCCACGCCGCCAACGGCAATGGCGCCGGCGAGCCACGGCAGGTCCGTACGCGACAGACGCGCCTCGGCGCGATGGTGTTTTGAAACACCGGCGACAAGCCAGTAGGCGTAAAGCCCCAGTCCCGAACCTAGATAAAGCAACCCCGCTAAAAGCCAGGGATCGACCGCGCCCAGCAACAGCTTGGCGAACGGTGTGCTCACACCGAAAAGCAGGGCGGACGCCAAGCCATAGACGGCGCCAGTGAGGGGGACTTTTGACACCAGCGCCCTCTAGTTCAACGCCGCCTCCGCGTCACGCCCTTGTCTCCCTTGGACGGCGCGGCTCTGCACGACATGGCGGTCGCCGGCATGGCGCGCCTCAAGACCCAAGCTCGACGACGTGCGTTCGATGAAGGCGCCGCGGTTTGCAGCGACGTACCCGCCGACACGAAAGTCCCCGCGCAGCGTCAGATAGCTCGAACTGCCAGCCAGTTTGGCGGGTACTTTAGTGATCGCCTCATTCAGAGTTTCGCCGAATCGCCAGAGATCCGCGCGCTTCCCAACTAGCTTGGCATGGTCATAGCGCCGGGATGGTTTCGCATCATGCGCATGCAATCGTTGTTGCGCATCATGGTCTCGTGCGGCATCGCATGGCACGAAGTCATCATCGCCATATCTGCGTCCGACATATTCATCCGGCGCATCATGCTCGTGCAATTAGCGTTGTTCATCCGGTCGCTTGACGACATCGCCATACAGGAATTCATCAACTGGCGGTCGGCCGCCGACATGTTCGCGTGGTTCATCGCCATGCCGTTCGACGAGGACATACAGCCGCCAACAGCAAGCACGGAGAGCGCCGCGGCCAACGCGGCGAATTTGAAGGTTTTCATTTGAGTTGCCTCGTGACTTCCCGATGCGGTTGCAGCGGGTAAGTTAGGTAAGAGGAACGACGGACCCTGACGGACGTTCCGGCGCCATTGGACGCCGCATCATTGCTGCAGCGCACTTTGGGGCCGCTTATCCGAAGGTGGGTGCGCTCCCATCGGCTATCTCGCTGGAAACACGCGTAAAAACGATGCAGGCAAGGACCGATCGGCGTGAAAAGTGCGGTAGCGCGTACATCTCCGTGCGGCCCGCGCGCATGATCTCGAATTACACTTCTCAGACGCCGCGGCGGCGCCAGCGAGGTCGTCTTCACCGCCGACCGATTACTGACCCGCTCAAGGCGATGGCGGCGCGCGCGGCGCGCCAGTGCGCCAATCGCGGCGCAAAGGGATTTTGTCGGCGCGATCTCCACACAAGGACTAAGCTGGCGGCTGACTGTCTCACGCGTCGTCGAACAGCGAGGCTAGGCGCAATGCATGATACTCCCGCGATGAAGGGCGCTTGGCCCTTGTCTTCGATCCTTTTGATGTTGGCTGGAGTGATAGTCGCCTGCATCGGCGCTTATTTTATCTTTCTTCGCCGCCCGCTGCTGCCTGAAGATATCCGTTATATGCGCCTTTCGGCGGCCGAATTGGCGATCATCGGTCCACGGCTCGAACCGTGGCTCATGCAGGTGTTCCGCGTCCTGGGCGGCTTTGCGCTGGCGGCGGGGCTGCTCGCTGTCTCGCTCGCCGCGACCGCTTTTCGCACCCGTCACCCCGTCGCCGTTCTGGGCGCCTTCGTGGGAGGTGTGTCGTCGATTGGCCTGATGGCAATCGTGAACTTTGCGATCGATTCCAATTTCAAATGGCTCTTACTGGGCTGCGCGTTGGTCTGGGGGTTGAGTTTGGTCGCGTTTGGAAGAGAGGAATGGGCCGCACGATCTGCGCCGAAACAGAGGTGATGTTTTGTGCGCTATTCATACTGACGGAGGTGTTTGCCGGGCGCTCGAGTCGGTCGACGAACTCTTGATCATCCAGATGATTAAGGGCGTCTTGGCGCTCACATGGAAAGGCCTTCCGTAATGGTGCGCGCAGCTGCGCGGCCCTTCCCGCGGCGGACGTGAGCCAAAGCACGATTCGATCAAGGCGTTCGGGTTCAGCTGAAAGATCGCCGCTAACGGGATAGCGCGTCGAGTTTCGGGAGCGTTGAGGTCAATGCGCCACCCTGGCTAGCAAGATACCGCGGCGATCGCGTTGAGCGTCGCCGCGCTTCGCGCGGCCGGGCTCTCGTCGCGTTCCGCGACCTAGCCGCGCGTCGGATGCGCGTCTCGGCCCTTCGGGGTTCGATCCCTGACGCCGGAGCTAAGCGCGAAAGTTGGTGACGGCGTGAAGGGGTGAAGCGGCGTATCGTG
>QBMO01000153.1 GCA_003242075.1 Alphaproteobacteria bacterium
AGGCGTCAAAGTGCCATCAGCGCGCTACAATTGATGCTTCTGCAGACTGTCCCTAAGTAGCGGGCGCGACGTCAGTGCGCTTTCGGCCATCTCGTCCCCCCGAACTTATTGCCCGTTACACCGAATGCTTGCAACCACCGGTTCGCGATGCAGTGGGGAAGCTGAGTAGCAGGCCCACGTTCGCGATTGTTGTTTACTCCCGTGTAGTGCCGTCGCCCGCCGTGTGAGATGACCTTCGATCGATCGCCAGCGGGGCCGCTTAGCCCCGTGGTCGACGCCGCCGGCAGGCGCCGTCGACTTTTTGTGGGACGCCCCGCGGCCCGACGCTTTCACGTCAGCCATCGCGCGCAGTGCGGGCCAAGGGACGCGCGGAGCGCGGCGCGGCACGCGCTCGCCCTTGGTGCGCGCGAGCACGGTGGCACTGTTGCTTCCCATTGTTGCCGATCGTTTCCCGTTGTTTCCGCCCCTGGCGGGATGCCTCAGAATATCTGTCAATAGGCACGGATAGGCCCGTTGACAGCGGACATCCGGCGTCGAGTCTCGGGCATGCCTGTGGATAACTCAGAAGGAGTTGGACATGACCAGCAATGGTCCGCAACGCATCAATCGCCTGCTATCGCGGAAGGACGCCGCGATCTTCCTCACCGACCTCGGCCTTACGATCTCCGCGCAAACACTGGCCCGGCTACTCTGCGAGAAGAAGGGACCGATGTGCATGCGCGTCGGCAGCCGCGCCATGTACCGGGAGTGCGACCTCCTCGATTACTTCCGCCAGCAGTGCAGCGCGCCGCGCCAATCGTCTGATGAGCCGTTGCGGCCCGCATCGAACGACCATCTGCCGTTTCCAGCCAACGATCGCGATAACCCCGCGCGTGACACCTAGTTGGCGTTCGCGGGCGCTCTCATGGGACGAAGCCGCCGCAGCGCGTTTGCGAAGTGTGTATGGACGCCGGTAACAATTAACGACACGCCATGCGTCTTCCCTGTCGGATCGGGCCGCCTGATCCGCGTCGCGAAGCCTCGAAGCGTGATCACGTCGCCGCAGCGCTGCGCTCGATCGATCTGCGCGCAGAGGCCCTCGTGATCGCAATAACAGCCCAGCACCTCAACCTGGTGCAGGCGCCACTTTCCGAAGTCGAGGTGCGGGGTCTTCAGGAGTATCAGATACTCGAAGCGGTCGAACACTCGGCCGGTCGCGCGCCACTTGCGCATGGGCTCAGCCCTTCCGGCCCATGACGCGCAAATCCTCGATCGCGCTCAGTAATACACGATGCGCGCCCGGGTAATCCTCCGGATCAATGATTTCCGCGACGACGCTCAGCTTGGCAGCGGCGCCGTCCACCGTGAACGCGGAAACGCCCCGCAATCGCCGAATGATGCGAACGCCCGCCCGTACACAGCGGTCGTATTCCTCGTCGATGGCGTAAAGCAGCTGCGCTTCCGGCAGCGCCCGCTGCTCGGCCTTGCTGAGACTGAACCAATCGCGGTTGTCGCCCAGCCACGCTTCGCGGTCGCCCCACTGGCGCAAGAGCCGCTCCTGGCGGTGCGCAAGCTCGCCATAATGTGCACACAGCAGGAGCACCGGATCGGCGGCGGCGGTCGCAGTGAACTTGCCGTCCGCTAGCAGAGGCGCCCCGCCCAATGCGGCAACTACTTTGCGGCGTGAGAGGCGAGCCATCAGCGCACCCTCCGCAAGCTGTATCGAACCGTCGCAATGAGACAGCCTGAGACGAGCACCGCCGCGAACATACCGGCGCCGACGCTATCGAACTGAACGCCGATGAAATGTCCGGCGACCATGCCGGCGTAAGTCGGCGGACCCAGCACGAGCAGAATGACCAGCCAATGCCAGAGCAGCCGTAGCACCACGATCGCCACGGTGAGCAAGAGCGCAAAGCCGACGAGCGAGCCCCAATCCATCGTCAGCCACCATGCAACGCGCGATAGTCACGCAGGATGCTGGAGATCAGACGATGCGCTTCCTCATTCTCTTCCGGGCAGACTTCGATGGCGGCGATGGCGAGCTTGCCGCAGATGCCGAGCGGCGAGGTCGCGACGAGTGCCGGAAGCGACGTGAGCAGATTGCGGTTCTCCTCGTGCAACGCGTCCATGCGATCATAGAGATCATCCATCTCGTGTTTTTCGGGGAAACGCTTGCGCTCCACGCGCGAGAGGCGCGGCCAGTTGTGTTCTCTGAAGAGCCGACTCTCGATCTGCTGCCAGCGCCTTCCCAGACGCTCATGCTCGGCGCGACGCGCGAGCCAAGCATCGGACGCTTGCGCTACCGGATCGGGGTCCGATGAGCGCTTGGTGTCGCCGAGCAAAGGAGCCGCCGCGCTGCCCAGCACCAACCTGCGAGTCGGTTGCTCTTGGCGCAGGCTCGCGTTCGCCGCCGGAGGCGGGCGTCGGGACATTTCTAACCCTTTTCGTCTATAATGATCGAAAAGCTAACAGACGGACGACTTCGGGTCAACTCAAATAGAACATAAGTGCGAAAATGGAACTTACAGCGGGTCAGTTAAGGGCGGCGCGTGCGCTCCTAGATTGGAGCCAGGCAAAGCTGGCCGAGAAAACGAAACTGTCAGTCCTGACTATTCGCAGGATGGAGGGAGTTCGCGGGCCTGCGGGAAGTACGGAGGCCAACGTTGAGGCGGTGCGCCGCGCACTCGACGGCGCGGGCGTAATCTTCCTGGAGCCGAAGTCAAACAAGGACGGCGGCGCTGGCGTGCGCTTGAAGCGCTAGTGTCGGGTTAATTACGTTCTTACTTGATACAAGAGCACAGCCGCTACGAAGACGCCTGTGTAGAAGACTATTCGATAGGGTAGCACTGCCGCGGATCGGAAGAGCATGCGGAGAAATCCGTAAAGGACGCCCGATATGAAGAACGAGGCGATGCCGTACAACATCAAGTATCCGAGAATGGCGAAGAGGATATTCGAATCTGGCATACGAGGAGGTGACATCAGGGTTGCCACAGTCAGCACAGCGGTAGCGAGGAACGCGTTCCCTTGTACGAAAGAGTCCTCGGACTTCTTCTGAGCCGCTACTGCCTTTTGTTGTCGCCTTGATTCCTCCTCAGCCTGATGTTCGGCTGCCCATGCTTCGTCTTCGCGATCCTGCTCCTCTTGGTATCGCAAGAGTTCTTCTTTTGCGCGCCGGTTCGACTCCTCTTCGTCGAGGCGATAACGCTCATAGGCAGCATGCGATTCTTCGGATTGCCGGTTCAACAGCGCGGCAACGCGTGTAATGCCAACGGAGAGCCGTTCATCCATGGCATCTATCCCCGCGATCCGCGCTGCGATGTTCCCGCGCTCCGGGATCACTCGCCATCGTGCAAGAAACGCCACGAGAGCTTCGCGATATGCAGGCCATCGCCGCCGATATCGATCGAGCAAGTCCCGCTGGGCGTAAAAAGGCTTCCTTAGCTCGTGCTCCTGACGAAAATACTCCGTTATTTCCCCGCCCGGGCCGATAAATTGGAATGCCTCTGGCGTTTCGAACAGTCGGTCGAGTTCCGCGATGGCGCGTTCAGCAGTAACCGCATCATTTTCCAACTGCTCCTGGAACTTCTGAGGAGTATCGACGTACTTCAGGCTGAAGTTTTGATTGATCCGCGCATAATCGTCGATAGCCGCAATGAGTTCGCGAGCATCGAAGGCTTCGGTCGTACCCGGAAAGGATTCTGCGAAGCGCTTCAACCGTTCTACATCGGTAGTGAGCTGGAGCTTCGCCCACAGCTCTATACGAGGCGCCGTCGCTGCCCCTGAGGCTTCCATCGGCGGTCGAGCATTCAGCGCTGCATGTTTTAGGCGGGCGGCAAGCGCGAATGTCGCTTCGGCGTCTCCAGGATGCCGTTCAGCCCACCCCTCGACAGCTCGTGCGAGCGACCTCAACAATTGCGACCAACCGAAATGCTGCGACTGGCCTGTGTAATCCGTCAGGTCTTCGTAGCTTACGTCGATAAACTCCTTCAGGTCCGACGCAGCGAGCTGAGCGAGCGCGACCGGCACCAGCTTCTGCGCTTCGAGCGCGAGCAGGCATTCGCGCCGGCACCAGGGACGCGTAAGCGCGTGAGGCGTCCAGCAAGCGATCACGGCCTTCGAGCGCATGACCGCATCCGAGATCCGCTGCGGGAAGCTGTCCCCGGCCTGAACGCCGCCGTCCACGTCCACGAATAGAGACAGACCGAGCGCTTCCAACGCCGCCTGGATAGCGGTGATCCGTTCGCGATCCTCGCGCGCATACGAAAGAAAAATATCGGCCATTATCGCCCGGCTCCCGCTACCGCGCCCAGACCTTACCGCAAGCGACACTTTCCGACAGGAGGGGTCGAACAAATCCTGATGGCGTCAGTCCCAGCGAAAGACAGAAATCCTGAATCGGCAATCATTGGGATCGCGGGCCACCGGGCCGCTTAGGTTCGCTCGACGAACGCCGGGGCGCTGAAACGTGTGCCTGGAAGTAATCGTCGAGGTCCGATTTCCAATACATCGCCCGCACGCCGACGTGCGTGCAAAGCGGTCCGGTGCCTTCATGGAATTTGCGCGCCAATGTCTGCGGCGCCGTCTCTAGTCCCATTTCCGTGAGATAGCGCGCCGCGTCCTTGCGCGAATAGAGTCGATCCGGACCCTCGGCCATAAGGAGTGATGCGTCCTGCATGCGCTGCCTTTCCAAGCTTTTCCGCGCAACAAGGCGAACATCGAGTCGCCGGTGCGTCAACGCTCATGCCTCAGCGCGCGAATTCGCGTCTGGCGCGCGCGCGAGTGCAATGCACTGAAACGCAGGGAAACAGCATGCGTCGCTACGGTTGGCGCTGCCGAAGAGCCGCTTAATTCGGAATCATCGCTCGCGCGAAAGTCGCGACACCTGGCCGCAATTCTGTTCGGCCCTCAAGACGGTGCGCGTTCAATACTGCAACGGGAGGCAACAGCAGGAAACGTCGTGCCACGCTATCCGCGCCCACCTATGTCGAGCCCAAGTACCTTGGTGATCTCTTTCTCGGCGCCGCGACCGTACTTGAAGTCGAAATTCATGCCCTTGACTTGGCCCGCGACGAACTGGTTGAGCGCGCGGTCCATCGCCGGCCGCCAAGGCGTCAGCGTTGCGGTGCGATCGTGTTCGATCAGTGCAAAGCTCTGTTCGGCGAGATGGATGCTGCCCGTGCAAAGCCCATGCACACGCTCGCCGTCGCGCGCAAAATGCGCCACCCGCCCGGTGTCGCGCTCGATACGGTCGCGAAGCGCTTCCTGCTCAAGCGAAGTCAGGCTGTCGCGCCAGCCTGGCATAGCCCGGAAGCCGTCTGGGCTGCGTTCGCCCAAGCCGA
>QBMO01000154.1 GCA_003242075.1 Alphaproteobacteria bacterium
AACCGCATCGACGACCTGCTCCCGTGGGCCTACGTGTCGTAGAACCACCGCTTACCCTGTTTCCGCAGAATTCCGCGTTTACGCGATGCCTTCACGGTCGTCGAGCTCAACGCTCGCGCTGACACCCAACTGGCCTTCGGCGTCGACCGTTCGCAAACTGGCCAGTGACAACCGCTGTATCTAGACGAGGCTTGTACCTAGGAAACTAGCGCCGCGATTCTATCGCCGCGAGTAGCTCCAAGCTGTTCATGTCAAGCTGTATGGCCGTCAACACACCCGTTCCCTTACGCGGAATTTGTTGGTCTCGACTGCCACCGGAAGCGCGCCAAACGCAGTATCTGCGGGACTGGAACATCGACACCAGGCAGCATGCGACGCGAAAGATTTTTGGTCCCATGGGGACAAGCACAACTCGGGCGTTCTGAGCGAGGCCCAAACAAACTGAGTCCAGATCACGAACTAGCGTGAGAGGGTCGAGCGGGTCGTAGTCCATTGCGCCACTCGGGCCGACAGCCGCTAACGCATCGACATTTGCCCGTCTGATGTCGGCGATAAACCGTGCATCAGGGCCTCTGGGCACGAACAGGCGGGATTGAGCCGGTTCAAAGTAGTCTAGGCACCCGATTGCACGTCCCGGCTCATATCCCAAACCCACCACAACCGCGCATGGTCGTGCGGCATCAAGCAGGTCGCCTACGAAGTACGACGAGGCCGGTCGCGAAATCGTAACGGGCGCGACCTTCAATGGTGCAGGGACGTATTCACTCAGGACGTACATGAAGCTGACTTCACGCAACCATGTGAGCGACTTTCCGACCGCTTCCATTATGTAAGCGATGTGTGAGCCCGTGAATGAGGATACGTCCACAGCAAGCGAGAGGCGCGCTCCAACTTCCTGAGCGCGCTCCGCAACCCAGTGGACTATGATCTCGCAGGTTTGATCCGCAACGCCGCTGCAATCTAAGCAAACTGCGGGGCTTTGTTCGTACCAATTTTTGTTGCTCTCGTAGTGCTCATCGCCTCGAGCGATTAGGTCGATATAGGCGTGCGCCTTCACTCGCGAGCCTAGAACCTTGGCGATGGTCGTGCTTCGAGGCTCATACCCGCAAGCGGTGATAAGAAGATCCGCTTCCAACGCGTTGCATTCATCGGCAGTCAGTGTCTTCACGAGTCTGGCTCCTCGCTGACGAGATCCTGCCAGAGGTCGAGTTGGTCACCCCCCGCTATTTGTTTAGGCGCAGGAACGCCCTCAACGGCGTCACTGCCGAGGATGTGGCTAAGTCGTGCGGGGCGTCCAAGTAAGAGAGGAAGCCGAAACTCTGGGGCAAACATATATGCAAGCCGAAAGCGCTTGCGAAATAGCTGTGTCTCGCCGGCTGCCGACGCGGTGAGCGCTTCTTCGGGCCGGAGATCCTCCACCTGCACAACGACGCCGAGATTGATGGCGCGGCCCAGTGCCTCTTTTTGCTTCTCAGTGACCCGATGGTCCACGACAAAACTCAGCGTTGGCTCGGGCTCGAACTTTGGCCCTTGGACTTGATCAAAGAAGAAGTAGCCAATCTCATTTACAAGGTCGATGACGTGGAGATTGTCATCGATCTGTGCGTACGGGATACCAGCCAAAGTTCGTCGAAATCGATTGATAGTCTGAGCCAAGTGTCGGGCCTGCTTTCCGCGATCTACAGGTTGCTCTCCGTGTTTATAGGCTCGCACGAGTGGATGAAGCAGATTGATCAGTATGCGGGGATTGCCCTCGCTAATGGCAAAGATCGAGTACGCGCCCACGTAACTGTCTAAAGTCTTTCGACTACGATACTCGAGCTGTTGATGTTGCCCTAGCGTGTTGGTTTTGATGTAGTCGTCTCGCACATACACCACGGGTGTGATTTTTCGCACCTCAGCTTGGCGTGACTCTGAAAGGGAAGCCAGTTCGTCCAGTGCGATCTTGTGTTCGCGCAGGTACCGCGCGAACGATTGGTCTTTCTTCTGAAGTGATTGGATCGCCTTGTATGCTCTACCCCCTGGCGCGTAGCTCGACGCGCCAACGCGACGCGAACTCCTACCGCCATCGAAGAGACCTTCACCGAGTACTTCCTCGGGGCGATCAATCGGCGGCGCGTCCACCTCCTCGATAAGGCGGTTCAGCAGGGCGCGGCAAAACGGATAAGCGGCTTCCTTGTTTGGGTAGCCAAGGCGAATGGCATTGAAGTCGTCTCTTTCTTGTGGGCCACCCGCGGGCTTGTTTTCGATCAGCTCTGCATGCGGGAAGTAGGCCAGCTTAAATACCAGGCGCGCGGCTGTGCTCCTTTGGGCGGCAAAGAAACTGTCGCGCAAATCAGCCGGCGTGATTTCCAACTCATCGAGCAAGAGCGCCCACTTTCTTTGGGGCTGCCCAATCATGGTGTTTGTCAGGTCGACGGCGGACTCGATGACAGGAATCCAAGAGAAGGCGATAGGAGCACCGGTGGTCTTTGAAGGCTCACGATGAATGATCGACGCCATCTCTCGGTGCAGCGCCGCGCGCAGGCCAAAAATGCTCGGGACCCGAACGTCAGCGCCCCACACTTCCGCCAACGACCTGACGAGCTCGGCCTCTTCAGCTGGCGTGAGCGTGATGGCGAGATGTTTTAGGGTCGGGTGACTTCGTACTGTCTCGCTACGCGCGCACTGGCTTAGAGTATCCAGAAAGGACAGAGCTAAGTGAGCGCGGAATGCCTGGTGACGAAAAGCGGCGACTCTTTGTGCATCTGCCTGCAGCCCTGCAGCAGTTGTGATCTGTTCGCTCCACAGAATATCGGCCGGCACAAAGATGGCGGTAAAATCGAGCAATTCGCATGCGCGCGGCGCTTCAGGTGCCTGCCACGCAGCCAATGCGATTGGCTGCAACATCTTCAGCAGAGTCGTCTTGCCGCTCCCCCGCGGCCCACGAAGGACCGAATGACCGGAGGATAGAAGATCCCAATACTGGGTCGGCGCTACGAACGTGCGCGCTACCTGTTCGGGAGTGAGGAAACGAGCGTTGAACGCTTCAAAGCCGCGTGACGAATCTCCAGCATGTTCATGCGCGTTTGTCATGCGCTTCCATCCGGCAGGGATAACTGCGCAGGGAGCCCTATGTCGTCATACACGACTTCAACTCCGTGAGTGTCGCGGAGCTCTTCAAATGCATTCCAAAGAGCCCGCGGCATTGTATGCCTGAGGTCCGGCAGCGCGTCGCAAATATCCCGCCAACGTGTAAACGGTACTTGCCGTTCGTTTTGTTTTTGCAGAAAGTTTCGAACGTCCGCCGCCAACTCGCTCGGATGGCGCCGAGAGCCAAATCCCGCCTCGTGCGGCAAGCCCACTGAGCCCGCTTGTGAGCGAATCCACCCGTTTGTGGTTGACCACATCCATGTCCGAATGGTGCCACGCAATTGTTGGCGAGTCCCATTGAGGCTGACGCTCGGCTCCAGTGAGACGAGATAGAACTCGTTCCGCGTGCTCGACTGGAACTCGCCATAGAGGTTGGCGGAGAAGCTGCCTGCCGAGAACACTATCGGGGGCGCTGCGGACCCGGGCCCGTGTGTTAGATTCGGGACGTGCCGATGCCCGTGGAGAATGAACCAGTCGCCAACGTTGAGTTCGTCGAGTGCCTGGATCAGCTTCTCGCCGTCGACCATCTCACTGTAATCGTTGACCGTGATGAGGCTGTTGCGAAGCGGATGATGATGACAGAGCAACACGTTCAGAGCTTGGTATCCGTCAGCCTTTAGCTCACGACTTAGGGCGTCGATGGTACGTTCGCTGACGCGTCCCGTCTCGTACTCTTTGTTCTCCCGGCCCATCCCGTGGTAAGCTGCTGAGTTCAAGTTTACGAGCCGCAGCGCGCTCGATTTGAATATCGCAAAATTGCGAGACCAATACCTATCAGCAAAGGCATCGTCTTCCATCGGAAATGATGGTTGGAGCGTTTGCAGAACGCCCTTGGCATCAAAATTGTTGTAGCCATAACGGCTATCGATATCGTGATTGCCGGCCGTCGCGATTACCCGTTCAGCGCCCAGGCCTCGCTTAATATCTTGAAGCCGACGCCATACATACGCTTGCGATGCGGGATGTGCCTTGTCTGTCATATCCCCGCAGCACACGACGAAGTCCGCCTTCAGTCGTTGCTCAGATATGAGTTCCTCAAGCGCCCGGAAAGGATGCTTTGACGGGTTGGATGCGCCGTCATCGATCGGTAGCCATGAGGGTGCTGGACGCGAATTTTCGGTGTCTGAACGAGCGGTTTTGTCGAAGGCGTGCAAATCTGTCAGCACAGCAAAAGTGACGGCAGGACCCTGCGTTGTGACGCGTTGCTTGCGTGCGGGCCCCGACTTTTTTGAATTGGATTTAGGTGTCATAATTAGTGATCACCATTTCAATCTCGTATCGTCTGGTATCCGCGAAGCCTCCAATTTGACGGTGGACGCGCAGTTCCCGCGAATTCCATTTCCCTGCCAGAGCGCGAGCCTCGGGTGTCTTCGCGTAGCTCACCATAAAGCGAGCGCCCGCTCGATCGATGTGCTTCAATGCGTGGTGCAAGCGCGCTAAATCGTTCTCGGAAAATGGGCGCTTAGAGTATTCAGTGAACGTGCGGCGCCCTGACGTGAAATAAGGGGGGTCAATAAAAAAGAATGCGCGGGGGCTGCAAAACTCTTCAATCGTACGGCCGAAATCTTGTTTGCGCAGTTTGACTTTCTTTAGGAGGCGTGAGGCAGCGCAGATATCAGCGAGCGCTAAAGGTGGCGACGCCCTCGCCCCGCCATAGGGCACATTAAACTCACCCGATTTATTGGTGCGGTAGATTCCGTTGAAGCAGAGGCGGTTGAGGTACAAGAACAGCCCCGATCGCCGTGGCCCAGGGGAGCAAGTGTTGTACTCCGCGCGAGCTCGATAATAAGGCGCGGCTCCTTTGCGGTACGACTTATAGGCTTCGTGCACATCCTCAGGGTCGGAGCGAATCCATCTGTAGGTGTCGATCAGCGGCTCGTTGATATCGCCCAACGCAGCTGGTTGAGGCCCTGTTGCAAATAGAATGGCGGCCGAACCAGCAAATGGCTCGACGTACAGCGCCGGGGCATCCGGCATCAGCTCCCTGTATTTAGGGACCAACTTCTTTTTGCTGCCAGCCCATCTAAGGCGACTCTGAACAAGTTCGCGATTCACGCCGCCCGCGAAGCAGCTTAACCTCGG
>QBMO01000155.1 GCA_003242075.1 Alphaproteobacteria bacterium
CACCAAGCATCTTGATCTGGGCGGACGTGTATTTCTGCACGACTATGACTGGCGCAAGGACAGCGACTTCCGGGTGCTCGATCTCATAATGACCGCACCCATGGTGGTCGCGAGCTGGATCAATCTGCAATATTACGGCTCGGCTGTGAATAATCGCGCTTTCGGCAGCGGCAACAAGACTTTGCACAATGTCGTTGGCGCGCTCGGCGTACTTGAAGGAAATGGCGGCGATGTGCGCACCGGCCTCCCATGGCAATCGGTGCATGACGGACGCGCGCTGGTGCATGAACCCTTGCGGCTCAATGTCTTTATCGCGGCCCCGCTCGATCAACTCAACCGCGTCATCTCTGCCCATGAGAGCGTACGCCAGCTCGTTGAGAATAAATGGATCCATCTGTTTGCGATTGAAGATGATGGAGCGATCCACCGCTACTGGGGCGGTCTTTGTTGGGCCAGCGCTGAGGTTGCGTTGCGCTGATGGATCTCACCCACCTCGACCGGCTGGAAGCTGAGGCGATCCATATATTGCGAGACGGCGTTGCTGAAGCGCGCCGGCCGGTCATCCTGTTCTCGGGCGGTAAGGATTCGACGGTGCTTGCGCATTTGGCGGTGCGCGCCTTCTACCCTGCGCCGCCGCCGCTACCGCTTCTGCATGTCGATTCGACATGGGAGTTTCGCGAGCTCTTGGCGTTTCGCGACAGCTTTGCAAAGTCGCTTGGCTTTTCTCTTTTGGTTCATGTCAATGAAGCCGGTCGCGCCCTCCAGCTTCATCCAGCACGTGACGGCGCGCGCTATACGCAAATCATGCGCACCGAGGCGCTGAAGCAAGCGCTTGACGCCTATGGCTTCGATGTCGTCTTCGGCGGCGCCCGCCGCGACGAGGAAAAAACCCGCGCCAAGGAACGCATCGTTTCAGTCAGGACCATCCATCACAGCTGGGATCCGCGCCGTCAAAGACCGGAACTTTGGTCGAACTACAATTGGCAGCGAAGCGCGGGCGAAAGTTTGCGTGTGTTTCCGCTGTCGAACTGGACCGAGGAAGACATCTGGACCTATGTGCGCGCCAGGAGCGTCGCGCTCGCGCCGCTCTATTTCGCCGCTACGCGGGCCGTTGTTGCGCGCGCCGGCGCACTGATCGTCGTTGATGACGCCGACCGCATGATCTGGCGCGACGGCGATGCGCCGGCCGCACGTCAGGTACGATTTCGCACCTTGGGCTGTTGGCCGGTTACTGGCGCGATCGAAAGCGAGGCCTCAACGCCTGCAGCGGTCATGGCTGAGACACGCCGCGAACGTCTTTCCGAACGCCAAGGCCGGGTGAGCGATGAGGGCTCGCTCGAAGCGTTAAAGCGCGAGGGCTATTTTTGATGACCGCAGGCGCCCATCACCCCTATTTCGGCCGCCGCGTGGTTTTGGCCAGCATGCATGGAAAGGAAGCTGCAATCGCTGCGCCCTTCATGACTGCACTCGGGCTCGAACTTATCACTGCGCCGGGCATCGACACCGACCTGCTCGGCACCTTCTCCGGCGAGATCGAGCGCATCGGCTCAATGCTCGACGTTGCTGAACGCAAGGCGCGCGTAGGCATGGCGGCGGCGGGGTGCGATCTGGGACTTGCCAGCGAAGGCAGTTTCGGTCCCCACCCGCAAATGCCGTTTCTGCCGGCAGGCCGCGAATTGCTGACGTTCGTTGATGAAGGGCGGGCGCTCTGCATCAGCGAAGCGCTGATCACCGAAACCAATTATGCGTGCGCCAGCGCGCGCGAGACATCTGAGCTGCAAGAGTTTCTCATACGGATTGGCTTTCCAAGCCACGCTGTTGTCGTCTCACCGCAGCGCGCTAGCCGGACGCTTCTCGCAGGCGCGCCCTTATTCAAGGGCGTGAAGGATTTGGGCGCGCTGACGCGAGCGGTGGCGGTGTGCGCAAAAGCCGCTGACGACGGCACGGCTTTCGTCGAAACCGATATGCGCGCGCACATGAACCCGACGCGTATGCAGTCCTTGCGGCCACTAGCTGATCGGCTGGCGCAACGTCTGGCGCACTTATGCCCAGACTGTCATGCGCCCGGATACGGGCGTGTTGATGTGGTCCAAGGACTGCCGTGTTCGGATTGCGGCGCGCCAACCGCCTGGACGCATTTGGACGTCTATGGCTGCATGGGGTGCGGCATGCGCGAACACAGGCCCCGCGCCGATGGTTTGCTCACCATCGAGCCCGTCAATTGCCCGGCCTGCAACCCTTGAAGCGCCAGCGCCAGACCCGGCGGCGGTGATATTGGATTACGAACCGCGTCAGCGACGAGAGCGACCGCACAGCCAAGGTTACCGCCTTCGCAAAGCTACTTAGGCAAGTGCTCAGAGCGGCAAGTTATCATGCTTTTTCGAGGGATTATCGAGTTTCTTGTTCTTCAGCGTCAGCAACGCGCGAATGATGCGTTTGCGGGTTTCGCGCGGCATGATGACGTCGTCGACGTAACCGCGTGAAGCGGCGACGAAGGGATTGGCGAAGCGGTCGGAATATTCCTTGGCGCGGGCGGCGGTCTTTTCAGCGTCGCCGATGTCGGCGCGAAAGATGATCTCGACCGCGCCCTTGGCGCCCATCACAGCAATCTCCGCGGACGGCCAAGCGTAATTGACATCTCCACGAAGATGCTTCGAACTCATGACGACGTAGGCGCCGCCATACGCTTTGCGCGTTATCACCGTCACCTTCGGCACGGTGGCTTCGCCGTAGGCGAACAAGAGCTTCGCGCCGTGCTTGATGAGGCCGCCAAGCTCTTGCTTGGTGCCCGGCAGGAAACCCGGCACATCCACGAACGTGACGATCGGAATGTTGAACGCATCGCAGAAACGCACGAAGCGCGCGGCTTTGCGGCTGGCGTCGATGTCCAGCACACCCGCAAGCACCATGGGCTGGTTGGCGACGATGCCTGCGGTTGAGCCGTCAAGGCGGACGAAACCCGTTAGGATGTTCTTGCCGAAATCGGCGCCGATCTCAAAGAAATCGCCCTCGTCGCCGACCTTCTCAACCAACTCCTTCATGTCATAGGGCTTGTTTGGGTTGTCAGGGATGAGCCGATCCAGGGAGGCCTCTTCGCGCGCGACGTCATCATAGTGCGGACGCGTCGGCGGCTTCTCGCGATTAGAGAGCGGCAGGAAGTCGATAAGGCGGCGCATCTGCGTCAGCGTCTCGAAATCGTTTTCGTAGGCGCCGTCGACGACGCCAGATTTGCTAGAATGCACGCGCGCGCCGCCGAGTTCTTCGGCGGTCACCACTTCGTTGGTCACAGTTTTCACGACGTCCGGGCCGGTGACAAACATGTAGCTTGTATCCTTCACCATGAAGATGAAGTCGGTCATTGCCGGCGAGTAGACGTCGCCTCCAGCGCACGGCCCCATGATGACGCTGATCTGCGGAATGACGCCGGAGGCGAGGATGTTGCGCTGGAAGATGTCGGCGTAGCCGGCGAGCGATTCCACGCCCTCTTGGATGCGGGCGCCGCCGGCGTCGAAAATGCCTACGATCGGCGCGCCGTTCTTCATCGCCATGTCCTGCACTTTGCAGATTTTCGCGGCGTGCGCGCCCGAGAGCGAGCCGCCGAAGACGGTGAAGTCCTTGGAGAAGACGTAGGTGAGGCGGCCGTTGATCGTGCCCCAGCCAGTGACGACGCCGTCGCCGGGGATTTTGGTTTTCTCCATGCCGAATTCGTGGCTGCGGTGTTCGACGAACATGTCGAACTCCTCGAACGAGCCTTCATCCAGCAATAGCTCAATCCGCTCGCGCGCCGTCAGTTTCCCCTTGGCGTGCTGAGCCGCGTGGCGCTTTTCTCCCCCACCCGCGCGCGCTGCGGCGCGCTTAGCCTCGAGGGCAGCGATGATGTCCTTCATGTCTTCGCTGGTCCCTGTCTCTCGACAACGTCGGATCTCAGTTATGTTTGGGCAAACGCAAACAATTACAGCGACAACAGTAAGACACGCGGGATCGCGCGAAAATTACAAACATCGCAACAAGACGTTCGCTTAAACAGAACGCTCCTTCGCTAAAACCTGAAGCAGCCCAGCACACCAGCCGATAGTAGTCACTCGGCTAGTTTAACTTGGTGGAGTGCCCAGGAATTTGTAGACACTAAGTTAGGCGCGCCGTTGCGAAACGCCGCGCGCTGTGACACCTCATCAGCCGATGACACCGTTCTATCGCAACACGCGCGCGTTTCGCGTGCGCTTCTTGCAGATGCTTTTTTGGGCAGGGACGCTCGGCTTCGTCTCGCTGGCGCTTCTCAGTTACAGGAACGGACCGGATCCTAACTCGTGGATCGTGGGGGCCATCATGGCGCCGATATTCGCGCTCTGCGCGCTCGGCATGGAATGGTATCTTCGCTGCTACGTCACTGCACTCCAAGCGTCTGAGGACGGACTCCTCTTGGAGACGCTTGCGACGTTCGGGCGCACGCGTACCGCGGTTCCGTGGGCCGATATCGAACTCGCAGGAGAGCGGCATGACGTGTCGGATGAGGACGATGCACCCTGCGTCGAGAACACGGCCGCGTTGCTACGGGTCCGCGGCCGTGATCTCCTAATCATAGATACAACCGAAGACCGGTTCGACAGCGTGAGCTTGCAGCGGTTTCTCCGGGGCGCACGCTAAACTTGGAGCACCTTCATCGAAGCTATGTGCTGGGCTGCCGATGCTAAGGCACGCCATCCCAGACAATAGACACTCAAGCAATCACACGCGAAGCGCCCCGCCAATCGCGCATTGAGATCGATCACTATGTCTGAGATCCTCACTCCGCCAACAGGGCGCGTTCGATGCGCCGGTCGGGTATGAGCCAAATCAACGCGACCAACACAAACGTCAATTGGCCTAACCGCGGCTCTACGAACGTGAGGGCCGTACCGCATATATAGAGCAGCAGCGAGCCAATCCCTTTCCAGTCGCCGCCGACTGAGCGCTTGAGAATGTGGTCTTGGCCATGCGACCGGATAATCACCGATTGCAAAGTGTAGTGTATTCCCACGCCGAAGCTTTCAATTACCCACAAATCCTGTCGCTCCAATTTCCGCTCCGAGTTCAATATCG
>QBMO01000156.1 GCA_003242075.1 Alphaproteobacteria bacterium
CCCGGCCGCAATCCGCCGCATGAAGTCAACGCCTTCGTCGAGATCCCTCAAGGGGGTCTGCCGGTGAAGTATGAGCTGGATCAGAAGTCCGGCGCGCTCTTCGTCGATCGCTTCCTGCACACCTCGATGATGTATCCGAGCAATTACGGCTTCATCCCCGGCACCATGGGCGAGGATGGTGATTCACTCGACATTCTGGTGGTGACGCCGATGCCGGTGGTCGCCGGCTGCGTGATCCGTTCTCGCCCCGTGGGCGTGCTGTTGATGGACGACGAAAAAGGCGTCGATGAGAAGATTCTCGCCGTGCCCGTCGATGCGCTGAACCCGTTCTACAAGGACGTGAAGACCTACGAAGATTTGCCGCCCTTGCTCGTGCAGCAGATCGCGCACTTCTTCACGCACTACAAAGATTTAGAGCCCGGCAAGATGGCCAGCGTCGGGGCCTGGGCGGGCGTCGATGTCGCACACGAGCGCATCATGCTGGCGGTGAAGCGCGCTCAATGAGCCACGCTGCGTTGACGGCGCGCTTGGTCGAAGCGCTGGAGGGCGCCGCCGTGCGCGAAGCTGAGAGCGCCGCACTCGTCTCGGCGACGTTTGACGTGCTGACCAGCGATGAAGCCGCCAGAATCGAAACACGCGTCGTGCGCAAGACCCGCACGCTTTTGTTCATGAGCGCCGACGCGCGCAACGCCGCTGGCGCCTGCGTCGCCACCGCGTCCAGCGTTCACAAGATCAGCGCTTAAGCCCGCGGCGCGACCCAGCGCATCTCGACAAGCGTGGAGTCGTGCAAGACGTCCGGATCGATCGCGTCGAACGGCTCGCTCGGGCCGTCATAGCCTTCGGGGACCTGATAGACGCGCCAGAAATTGCCATCCTCGGCCGTCGAACAGGCAAAGCCGGCTGAGCCATCAACGATTTCAGCGTTGCAGAACCGCACCTGATCCGCCGGCGCCAGTGCGAACGTGGCGACGCCGACAATGTCGCCCGTCGGCCCGCGCGCCTGCGGCGAACGCGTGACGATGGAGTGGATGCGATCGCGGCCGCTGGTGGGGAAGATGCGGAACACCTCTTCGTCGCCAGCCGAAAGCGTGATCGCCTTGAACGCCTCGCCCTCAACCTGATCGTCCACTTCCGCGACGATGTAGTGCGCCGCGACGCCGCGCACCGCGTCGACGTTCATCGGCAGCGGATTGGTGATGCCGGCCGCGCCGCCCGGGCCGATGGAAGAATCGTAGGTCGGCGCTTCGACGACCGGAAACTCTTCCTGCTTCTGCTGCGGCGCTTGTTGGCCGCACGCAGCCAGCGCCAACGCGCAAGCGACGACGAGGCGCTTCATGAATAGACCTCGAACAAACCCGCAGCGCCCATGCCGCCGCCAATGCACATGGTGACGACAGCGTGCTTGGCTTTGCGCCGACGCCCTTCCAGCAGCACGTGGCCGACGAGCCGGGCGCCAGTCATGCCGAACGGGTGGCCAATGGCGATCGAGCCGCCATTGACGTTGTACTTCTCCGGATCGATGCCGAGGCGGTCGCGCGAATAAAGGCATTGCGAGGCGAAAGCTTCATTGAGCTCCCAAAGATCGATGTCGTCGACCGTAAGGCCCTGGCGCTCCAACAAACGCGGCACCGCAAACACGGGGCCGATGCCCATTTCGTCCGGCTCGCAACCCGCAACCGCGAAGCCCTTGAACAAGCCAAGCGGCTCAAGCCCGCGCTTTTCAGCTTCTTTTTCGTCCATCAGCACCACGGCGGCTGCGCCATCGGAGAGTTGGCTGGCATTGCCGGCGGTGACGAAATTGCCCGGCCCGCGCACCGGCTCAAGCTTGGCGAGGCCAGCGAGCGTGGTGTCTGCGCGATTGCACTCGTCCTTGGTGACGACGTAATCGACAAAGCTCTCGGCCTTGGTTTCCTTATCGACGACCTTCATCTTCGTCGGCATCGGCACGATTTCGTCGTTGAAAATGCCCGATGCTTGCGCCGCCGCGATGCGCTGCTGCGAGCGCAGCGAGTATTCATCCTGATAGTCGCGCGCTACATTGTAGCGCTTGGCGACGATGTCAGCGGTCTCGATCATCGACATCCAAAGCTCGGGCTTTGTCTTCATCAGCTCTTCTTCGGTGACGCGATAGCGGTTGGCTTGGCCGCTCAACTGCACCAGCGAGATCGACTCGACGCCGCCGCCGATCGCAGCCTTCGCGCCTTCGTTCATGATGTAGTGCGAAGCCTGTGCGATCGCCTGTAGGCCAGACGAGCAGAAACGGTTCACCGTCGTGCCCGACGTCGTCACCGGCAGGCCGGCGCGGATCAGCGACAGGCGCGCGATGTTTTGGCCGGTCGCGCCTTCCGGCGCGCCGCAGCCGATGACCACATCTTCGATCTCAGCCGGATCGAGCTTGGAGCGCGCCACGGCGTGCTTGATCGCGTGGCCGGTCATCGTGGCGCCATGGGTATCGTTGAAGCCGCCGCGTCCGGACTTGGCCAAACCGGTGCGGGCGTAAGAAACGATGACTGCGCGACCCATGCGATCTCTCCTGATTTCGGGCGCACCCTAATAGCGGCGGCGCGCGCGTCAAAGCGCGTGCCGCCGGGTCAGGGCCGAATTGACGCTAGCTCAGAGCGCCTCGTTGTTCACGAGGCCGCCGCCAGGCGCGGGTTCCTGCACCACCGGAGGCGGCGCGCTGGCCGCGACCCCGCCCTGCTGGAAGATGCCGCGCCCGCGATCCTGGATCCACTTGGCGATATCCTCCGACAGCACGCCCGCCACGATGCCGACCAGCGACACCGTGAACGGGTTGAGCGTGGCCGAGGTCGTCGCCTGCTGCACCGACGACGCAATCGAGAAGCCGGCGATGGCGGCGTTGGCTAGCACGTAAAACGCCAAGGCGGCGCACATGCCAAAGATCAAACGCACCACGATCTCGGCCATCGTCACCGGCACGGCGCGATTGAGGTAGGCAGGAAAGAGATAAAGCAGCGCGCCGAGCGCGCCCATCAGCAGCACGAGGATCGTGGAAAGCAACGCCGGATGCCCTTGCGCCAAATAGGCGCTGACACCGAGCGGGCTCATCGCCGCCAGCGATTGCGCTTCGCTGCGCACGCGCCCGTAATGCTCGTAGTCGGGCACAACACTTTGCTGGAGCGCGAAGATGCGGCTGTTGGATTCCGCCACTTGGCCGCTCAATGCGCGCTGCCGTGCTTGCAAGCTAGCGCGATCGGCGCCGCTTTGATCGAGCGTTTCTTCGGTTTGTGCGAGTTGGCTCACCTGCGCGCGCAACGCCGCGACGTTTTGCTGATCGGTGGCGGAAAGGCTTGGCAGAGCGGCGAGTGAATTGATGCGCTGCGACAGCGCCTGTGCGCTCATGTCCGCGGCCGAGCTTCCGGCGGTCGCGACACTGGCGCGTTCTTCGACACCGGCGATGCCGCCGACGATTTCAGCGCGCGCTTCGTTAGCGTCGGCTTCAGCCGCTTGCGCGGCGGCGTCGATGGCGGCGATCTGTTGCTCGACTTCGAGCAGCTGTCCGCGCGGCTCCGAACTCCCGCTCTCAAGCGCCGCGATTTGCGTCTCGGCGTCAGCCAAGCGCGAAAATGAGATCAGCCCGTTGGTCGAGGGCGAGATCTGCGCCACGCCAAACTGGAAATCGCGCGATGAGAACACCAGCGCGCTCAGCACCAGCACGGTGACCATCGCGACCGCCAGCACCACCCCCACGGCGAACTTATAAAATGTCATGGCCACCCCTTTTGGCTGTCCCGGCGCGCGGTCCCACGTCGCGCGCCCTCGGCAAGACCCTGTTTAGCGCAAACCTGAGCCCGTCGCAGGGGTGAATTAACCATTTCGGCGAGCGGAAGATGCTTGCCGTGCCTGGCGGATCACCATTGTGTGAATATTTTTTAGTTCGTTCATTTTTCTCTTGTCAGTGATTAGCAATCTCGGCAGTCTCAACATTGGCGCTCCTCCCCAAGCAGCGCGACCAGCCTAAGGAGACGTTTTTCATGTCGATTATCCGCACCACCGTTATCGCTGCTCTGCTGAGCGTGGGCTTCGCCGGCGCCGCTTATGCGCGCAACGAGGTCGCCACCATCCGCCTTTCCGCCCCGGCCGAAGACAGCCGCATCATCGCCGTCAACACGCTGTGGAGCTGCGATGGCGAAACCTGCCTGGCCCGCCCGAACCACGGCATCACCGTGCGCGCCTGCCGCCAATTCCTGCGCCAAACCGGCGCCGGCGTTCGCGTCGTCTCGTACGGCACGGAAGAGCGCGCGCTTACCGCTGAAGAACTGGCGCGCTGCAACGGCGACACGCTCGAAGCCTCTAACTAAGAACGAAAACGCTTGAAGCCGGCCCCGTTTAAGCGGGGCCGGCGCTCACGCAGGCGAGAGGCCGCGCAGCGGTTCGCGCCATGCGTGGCGCCCGCACGGCTGCAACGTCAGCGCCGTAACCGCGGGATCATCGGCGATCCGCATCCGCGCCGAACCCGTCAATCCATCGACCAATGAGTGCGCCACCGGCGCGATCAGCTCGCCGTGCCGCGCCAGCACGAGCACACCGTGCGCGCCCGGCCTGCGGCTATGCCCTTCGATTGAGGGCAACGCGTATGTGATCCGCACGCGGAAGTCCTCGCCCGCCGTGACCACCTGATAGCGGGGCTGCTCGAACAGCGTTTCCGCTTCGTCATCGTTATAGACGGCCTGGATTGCGTCGGACGTGAAACGAATGCCGACGCCAGCCGCGCAGGAGGCATCGCCGGTGCTCCAGAGCCCGGCGAGTTCGGTCGGCGGCTCATCGCGGGCGCCGCAACCGGCGGCCAACGACAAGCCGAGCCAGACGATAATCCAGCGCGCCATGGCCTTTGGGCTACGCTGGTCCGGTTGATGAGGTCTGAACGTCGCAACAGCGCTGGTCAAAGTTCAGCCGGCGCCCCATGTCACCACCGCACTCACACACATGCTCACC
>QBMO01000157.1 GCA_003242075.1 Alphaproteobacteria bacterium
GCCTGATCCCACGCGGATCGTTGGGCCTGAAGCTTTTGCTTGTTTGCTTGCTGGTTTTGGTGATGGGCGTGCCGTTGCTCATCGTCGGCGGCTTGGTCGCCGAACGGCAAGCGCGCGCTGCGAGCGTGACCATGCAGATCGGCGCGCAAGCTGGCGGACCACAAACCGTCGGCGGGCCGATGTTGCTCGTGCCCTACGCCCGCACGGTGGAAGTCACGGACGATCAGAACCGCACCCAGCGCCGCACCGATCGCGGCACCTATGTGATCTTTCCTGAAACCGGCGCGGCGGACACGACGCTCAGCGTCACCGAACGCCCGCTCGGCATCTATCGCGCCGCAATTTACAACGCGAGCACCGAATTTGACGCGAGTTTTGCGCCGGCTGAAGCGGTCGAAAGCGTGGATGACTCCTATCGTTTTGATTGGGCCAATGCGCGCATCGTGATGTTCGTCTCCGATAGTCGCGCTATCCGCAACGCCGCCGAATTGCGCTTTCCCGACGGCAGCACCACGACGCTGGAGCCGATCTCGGACTTGAGCCTCGCCGCGCCTGCGCCGGAATACTCGCGCCCCGGCTTGTTCTCGACGCCCGCCGCGCCTTTGCCGACAACGTTGCAAGCCTTCGCCGCGCCGGCGCGCTTTGGCGCAACGCCGGTGGATTTCACCGTTGAGACGCGACTCGAACTGACCGGCGCACAGCGTTTCGCCGTCGCCGCCTTCGCGCAGGACACGACCGCCATCATCCGCGGCGATCGTCAGGACGTGCGCGCCGAGGGCTTCTTCCAGACCAGCGAAATCGTTATCGCCGGCCGCGAAGCCGAAGGCGCGGTGCAAGCTGCGCCCGAAAATGGCTTCTCCGCCTCCTGGCGCGTGCCGTTCGTGGCGCGCGGCATCGAAAAAGCGGCCGATCTCGCCAGCTTCAATCTGGGCCAAGCCGCCGGTCGCGACATGGCGGTGACCTTCGTGGCCTCGGACGACATCTACCAAGGCGTCGCCCGCGCTGTGCGCTACAGCATCATGTTCATCGGCATCGTCTTTCTGTCGACGCTAATCTTCGAAGCGGTCAGCGGACGTAAGGCGCACCCGGCGCAATATGTGCTCGTCGGCCTCGCGCAGTGTGTGTTCTACCTGCTGCTCTTGTCGCTAACGGAGATCATCGGCTTCACCACCGCCTTTGTCATCGCCGCCGCCGCGACGGTCGCGCTGCTGAGCTATTACGCCGGCGCCTCGTTCCAATCCTCAGCGGTGGGGATGCGTGCGCTGGTCGGGCTGGGGGCGCTCTATCTGGCCATGTATGTGCTGATGACGCTGGAGGATTTCGCGCTGCTGGCGGGCTCCGTGGTCGCCTTCGCGGTCATCGCCGCCACCATGATCGCCACCCGACGGATCGACTGGTACGGCGGAGGCGCGGCGACCCGAAAGGACCCTTGAGGGTAGGGCAATCGGCGCGCTTGACGAGCGCGCCGACCCTCGCCAATCAAAGCCCATGGTCGAACTCACTTTACCCAAGAATTCCAAGGTCAAGACAGGCCGTCGCCATGCCGCGCCGAAGGGCGCCAAGCGTGTGCGCGAGTTCAAAATCTATCGCTACGACCCCGACACCGGCGAAAACCCGCATTGGGACATCTTCCAGGTCGATCTCGACACCTGCGGCCCCATGGTTCTCGACGCGCTGATCGCGATCAAGAACGAGACCGACTCGACGCTCGCCTTCCGCCGCTCGTGCCGCGAGGGCGTGTGTGGTTCGTGCTCGATGAACATTTCCGGGCGCAATACGCTTGCCTGCACCAAGGGCATCGATGAATTGCCCAACGGCCCCATCACCATTGCGCCGCTGCCGCATCAGCCGGTGCTGAAGGATCTGGTGCCGGACCTTACCAACTTCACTGCGCAATACGCGGCCATTCAGCCTTTCCTGCAAACCGTGACGCCCGAGCCCGACGCCGAATGGCGCCAAAGCCCGGAAGAGCGCGCCAAGCTCGATGGCCTCTATGAGTGCATCCTCTGCGCGTGCTGCTCGACCGCGTGCCCGTCCTATTGGTGGAATTCCGATCGCTTCTATGGTCCCGCCGCGCTGCTCCAGGCCTATCGCTGGATCGCCGACAGCCGAGACGAAAAGCAGGGCGAGCGCCTCGATGCGCTCGAAGACCCGTTCAAGCTCTATCGCTGCCACACCATCATGAATTGCGCCCAGGTCTGCCCAAAGGGCTTGAACCCGGCCAAGGCGATCGCCGAGATCAAAAAGGCGATGGTCGAGCGCCGCCTTTAAGCTCATCGTCCACGCACCCCGCCAGGGAACCTGACCACGCGGTCGGCGTTATTTCCAGTTGGCGGTCGGGAAATGGTGATCCACGTGGCGGAGCCCCAAGAAGGGCAAAGCGGAGAGCAGGCGCACGCTGGCGGGCACCGGGCCCAGCCAGCCGATAGCTCACGATCCGAACTCAACACCCTTTACACGTTTACCGACCGGCTTTTGCGCGCCGTCTCCGAGCAGGAGGTTTACGACGCAGCACTCGACGCCATCATCGAAGGCCTCAATTGCACGCGCGCCTCGATCCTGTTGTTTGACGGCGCCGGCGTCATGCGCTTCGTCGCCTCGCACGGCCTCTCGCCAGCGTATCGCGCTGCAGTCGATGGACATACGCCGTGGACGCTTGGCCAGCGCGACGCCGTGCCGATCACAGAAGACAACATTGCACACGCCGAAATAGATGAAGCGCTGCGATCGACCATCAGCGGCGAGGGCATACGCGCGCTCGCCTTCATTCCGCTCGTCGCCAATGGCGGCGTCATCGGCAAGTTCATGGCTTACGACGATGCGCCCCACGTCTTCACCAAGCCGGAGATCGATCTCGGCCTCGTCATCGCCCGTCAGCTTGGCTTTGCTATCGAGCGCCAGCAGGCGCGCGTCTATCGCAAAGAGTCCGAAGAAGCGCGCCGCCGCAACGACGCCGAATTCCGGGCTATCGTCGAAAATTCCGACGACGCGATCATCTCGAAGAACCTCGACGGCGTCATCGTAAGCTGGAACCAGGGCGCCGAGCATCTCTTCGGCTATGCGCCGCAGGAGATCATCGGCCGCTCAGTGCTCACGTTGATCCCACCTGAACTACAGCACGAAGAACCCAGCATTATCAGCCGCATTCGCCGGGGTGAGCGTATCGAGCACTACGATACTGTGCGCCTGAAGAAGGACGGCACGCGGATAGATATTTCGCTCACGGTCTCGCCCGTGAAGGACGCTGAGGGCCGCATTATTGGCGCCTCCAAGATCGCGCGCGATATTTCAGAACGTATCCGCGCTGAAGGCCAGCGCACGCTGTTGATCAATGAGCTCAATCACCGCGTCAAAAACACGCTGGCTACCGTGCAGTCGCTCGTCATGCAAACGCTGCGCAACACCGAGCGCAGCGAAGAGGCCCGAGAATTATTGGATTCGCGTTTAGCTGCGCTGTCTCGCGCGCACGATTTGCTCACGGCCGAGAACTGGGAAGGCGCCAGTCTTGGCGAAGTCGTCGATCGCGCGCTCAGCCCGTTCCGCACCGATGCGCAGCGCATCCGTGCGGAAGGGCCATCGGTTCGGCTCTCGCCCAAGCAAGCCTTGGCGCTCTCGATCGCCCTGCATGAACTGGCCACCAACGCGTCCAAGTACGGCGCGTTGTCCGGCGATGCAGGACACATCGAGGTGCGCTGGTCGCTCGCCGACGGGATGATCCATTGCGGGTGGTGCGAGAAGGGCGGGCCGCCGGTTGAGCAGCCGCATCATTCGGGCTTTGGCACGCGCTTGATTCAGCGAAATCTGGCGACAGAACTCGGGGGCTCGGCTTTGATCGAGTATCGTCCCGAGGGCGTCGTCGCGACAATCACGGCGCCGGTGGAACCGGCTGCGCATAAATTGATTTGAGTATATTGAGGCGGCGATGACGACTGGGGGGAAATTGAAAGTTCTGATCGTAGAGGACGAGTCACTCGTCGCGATGTTGATCGAGGATATGCTGCTCGATCTTGGCTATGAGGTCGCCGCGATTGCCGCGCGCCTTGATCAGGCCTTGACCGTTGCGGGCACGATCGACGCCCATCTCGCCGTGCTTGATCTCAATCTCAACGGCCAGCGCACCGATACGATCGCCGAAATTCTGCGCGCGCGCGGCATTCCGTTCATTTTCGCCACCGGCTACGGCGGCGCTGGCGTCACCGCTGAGTGGCGCGATGTGCCGGTGGTGCAAAAGCCTTTCCAGCAGAGCGATCTCGCCGCAGCGCTCTCGCGCCTGCAACTGCCTCAAGATGTCGGCGTCGCGCCAAGCCCGGGCGTCCAATCGTAAAGCGGGCGCGTGCGGCCGTTATCGAAGCGCACGCCATCCGGCGCGGTGAGCAAACCAGGGCGTGTTGCCTGACCGCGCACGCTGAGCGCGACGATGCCGTGCACGTTCGCCGGCAACACTTCGCCCGCATCGCTGACGCCATTGCCGTTCTCGTCGCGCCAGAGCGCTAGGCCGCCGAGTTCTGCGCCGGTCAGTTCGCCGTCGCGATTGTCATCGAGCGCGCGCAGTGCTTCGAAGCCGTCATTCCAAAACACGCTCCACGTGCGCGCGCCGATCATGTCGAAGCCCGAGCGCACATCGCCGCGCCATTCTGGATCCCAGACCAGCCACGCAGCGTCCGCTGTCAGCCAGCCTTGCGCGCGCGCGTCGCCAGTGCCGGCGAAATCGAACGCGACGTTGGAGCTGTGATCGATCATCGTGTCGAACGGCGCATCGGTCAGCGGCACCACCACTGGAGTCACGTAAACGACGGGCTGGCTCGCGCCCAAGCGCGCTTGCAGCAGTGCGATCCGGCCTCGGTCGCTGTCGGCTGTCGCCAGATGTGAGAGGTGCGCCGCGGTCTCGGTCAGCACAGCGTGATCT
>QBMO01000158.1 GCA_003242075.1 Alphaproteobacteria bacterium
CAAAATCCAGTCCATCCTAACTCTCAGGCTGGACGCGTTTGAAGGGGCTGGGTCAGCCATAGGGACTGCGGATTACTCAAGTCCTGCAAGTAAACGCGCAAAATATCCCAAGACAGATCCGGTTCCATCGAACCCACAGCTTGATCAACGTAAACGCGTTCCGTAATTTCCGGATTAAAGGGCTGCTGATGGTCTGTCGCCCATCGACACAGCTGATCAAATACTGCGTTCGCATCGCCCCTAACCGCGGGAAGCTGAAGCGGCGACGGAAGCTCTCCGCCCAGACTTACAATCTGGCGGGGCGCACTCGGATTTTGACAAGCTGCGAGGACGCAAAGTGCAATTCCTCCCGCAAAGGCGAGTCGCCAGAACCCAATCAATATCGCCATTGGGCTCATAGAGTTCGCCGCCCGTTTTTTAGCTTCGTCGACCAGCAATTGTTCAATTATGGAAGGCAAAGGCGCTTGCCTCATAATTCTAGACACGCCGCATTGTGTTGCAATGTCCGCATCAGCTCAGCGTGGGCCGGAGCAACAATCTCGCGACTGGCTCACTCGCTCCATAGCCGCAGGCCGTGCCCTGCCCGCAATTCGGCTCACGATCGCCGATGGCGGACGTTCAGTGCGAAACGATTGCCGTTCGACCATTGGTTCCACGCGCGACCCGGATAGTTGCATCGCCCAAATGCAACGTCACCGCACCGCTTTCATCCGTCGGTAATTCGACGCTCCTAAACCTCGTTAGTTGGTCGCCGACGCGAAGCGCCAAGTGCAAGCCAATTGCGTCTCGGCGCCAACGGTCAAAAGAGGCCACCAACTCCATCGGAGGGAAGGCCGCCCTCGCCGCATTGTCCTCCAAGACGTCTGCGGCGCTGCCGGGAGTGGGCAGGTACATTTCAGATAAACGCGGTGCGAAAGGCGTCCCGTCCTGTGGCATGTAACCAAGTAGCGTTTCAGAACCACGATAAGGACGCAGCATGCAGTAGCCACGCGGGTCAGAGTTTTCGTCGACGACGGCGCACCACGCCGAGCGATAACCCCAGGCCACTGCCCTTCCGTTGGTATCTGGCGCTGTAAAACCGCCGAATGGCGCAGCGAACACCGCGGAGCCCCGAGGGACGATCACGCGATCGCTATTGACCAGCCCGGTTCGCAATATGTCGTTCTGCAGGAAACCTGTCCGGCGATACTGGACCGCCACTCGAAAGATCTCTGACTCGCGGGAAATCTCGCCGGTCGCTACTAAGGGCGTTGCGCCATCCACGAGCGAAAACGGGCTGGGCAACGCACTCGCTGGTTGGATTTGTTCGGCGGTGTCTGGTGCTTGCGCAGCAGCGACGCTGACAAAGAGCGCCAGGGCGAGCCCCGCAAAAAAGACTAAAGATGCCCGAAGTCGCGTCGCCATTTTCTGCTCTGTTTCTTGCTCACTTCACGCGAACCATGCATCGATCGACGGTGCCGTTCAACGGTCCGCAACGGGCCAGGCACGTCGCAGCGTACAAAATCACAACTGGCTTGGTCGCTCAAATCCTGCCGCCGGTCATGCTGCATGAGCTAAGGCAGGCCGTCGCCGAACGCGGACTCTCCGCATACGGTCCTCGTTCGGGTTATTCAGTCGCGTCGCGTTGGAGATACGCCACGTGTGACTGCGCTAGCATTCGCTGTGCCTCGGACCGAATTGCGAAAACACGAAGGTTCAGGATGGCCATCGTCTCAGGGTCGTTTCCTGCGTAAAAGGTGCCTTGCCTCTTCATCTCAGCGAGCAATTCGACGGCGCTCAAAACGGTAACGTCGTCGGGGGCGTCGCGAACTGCCTCAACTAGGAATGGACCGGCATTCGCTTGCGCCGCGATTGTGGGCCTCAAATCGGTGAGCGAGGGCCTGCTAGCGCGAGCGCTGCAGTGGTAGATCAGGAACTGCTGTTGGATGTCCAGCGAAGGCAGGATTGCCGCCGTTTCTTGAAGGATCACTCGGCCATCGCGAACGATGTACTCGTTCCTCACTGCGTCACATCCCGCGAGCGAAGGGCTCGTGCATGCACCAGCTATGCTCAGCAGTGCAGCCGCCAAACCGCCCTGCACACGACCGAAACGTCCCATCATCTGGTCAGGGTAACAGATTGACGGCTGAACTGGTCAACGTCCGTTCCGGGCCGAGGCTGTGTGAATACGCGCTGAGATTCTGTGCTCCAGCTTCCGCATGACGCGGGGCTCACGCGGCTATCGCTTTTATCAGTGGAGCGACACCGAAGAGCGCCATCATCCGCTTCAAATTATAAGCCAGCACCTGGAGGCTCATCTCGGTTTTCACCTTGGGTAGCGTCCTGGTGAGGAAGTGCGTCGCGCCCATCCAGGCCTTGATGGTCCCGAAAGGATGCTCGACCGTCCGTCGGCGAATGGTCATGGCTTTCGGCATGCGCTCGAGTCGCCGCTGCATCGCATCGAGCACATCGTCATGCTTCCATCGTCTGATCTGCTGAAATCTCTCCGCCGTGCATCGAGATTTGAGCGGGCAGGCGCCGCAGGCTTCGAGGTTACGGTAGCGCACAAAGTCGGGGTCGGGCCCGCGCGTGGAACGCTTCTTCGCCTGCGTCAGGATTTGACCGGCCGGGCATGTGTAACGGTCATGCTCGTGGTCGTAGATGAAGTCCTGGATTGTGAAGCGTCCGCGTAATGCCCCGCCCGAAGTCTCCGTCTTGGGCACAATCGGCTCCACGCCCGTCCCGTCGCAGGCGACGATCTGATCGCCGCTGTAATAGCCCCGGTCGGCCAGCACAGTGATCGATGCGTGTCCGCTGGCGTCGCGCGCCTTTTCGCCCATCGATACGAGCTGCGCGCGGTCATTGCCGATGTTCGTGACTTCGTGCGCGAGGATCAAATGGTGCTCGGCATCGACGGCCAATTGAACATTGTAACCGACAACGTCGGTCCCCTTGCCGCGGCTCGACATAGCGCGCGCATCGGGATCGGTCAGCGAGACTTGCCCGCCGGGCGCTGCTTTGAGCGCTTCGCCCATTGCACGCAAATCCTCGACCCGTTGGCGTAGGCGCTCGATTTTCTCTTTCAGGCGCGGTGTCTTTTCTTCGGCGATCTCCCCGCCTTGCCGGTCGGCGCGCTCCAGCGCCGTCAGATAGCGGGCGATGTGGACCTCGGTCTGTTCGATGCGCTTTTCGACCTTGTTCGTAGTAAAGTTGTTATCGCGAGAGTTGACCGCTTTGAATTTGCTGCCGTCGACGGCGACGATCGCTTTCGAAAACAGACCCAGTTCGCGGCACAGCATCACAAATTGCGCACAGGCTTGTTGGATCGCCGCCCCATGATCCTTGCGGAAGTCGGCGATGGTCTTGTGATCGGGCGCCAAACGCTCGGTGAGCCACATCAGCTCGACATTGCGTCCCGCTTCGCGCTCCAGGCGTCGGCTGGAAGGGACTGCGTTGAGATAGCCGTAAATGTAGAGCTTCAATAAAACCCCGGGATGATAGCCCGGCCGGCCAGTGGCGCTGGGATCGACCGCCTCGAAGCCGAGCGCGCGCAGATCCAATTTATCCACGAAGGCGTCGACCGCGCGAACCGGATTGTCTTCGTCGACGAAGTCCTCAAGATGCGCAGGAAACAGCCCGCCCTGATCGCGCGCCACGCCTTCCACGAACCGCTTCATCGCAAAGCCTCCCGCGTCACAGCAGAGAGCTTGGACTGCTTCGCCGTTTTCACACAGCCTCGGCCACGGCCCGTCGTAGCGTACAAAATCACAACTGGCTTGGTCGCTCAAATCCTGCCGCTGGTCATGCTGTATGAGCTAAGGCAGGTCGTCGCCGATTGCGGTCATTGATTGCATCTTTCCGGATGTCTGTTTTGCGGACTTCCCGGCTCGCTGAGTGTCAGCGGCAAGATCACTTGAGATCGCCAAGACACCGTCCGGCATATCGGAAAGATTGCTGTCTCCTGAAGACCCATCAGGGTGTATGTGTACGTTTGTGACAGCTGCAGCGCGGGCGCAGGCCGCTATCAATTGGCTCCTGGCCATGAGCCCGCCGCTGGAAAAGACGAACGCGTCTAGTGTGCACGAAGCCCCAGATGCGAGCTCATTGGTTCGAAATCGCGATCTTGGTGCAAGAGCTGATAGCCGCGTCGAATGCAGAATGCGCCGATGATGACATCGATGGTCTTGCGGGGCGTCTGGCCCAATGCGCGCAACGCGCGATAGAGCCGCGCCGCTTCGACGGCCGGCTGGTCACCAAGCATGTCTTCCACTTGGAAGGCCCGCAGCGCTGCCTCAATCTGCGCAGCATGGGCTTCGTCGCGTGCGCCCTGCAGACATTCAAGCAAGATCAGATCGCCGACTATGATATCGTTCGGATTGGCGATCGCCCGCAATTTCGCAACTGCCGAAGTGGCTTCATTGCGGAAATGCGCAATCCAAACAGAGGTATCGACGACGATCACGAGTGCGCGTCGCTGTCGCGCCGCATTGCCTCAAGGTTGCCCTCCCAGCCGATCCCGGCTGTCGAACGAATAGATTCCCGGCGCCGCTTCTGATTGACCACTTGGCGCAACGCCTCTTCCACGGTCGCCCTCTTGGTCGCCAAACCGGTCGCGGCCATCGCCTCGTCGAGGAGATCGTCGTCAATTTCGATATTGGTTCGCATCGAATGGCCTCAATGTGTACTATCATCTCAGTATATACACATTGCCCTACCAAACAAGCCGTTTGTCTATGATTTGTCCTACGTGTGCGATCTGGACAGCGCCGCAAAGCTCGCCCTTGCGCGCTACGCATAGGTCCAGCTCTCGTCTGTCAACGCCGGAGAGAAAATACATCACGCGGCCGGAGCAAAACTACATCATTGA
>QBMO01000159.1 GCA_003242075.1 Alphaproteobacteria bacterium
CGCCGCAGTGCTGCAAGCGCGATCAAGCCGCACAGCAAGAGGCCAAAGGCAAACAGAGCGATTGCGGCCGATAGCGGCCCGCTCAAGCCATGGCCGGCCGCATGCAATGCGGCGATCACGCCAATTGGTGCAAACGCGCCGGTGCCGGCGAGTGCGACGCCGCGCGCGCCCAGTTGCGGTACGCGCACGGCGGCGATGGCGAAAAAGAGCGCGCCGGCCCACACAGCGACCGGCGTAAACCAGATCGCCGCGCCGTCCTGGCCGCTCAGCACGAAAAGGCCAATCACCGTCGCGCCGAAGGCGGCGAGGTGCATGGCGTCG
The DNA here is from genome assembly GCA_003242075.1 of Alphaproteobacteria bacterium. Classification (GTDB taxonomy): domain Bacteria; phylum Pseudomonadota; class Alphaproteobacteria; order Caulobacterales; family Aquidulcibacteraceae; genus Vitreimonas. The sequence continues at coordinate 322 of QBMO01000159.1, forward strand.
AGCCGGAGCGAGAGCGCGCCGACGATGGCGGCGGTCGCTACGATGACAGCGAACGCTGCGCCCGCGGCGGTGAACATGCCAATCTGCGCGCCAAGCGCCAGCGCCGCGCCCGCCATGATCAGCGCCATGGTCGCGCCAGGCGTTGCGCGCCGCAGATGCGCGTTGACGATGGCGGTGACGCCCGCGAGTGCGAGGCAGATCGAGAAACTCATCGGATCGGCGGTCGCCGTGCCGAGCGCGAAGCCAATTCCGGCCCAGGCGCCGGTGGTCAGCACGCTGGCCCACGCCGCCACGCGCCAGACCGAACGCAGCGCGATCACCATCATGGCGCCCGCAATGGCTAGGCCCGACGCCACCGCCGCATTGGCGCCGCCATCAACGAAAAAACCCAGCGCCGGCGCAACCGCCATCAGCGCCAACACCAAAGCCCGCGCGGTTTCCGGCGAAAGCGTCGCGGCGCGCACCTTGCGCTCACGCACCGGCGGCGCCGCTGCAGCTGCGCGCGCGGGGATGACGCGCTGTGTCGCGAGTTCGGAAATGGAGACGACTGCGCCGTCGGCGGTGCGCATCTTCGGCGCCGGCGCCGTGGCGCGCGGCGTGAGTTGCTCTTTCAGCCGCGTGATCTCCAGGCGCTGACGATCCAGCCTGCGCCACAGCAGCGCAAAGCCAGCCACGCTCGCGGCGGCGTGCAGGACGAGGAGGATCAGGAGGCTCATCAGCGGGGCTTCCTAGCGGAAGCAGGCGGCTGACGCATGCTCAAATCCGCGCAGCCGCCATGCGCGCGCTTATCCTTCTGATTTACGCAGGAATTTCTGTGTCTGGTACATGCCGGCTTGATACGCCTCGGCGCCCGCGGGGTCAGAAATTGTGTTCCACGCGTCGCGCACGGCTTCTGCTTGAGCGCCGGCGCCAAGGAAGGTTCCCTCTGTCTCGACGATGCGCGCGAGCGCGAACACGCCGGCGCCCGCCGTCAGGATCGCGCCGGTCGGCGCCTCTTGCGACGCGAGATAGATCACGCCCGGTGTCACGTGCTCGGGCGCGAACTTCGCCAGCATCTCCGGCGGCATGATGTTGTCGGTCATGCGCGTGGCGGCGACGGGTGAGATGGCGTTGACGTGGATGTTGTTCTTCGCGCCTTCGATTTTCAGCGTGTTCATCAAGCCGACGAGCGCCAATTTCGCAGCGCCGTAATTGGCCTGGCCGAAATTGCCGTAGAGGCCAGACGATGAAGTAGTGACGACGATGCGACCGTAATTCTGCGCGCGCATCGTCTCCCAGATCGCCTTGATCGGTTTCACGCCGCCCAGAATGTGGACGTCGGCGACGGCGTTGAAGTCGCCCAGCTCCATTTTGGCGAAGCTCTTGTCGCGCAGGATGCCGGCATTGGCGACGAGCACATCGATGCGGCCCCAGGTATCGAGCGTGCGTTTGACGAGATTGGCGACGCCCGCGTCATCGGTAACCGATGCGCCATCGGCGAACGCTTCGCCGCCAGCCACTTTGATTTCCGCAACGACAGCCTCCGCCGCCGCCGATGAGCCGCCCGAGCCGTCGAGCGTCCCGCCCAGATCGTTGACCACCACCTTTGCGCCGCGCCGCGCAAATTCGAGCGCGTGGCTCCGCCCCAAACCGCCGCCAGCGCCGGTGACAATGACGACCTGACCATCGAAGCGAATGTCGGACACGTGTTCTACCCCTGCAAATTTGTGTGGCCCGGCTTCGCCGTTGCTCACTTTCGGGTCAAGCGCGATTGCAGCGCGACCCGAAGCCGTCCTAGCAAGGTGGGGCAGCGGGGGACATGCCTTGATCTATACGCCAGAAAATGCGCGCAGCCTGATCGCGGTCGTCTTGATTATCGCGCTGTGCTGGCTGCTGTCGGAGAACAAGAAGCGGTTCCCATTTCTGCTGGCGATTGGCGCGCTCGCGGTGCAGGCGGGCCTGATCCTCGCTCTGTTCGCGATCCCAAACTCGCAAGCGGTGCTCGATGGCGTGACATCGGCTGTCGATGGACTCGCCGACGCCGCCGATCGCGGCGCTCAATTCGTGTTCGGCTATCTGAGCGGCGGCGACCAGCCTTACACGCTGCCATCCGACAACGCGCAAGCGCCGTTCATCTTTGGCTTTCGCGTGCTGCCGCTGATCTTGGTGATCTCGGCGCTCTCGGCTCTCTTATGGCACTGGCGCATTCTGCGCTGGATCACGCGCGGCTTCGGCTTTCTGTTTGAGAAAACCATGAACCTCGGCGGCGCATCGGCGCTTGCGGTGGCGGCCAATATCTTCATGGGCATGGTCGAAAGTCCCATCGTTATCCGCGCTTATCTCGACAAGCTCTCGCGATCAGAGCTGTTCTTGATGATGGTCGTGGGGCTGGCGACCGTCGCCGGCTCCACCATGGTTGCCTACGCCGTCATCCTTGCGCCCGTGTTGCCGAACGCAGCAGGGCACGTGCTGGTCGCATCGATCATCTCGGCGCCAGCGGGCATTCTGCTCGCGCGCATCATGATCCCGGAAGAACATAAGGCGGGCGAACCTTACGATTACGCAGCCGCGCTCGAATACGAAAGCTCGATGGATGCGGTGACGCGCGGTGTTCAGGACGGCGTCATGGTGGCGGTCAACGTCGCGGCGTTTCTGATCGTGTTCGTGGCGTTCGTCTGGATCGTGAACAATCTGCTCGGCGTGTTTCCTGATGTCGCCGGGGCGCCGCTGACTTTGCAGCGGATCTTCGGTTTCGTGTTTGCGCCGGTCGCCTACGCCATCGGCTTGCCCTGGTCGGAAGCGCAAATCGGCGGCTCGATCCTTGGCACCAAGCTGTTTCTCACCGAGTTCATCGCCTTCTTCGAACTGGGTGCGGTCCCGGCTGACGCGATGAGCGAGCGCAGCCGCATGATCATGACGTACGCCATCTGCGGCTTCGCCAATGTCGCCTCGGTCGGCATCATGACAGGCGGCATGACCGTGCTGATGCCCGAGCGGCGCTCCGAAATCTACGCCCTGGCGACCAAGGCCTTGCTGCCGGGTTTCCTCGCCACTTTAATGACAGCGGCGGTGGTCGCCGCCATGCCGATGGCGATGTTCGGGAACTGATCGATGAAACTCTATATCGCGCCCTACGCCCCCAATCCGCGCCGGGTGATGATGTTCCTGGCTGAGAAGGACATCAGCGACATCGAGATTGTGAGCTTGAACCTGCAAGAGGGCGAGCATCGCACCGACGAATTTCGCGCGAAGAGCCCGCTTTCTCAAATTCCCACGCTCGAACTCGATGACGGCCGCACGCTGACCGAGAGCCGCGCCATCTGCTCCTATCTCGAAGCGATGCAGCCCGAACCCAATCTGATGGGCCGCGACGCCTTCGAGCGCGCCTTCATCGAAATGTGGGATCGGCGCATGGAATTGCTGTTCTCGATGCCGCTGATGATGTGGGTGCGCCATGGCAATCCCGTGCTCGCCGCGGTCGAGCGCAATCAGAACGCGGAAGTGGCGACCTACAATCAAGGCCAGGCGATGCGGATGGCCAAATGGCTCAATGACGAATTGGCGTCGCGCCCTTGGATCGCCGGCGATCGCTTCACCATCGCCGACATCACCGCCGCCTGCGGCGTCGATTTCGCCAAGATGATGCGTTGGCGCCCGGGCGAGGACCTGCCGCATCTGAAACGTTGGCGCGATGCGTTCAGCGCGCGTGCCGCCGGGCAAGTGGCGGCCTAGTCCTCCAGCCGCGAGCGACGCTCAGCGTGCAGCTGTTTTGCGCTCAGTTCGACTTCCGCAAGCACGCGCTCAAGCTCTTCGTCGCTCAAGTGTTCGATGCCGATGAAGGCGTTGTCGCTGTCGCCGACACGGATCAACTCATCGAGCTTGGCTTGGATGGCGGCGTTGTCGCGGTTCTGCGTGTTCTGAATCAGGAACACCATCAGGAAGGTGATGATCGTCGTCGACGTGTTGATGGCGAGTTGCCAAGTATCGGAGAAGCCGAACAGCGGCCCGGTCAACGCCCAGGCGAGCACGACGGCGCAACAGCCGATAAACGCGATCGGCTTGCCCGTCCATTTCGAGACGATGGTCGAAAAACGTGTGAAGGCGTGAGACATGCGCCGAGACCCTCTTTGCGGGGCGCCGCGTGCCTGTTACGCGCCCCCGACGTGTAGCTCTGCGCCCATGGCGTCGGCTCGCGCGGCGAGCGTTCGGCAACGGCGCTTCAGCGCCTTCAGCGCTTGCTTCGGTGCTTTGTCAACGCCAGCCAGTTCGGGTTCGGCGCTAATGCGCTCGATCAGCAGTAGCGCGTCGCGCTCCTTGCCCAGCACATCGCCCAATTTGTCACCAAGCTTGCGGCGGCGCGGCTTCGGCCACGCATCGTCCAACAGCATCGCGGCGTAGAGCCGATCCTTCTCGCGCTTGCGCCAGTCG
>QBMO01000015.1:0-441 GCA_003242075.1 Alphaproteobacteria bacterium
GACCAGGGTGCCGCCATTATTGCGGACGGTAGGCGTGGTCATCATCGACACAGGCGGGGCGCCGCGGTCAGCACCAGCCGCTGAAAACTCTTCCATTTTCGATCCCTTCGCCCGTCTCGCCGGGCGAACGACACGAGCCCGATCCCAGCGGCCCCGCTCATAGGCGGATTTGATGACACTGATGTGAAAAACACCATGCGCCTGCTCAATCCTCCTCCGCCGATTCCACATAGGCCGCGAAGGCCGAGCCCCGGCCGGGCAGGCTTTCGACCAAAAGCCCGCCCCGGTGGCGGTTGACGATATGCTTAACGATGGCCAGCCCCAGGCCGGTACCGCCCCGCTCGTCCCCCAGTTCGCGCTCGACCCGGAAAAACCGCTCGCCTAGGCGCGGCAAAAACCGGCGCGCCACACCCGGCCCCGCGTCCTCGACACGGACATAGG
>QBMO01000015.1:451-8115 GCA_003242075.1 Alphaproteobacteria bacterium
CATAGGCGTACGAGCGGTTCGCCGCCGCGGCCGCGGGAAGCAAGACTGCGCGCCCCGCCTCCTCCCATTGGCGCCCGGCGCGCGCGGCGGTCTCTTCCGCGTCGCCGCCACGGGCCACTTCGACCCGAACGATCCCATCCTTCGGTGTATATTTGATCGCGTTGTCGATCAGGTTTTGAACGACTTGCGCCAGCTGAAAACGCTCACCCACCACCTTCACCGGCTGGTCAGGCGCGTCCAGTTGGATCCGTACGCTACGCGCCGCTGCCGCGCCGTTGAGCGCATCGATCACCTCACGCGCGACGTCGACAAGATCGGCGCGATCCGAGGGCGGCACGTGTTCATCAAGTTCGATGCGAGAGAGCGAGAGAAGATCGGCGATCAGTCGGCGCATACGCTCGGCCTGGACTTGCATCATGCCAAGAAAGCGATCGCGTTCTTCGACGTTATCGCGCGCCGGGCCGGCTATGGTTTCAATCAAAAGCGTCAGCGAAGAGAGCGGCGTGCGTAGCTCGTGGCTGGCGTTGGCCAGAAAATCCGCGCGCATGCGTTCGGTGCTGATTCTGGCGGTTTGATCGTGAAAAACCAGCATTGCGGCGCGATCAGCGCCCCAGGTAACCGGGGCCACGTAGCAGCGTGTATGACGATCGACTTGCGTCGTCGTCTCGTACTCGACTGCGCGCGTCTCGCCGTCGCGCACCGCGGCCTGCACTGCTTCGAGCACGTCCGGATGGCGCAAGATCGAGGTCAAGAACTGGCCGCGTGCTTCAAATTGCATCTGCCGGCGCGCGGCGTCATTTGAACTGACGATGCGGCCCTGATCGTCGATCAGCAGGGCGGGATCGGGCAGCGCCTCCAGGAGCGGCGCAAGCTCGGCGAGGCCGACGAGTTCGATCTGGTCTTCGCCGCTGCTGGTGGCGATGACGAAACGGCGCGCCTCTTTCGCCGTCCAGTAAGTTGCAGCGCCAGCTAGCACCATCAGCACAACCGCCGGCGCACTGGTGACGAACGCCAACACCACCGCCAGCACCGCCAGCGCGCCGGTGGCCCACGCCAAGGCCGGAATGCGGTCGAGGCGCCAGCGGATTTCCGGAAATCGGTTCGTGGCCATTGCGCCGGGCTTAGGGACACCCGCCTGCCCCGGCAACAGATGTCGGCTTCGCCTAGCCAGCCACGTCCTTAGAGCATGGAGAGGAAATTTTGCTGCTTCCCCTTGAGCCGGACGCTGGGGACGCATCCAAAACCAAGTTGGCCGGCATCCTAGAGACGAACCGGGGACAAAACGGCTGCCGAGGTGCGACTGCTGTATTATCGAAAATCAATATTCTTTTATTGACTTTCGAGAGTGCTTTGGTAAGCCGCCGTTGCGAGGGAACATGAATTACGGGGTGCGTTTCTGGGTCGGTTTAGGCCTGCTGGCGGCGGCCGGATCGTGCGCGGGCCGCAACCTGCCGCCCGAGCCGGATTCCTATGTCGCCGCCGATGAGATTGGACCTGAACGCGCCGCAGAACTCGCAACGTCGCCGGCATCGACCTGGCTCGACGATTTGAACTCCGCTGAAATGTCGACGCTGGCGCGCGAAGCGCTGGCAGGCAGCCCTGACCTGCAGATCGTCGAGGCGCGCTACCGTGCAGCGCGCTGGCGTGCACGCGGCGCTTTCGGCGGCAATCTGCTGCCAAGCTTGAGTGTGGGAGTAGATGGCATCCGCACAGAAAATCCGATCCCAGGCTCCGACGAACGCATTCGCAGCGAGATCATGACCTCGAGCGTCGTCGCCAGTTGGGAAATCGATCTCTGGGGCCGCCTCACCGCGCGAACGCTGGCCTCCGATTTAACCGCCGACGCAGCCGAAGAAGACTTGAACGGCGCCCGCCTTTCGGTCGCCGGGCAAACGTCGCGTGCGTGGGTGGATCTCATTGAAGCGCAGCAATTGTTCGCGCTGGCGGAAGAAGATTTGCAGACACGCGAACGCGCGCTTGATCTGACCCAACGCCGCTACGACGCCGGCATCACCACCTCGCTCGCATTGCGGACGGCGCGCAGCCAAGTCGCCTCGGCGCGCGCTTTCCGTGCACAGGCGCAGGACACGGTGCTCATCAGCGCGCGCCGCCTACAAGAATTAATGGGCCGCTATCCTGACGGCACCTTGCGCGCTGTGGGCGATCTCCCGAGCCTGCAACCGATCGCCGCCGCTGGCGCGCCGGCTGATCTGCTTGAACGCCGCCCCGATGTTCTCGCTTCTGAAAATCGCATGCGCGCCGCAGGTTTTCGCATTCACGAGGCGCGCGCCGCGCTGTTGCCACGGCTGACGCTGACCGGCACGGCCGGCGCCAGCGGCCAAGGCATCGAAGACATCTCCAACAGCGCCGATCTGATCTCCAACCTGATCGCCGGCATCACCATGCCGATCTTCAACGGCGGCGCGCTGATCGCGGAATCGCGCGCTAGCGTGAACGACCGCCGCGCCGCGGCTTCCGACTATGTGCGCACGTCGATCGCCGCGTGGCGCGAAGTCGAAGGCGCGATCAGCGCCGACCAAAGCCTCGAAATCCGCGAAACCGAGTTCGCCAGCGCCGCCGAAGAGGCGCGCGCGGCGCAGGAACTGGCCGAGCGTGAATACGCCCGCGGCGTCGCGACGTTGTTCGAATTGATCGACGCCTACACACGCCGCATCGACGCCGAGCGCGGACTGATCGCCGCGCGCGCGCAACGCGTAACCAACCGCATCTCCTACCACGTCGCCCTTGGCGGCGGCGCGCGGACAGGCGGCATCGACGAAGACAGGGAAGTCGTCCAATGAACAAGATGGACCTCAACATGATGTCGCAATCCGCCGCCGAGGACGAAGCACCGAAGAGAGGCCTCTGGCCTGCGGTGAAGCGCATCCTGATTTTCGCCGCACCCGTCGTTGTGATCGTGGGCGGCATCGCGCTGCTCATGCTGATGATCGCAACGGGCCCGCGTCCGGAAGAAAAGACCGACGCGCCGCATCCGCCAGCGGTGCAGTTCGCCGTCGCGCATGCGCGCCCGACGACGATCTCCATCGACGTACAAGGCGAAACGCGGCCGCGCGTCGAAGCGACATTGGCCGCGCAAGTCGCGGGCCGAATCGTTTGGGCGAGCCCGAAATTCGTCAATGGCGGCGCCTTCACCGAAGGCGAAGTGATGGCCCGCATCGACGCGGCTGACTATCAACTCGCCGTCGTGCGCGCCCGGGCGCAAGTCGCGCAAGCTGAAGAAGCTTTGGTGCGCGAAGAAGCCGAAGGCGAATTGGCGCGCCAAGACTGGCAAGCGCTGGGTCGCGGAGAAGCGCCGCCGCTGGCGGTGCGCGAGCCGCAATTGGCGCAAGCGCGCGCCCAACTCGCTGCTGCACAAGCAGCGCTGCGTTCGGCTGAACTGGATCTCGGGCGCGCCACCATCCGCGCACCCTTCACCGGCCGCGTGCGCGAACGCCGCGCCAGCGTCGGCGACTATGTGGGCCCCTCCTCGCCGGTCGCTGTGATGTTCGCGACCGACACAATGGAAATCCGTTTGCCGCTGACCGACGCCGACCTCGCTTCGATGCGCCTGCCGGTCGGCTTCACGGCGTCGGCCGCCAATGCGGGCCCGCTGGCGCACGTTTCGACGGTGACGGGCGGTCGCATTCAGACCTGGGAAGGCCGCTTGGTGCGCACAGAAGCCTCCGTCGATGCACGCACCCGGCTCGTTTACGCCGTTGTCGAAGTGCGCGATCCGTTCGGCGCTCAACAACCCGCACCGCTTGCGCCGGGCATGTTTGTGTCGGTGCGTCTCGAGGGTTCGGCCAGCGAGACGCTGGTGGCCGCACCGCGCAGCGCACTAAAGCGCAACGAGTTCGTGTACGTCGTCCTGCCGGACAACACGATCGACGTGCGCCAAGTGCGCCCGGCTCAAACGACCAATGACGAAGTGCTGTTCCGCGAAGGCGTCGCTGATGGCGAGCGTGTCGTGGTGTCAGTGCTGACGTCACCGCGGCCAGGCATGGCGGTGACGCCGATCGACCGCGAAGGCGGCACCGAAGCGACGCCAGCACCAGCGCCGGCGCAGCCGCAAGAAGAACTCGAAATCCGCAGATAATCCTTGTGGGGCGGACCACTGTCCGCCCCGGAGACGTACGACGATGCTGAAGGGACTAGTCGCGTGGTGGGGCCGCAATCCGGTCGCCGGCAACCTGTTGATGCTGATCTGCGTCATCGCGGGCATCTTCTCTTTCAACAAGATGGAGAAGGAGTTCTGGCCGCCAGGGCGTGACAACTCCGTCTATGTGCAGGCGAGCTGGGCCGGCGCCAGCCCTGAAGACATGGAAAGCCAGGTCATCATCCGCATCGAGGAGGCCACCGCCGATCTCGATGGCGTGGATTGGGTGCGCTCGCGTTCGGGTGAAGGCTTTGGCTGGGTCAGCATTCAATCGGAGTCAGGCGCCGATATCGACGCGATGACCGCCGAAGTGCGCTCGCGCATCGACTCCATCAGCGGCCTGCCTGCGGCGATGGACCCGATCCGCGTGTCACGGCAAGTCGGCCGCAACGCCTCCTTTATCATCGGCATTCATGGCGACGTCAGCGAACGCACGCTTCGAGACACCGCAGAACGCCTGCGCGACAACATTTCGCTGATCGAAGGCGGCGCCAACACCGAAGTCTGGGGCTCGCGTCCGCCTGAAGTTTCGATCGAGGTGTCTGAGGCTTCGTTGCAGGCGTTCGGGCTCACGTTCGACGATGTCGCGCGCGCGGTGCGCGCGAGCTCCCTGAATGCCGGCGCAGGCGCTGTCCGCACTGACGATGGCAATTTCCAGCTGCAGGCGCGCAATCTCGCCGATAGCGAACTCGATTTCGAGAACATCATCATCCGGCAAACCCCGGATGGCGGCACCGTGCGCGTCGCCGATGTCGCCACCGTCATCGACGGCTTCGTGGACAGCAATCTCTATTCGCGCATGAACGGCGAACCGGCGATCCTGGTGGCGCTGCAAACGGCGGATCAGTTCAACATCTGGAACACCGCCAAAGCCATGGACGAAACGCTGGAGGCGTTTCGTGCGACCCTGCCATCAGGCGTGGCGCTCACGATCATTCAAGACGAGTCGCAGGACTATAACGCCCTGCTGGGCCTCCTTTTCCAGAACGCGCTGCAGGGCTTCATCCTGATCTTCGTGCTGCTGCTGCTGACGCTGCACCCGAAGGTCGCCTTCTGGGCGACGCTCGGCGTCATGACCGCGTTCGCGGGCTCGTTCTTCATCCTGCCCTATCTCAACGTGTCGCTGAACTTCATGAGCGTGTTCGGCTTCCTGCTGGTGCTCGGCATTATGGTCGATGACGCCATTATTGTCGGCGAAGCCATTTATGAGAGGGCGGAGCGAGGGCATACCGGCGTCGACGCATCGATCATGGCGACACAGATCGTGCTGAAACCGCTGGTCGCGTCGGTCTTCGTGACGATGATCGCGTTTAGCCCGATGATGATGTTCTCGGGCGAAGTGCGGCAGTTCACCTCGGCGATTTCAATCGTCGTGATCTCGACCCTGGTGTTCTCGCTGATCGAGAGCTTAATCATTCTGCCGGCGCACTTGTCGCACGTAACCAAGCCCGATCCGCAGGGCAACGGCCTTGGCGCACGGCTGATGCGCATCCAGCAAAAGTGTGCGCACTCGGTGATCTGGGTCGCACAAAACCTGCACGCGCCCTTGGTGCGCGTAGCGGTAAAGGCGCGTTACCTGACTTGGTCGATCTTCCTGGTCGTCATGGTGCTAGCGATTGGCCTCATGGTGTCAGGCCGTGTGAAGCAGACCTTCATGCCTGAAGTCGAAGGCGACTTCATGATGGCGAATATCACGCTGCCACAAACGACCCCGTTCTCACGCATGGAGCAAGTCGGCGCACAGCTCGACGCCGCCCGCCGCGCCCTCGAGGAAGAGACCGCCGAGTTCGCGACCGAAGACCCCAACACCGGGCAGATGTCGCGCGGCGCCGTGCGCTCGTGGAGCCAATTCATCGACGAAAACACGATCCAAGCGTTCGTCGGTCTAACGCCGCCGGAAACACGCCCTGGCTTGCGCTCGCGCCACATCACCGAGCGGCTCGAAGAATTGCTCGGCGAAGTGCCGGACGCCGATCAGGTGAGCTTCTCGCTCTCCGGCTCAGGCTCGCCCAGCATCGATTTGGCCCTGATCAGCGACAGCACCGAAGACCTCGAAGTCGCGGTTGAAGAGTTGAAAGCGCGCCTGCTGCAGTTCGAGGGTGTCACCAGCGTCCGCGACAGCCAGGACGCCGCCAACGAAGAGCTGCGCTTCGCGCTACTGCCCGGCGCCGAACAGCTTGGCATCACGCTGGCCGACATCACGCGGCAAGTGCGGCAAGCCTATTTCGGCGAAGAAGCGCAGCGCCTGCCGCGCGGTGGTGACGATGTTCGCGTGTACGTCCGTTATCCTCGCGATGATCGGCGCACGCTGGAAAGCCTCGGCTCCTTCCGCATTCGCACCAGCGACGGCCGCGAAGTGCCGCTGGCTTCCGTCGCCACGTGGGAGTTCGCTCCCGGCGTGACGGGTCTCGATCGCCGGCAGCGGCAGAGCTCGATCCTGGTGACAGCTGACCTCGTCAACGCGGAAGCGCGCGCCGACATTATGCGCACGCTCGATGCGGAGTTCTGGCCGCAGTTCGAGGCGCGCTACAACACAGTGTCGCGCCGCTCGATCGGCGAAGCCGAAGGGCAACAGGAGTTCATGAACGAATTCCTGATGCTGATGGGCCTCGCCTTCCTCGGCATCTACTTCCTGCTCGCAGTCACTTTCCGCTCCTACGCACAACCGGCAATGATCCTCTGCGTCATCCCGTTTGCGATCGTCGGCGCGCTGCTCGGTCACATGCTGTTCGGGGTGAGCTTTGCACTCTTCTCGTGGCTCGGCGTGATCGCGGCGGTGGGCGTGGTTGTGAACGACAACGTCGTGCTGGTGGATCGTTGCAACCAGATCCGCGGCTACTTCGCACTCCGCCGCAAGGGCACGGGCGGCGCACTGCCACAAGAAAGCACCTGGGAGACGCACGACATCACGCTGCCGAATGGTCAAGTGGTGGAATATATCGGCATCGCCCCGGACCTGGAGCCACATGAGGACTTCATCATCCAGGGCGCGGAGTCCGGGTTTCAGCGCGGTCCGATCGACCTCAAGACCTCAGACCAGATGCGTCACGACGCGTCGGAGTATCGCGAGCAGGCGGCTGAGCTGGAGGCGCTCGGCTTCCAGATCATGCGGGTGAAGGCCGAAGTTGGCATCACGGAAGCTTCGATTTCGCGGTTCCGCCAGATCTTCCTGACGTCGGTCACGGAATTCGTTGGCACCTCGCCGATGATCCTTGAGAACGCCGCCATCGTGCAGTTCCTCAAGCCCATGGTGCTCAGCCTGGCCTTCGGCGTGCTCCTGTGCATGCCGGCGACCTTGATCCTGACCCCCGCCTTCTACATGATCGGGGTCGACATCAAGCGGGTCACCACCGGCCTGTTTGGCTTCTATGGCAGACTTTACGGGGGCCGCCGCAAACTTGCCGCGGCGGAATAAGATCCAAGGTATTCGGAGGAACACAATGATTATGCTTTCACGTCGCGCCATGGGCGCGTCGTCGCTGGCCCTATTGGCGGGCTGCGCCACGGG
>QBMO01000015.1:8125-45198 GCA_003242075.1 Alphaproteobacteria bacterium
CAACGGGCACGAGCGGCGGCACGACTGGCAGCGGCGGCGCGCCGGCCATCGGCTCGTTCGGCGTCGATCTCGCTGGCCGCGATCTGAGCGTTCGCCCAGGCGACGATTTCTTCCAGTACGCCAACGGCACGTGGGCTGCGAACACGCCAATCCCATCGGACCGCACCCGCTGGGGCACGTTCGATATCCTGCGCGAGAAAGCTGACAACGATCAGCGCGTCATCATCGAAGAAGTCGCGCTCGCTGGCGGCCGCCCCGGCACCAACCAGCAGAAGATCGCCGACTACTACAATTCCTATCTCGACCAAGCCGCCATCGACGCGCGCGGCCTTGCTCCGCTGCAAGAAGAGCTGGCCCAGATTGCCGCCGTGCAAAACCACGAGCAGGCGATCCGCGTTATCGCTTCTCCCGGCATCTCGGTAACCTCTCCGATCGCCATGTATGTCGGCCTCGATGAGCGCAATCCGAACCGCTACATCACCAACATGTCGCACAGCGGCCTCGGCCTGCCGGAGCGCGAATATTATCGCCGCACCGATGGCGTTTTTCCGGGCCTGCGCGAGCAATACGTGGCGCACATGGGCCGCACGCTGGAACTTGTGGGCCAGACCGGCGGCGCTGCGAAAGCGGCGGCTGTCATGGCCTTCGAGACACAAATCGCCGAGCGCCATTGGGTCCGCGCCGATCGTCGCGATCGTTCACGCACTTACAATTTGAAGACCCGCGCCGAAATCCGCGCGCTGGCGCCGAGCTTCCCATGGGATGCGGCGTTCGAAGCGTCCGGTCTCGGCGGCGCCCAAGAAGTCGTCATCTCCGAACTGTCGGCGATGGGTCCGCTGGCCGAACTCTTCATGGCCACCCCGATCGACACGATCAAAGCCTACCTCTCCTACCATCTGGTGCGGAACAACGCTTCGGTCCTGCCGAGCAACATCGACGCGGAAATCTTTGATTTCCACGGCCGCGTGCTGAACGGTCAACCGCAACAGCGCGAACGTTGGAAGCGTGCTGTCGCGGCCGTCAACGGTTCGCTCGGCGAAGCGGTCGGCCAAGTTTACGTGCAGCGCCACTTCCCTCCCGCGGCGAAAGCGCAAATGCTTGAGCTGGTCGAGAACATGCGCACGGCGTACGGCCAGCGCATCGACGCTCTCTCCTGGATGTCGGCGGAAACCAAGGTCGCGGCCCGCGAAAAGCTCGCCACCTTCCGCCCGAAGATCGGCTATCCGGACCGCTGGCGCGATTACTCCGCGCTTGAAGTCCGCGCCGGCGATGCGTTCGGCAATTCCAAGCGCGCGCAAATCTTCGATTGGGAAGAAAGCGTCTCGCGTCTCGACCGCCCGACCGACAAGGACGAGTGGTTCATGACGCCGCAAACGGTGAACGCCTATTACAACCCGGTGTTCAACGAGATCGTTTTCCCGGCAGCCATCCTGCAGCCGCCCTTCTTCGATCCGAACGCTGACCCGGCCGTGAACTATGGCGGCATTGGCGGCGTCATCGGCCACGAAATGGGCCACGGCTTCGATGACCAAGGCGCCAAGTCCGACGCGCAAGGCGTGTTGCGCGACTGGTGGAACGCTGAAGACGTCCGCCGCTTCGAGGAAGTGACTGGCCGTTTGGCCGACCAATACTCGGCGTTCGAGCCGCTGCCCGGCTTGCCGATCAACGGCCGCCTGACGCTGGGCGAAAACATCGGCGACAATGGCGGACTTCAAGTTGCCTATCACGCCTACGCGATCTCGCGTGGCGGCCGCGAAGCGCAGGTGATCGACGGCGTCACCGGCGATCAGCGCTTCTTCCTTGGCTGGGCGCAAGTCTGGCGCACGCTCTTCCGCGAGGAAGCGCTGCGCAACCAAGTGCTCAACGGCCCGCACTCGCCGGGCATGTACCGCGCCAACGGCCCGGTGCGGAACATGGATGCCTGGTACGCCGCATTCGACGTCACGGCTGAGGACGATCTCTACCTGCCGCCAGATCAGCGCGTCACCATCTGGTAAGCGCGAAAACGTGAAACGATTGAGGGGAGTGCTGCGAGGCGCTCCCCTATTTCATTCTGGATACTTCTTCGCCATCGCCTTCCAGCTCTTCACGGCGAGCTGACGCAGAACAGCTTCATCAACGTCGGCAAGCTTGTTGATGTAGAGGCAACTGCGCCCCGTCTTGTGCTTGCCGAGCTTCTTCATCAGCGGCTCATTCTCGTAGCCGTCCATCATGTAGAGAACGACATTGGCTTTGCGCGGACTAAAACCGATGCGCGGCCATTTGCCGGTTGGACCATTGTATTCGCCATAGCCGATAATCGTCGGCCCCCACATGGCGGGCTTTTCACCGGTGATTTCGCGCATCATCTTATCGACGGCCTTGGCGTCTGCGCGACGCGTGTCATCTTCGACGGCGGCGATGAATTGGGTGACGGAGGCTTTGGTACGCTGAGTTTTTGCTTCGGCCATCTAGAGCCCCTTGACGATCTCATCGGTCATCTTCTTCGCGTCGCCGAACAGCATCATGGTGTTGTCGCGGAAGAAGAGTTCGTTTTCGACGCCGGCATAGCCCGAGCCCATGCCGCGTTTCACGAAGAGGACGGTCTTGGCCTTTTCGACGTCGAGGATCGGCATGCCGTAGATCGGCGATTGCGGATCGGTTTTGGCGATCGGGTTGGTGACGTCGTTGGCGCCGATGACGTAAGCGACGTCGCATTGGCTGAACTCGTTATTGATGTCTTCGAGTTCGAACACTTCATCGTACGGCACGTTGGCTTCGGCCAGCAGCACGTTCATGTGGCCCGGCATGCGGCCGGCGACGGGGTGGATGGCGTATTTCACTTCGACGCCTTCCTTCTTCAGCATGTCAGCCATTTCGCGCACGCTGTGCTGCGCTTGCGCGACGGCCATGCCGTAGCCCGGCACGATGATCACCTTACTCGCATTCTTCATGATGAAGGCTGCATCGTCAGCGCTACCCTGCTTCACCGGCCGCGTCTCAACGTGTCCAGCCGCGGCGCCGCCGTCAGCTGTACCGAAGCCGCCGAGGATGACGCTAATGAAGCTGCGGTTCATGCCTTTGCACATGATGTAGCTGAGGATCGCGCCGGACGAGCCGACCAGCGCGCCAGTGATGATCAGCGCCACGTTCTCCAGCGTGAAGCCCAACGCCGCTGCCGCCCATCCAGAGTAAGAGTTCAGCATCGAGACGACGACCGGCATGTCGGCGCCGCCGATTGGCACTATCAGCAATACGCCGATCAGCAGCGAAAGGCCTG
This sequence comes from Alphaproteobacteria bacterium, assembly GCA_003242075.1. Classification (GTDB taxonomy): domain Bacteria; phylum Pseudomonadota; class Alphaproteobacteria; order Caulobacterales; family Aquidulcibacteraceae; genus Vitreimonas. The sequence continues at coordinate 11,385 of QBMO01000015.1, forward strand.
CGATCGCCCAAAAGTGCCACATCACCGTGCCGTGCGCCTGCACCATCATCACGATCAGCACGACGATCGCGAGCGCGATGGCGATGTTGATGAGATGGCGCCCCGGCAGCATGATCGGCGCGCCGCTCATATTGCCGTTGAGCTTGGCGAACGCGATCACGGAGCCAGTGAACGTCACCGCGCCGATGGCGGTGCCGAGCGAAAGCTCGATCAGCGACGCCATGTGAATGCCGCCGCCCGCTTCGGCGATGCCGAAGCTCTCCGGCGCATAGAAGGCCGCCGCCGCGACAGCGACCGCCGCCAAACCGACGAGCGAGTGAAACGCCGCCACCAGTTGCGGCATGTCAGTCATCTTGATCGAGCGCGCAATAAACGCGCCTGCGCCGCCGCCGATAACGAGCGCCGCGACAATGATCGTCCACGTCGTCGTATCGGGCGAGACAAGCCACAGCGTCGTGCCGACAGCAATGGCCATCCCGATCATGCCGAAATTGTTGCCTTGGCGGCTGGTCTCCGGGCTCGACAGCCCGCGCAGCGCCAGGATGAAGAGCACCCCGGATACGAGATAGAGCAGCGCAGCGAGATCAGCGTTCATGTCAGCCCCTAGGTCCCTGCTGACGCCAGCGCGTCCAGCCGGAGATTATTGTCGCCGCCGGTGCAGCGAAGAAAACGATAGCGGCGACCAAAGAGGGCCAACCCTCTTGCGTCGCGCCGAGATAAGCGAGGATGTTGCCGACGATCGGCACGAAGGCGAGCAGGAAGCCGGCCACCGCGGAGGGCCATGCGCCCCAGTCGAACGCTTCCTGTATCCACTCGCTGACGAAATAGATCTGCAGCACGCACAGCGCGACCCAGATCAGCGCGATCACGCAGCCGATTCCCGCGCAGCCCGTTGCTTGCACCTGGAAGCGCCGAAACTCGGCGCGCGCACGCGTGCGATCAAACGTTTGCGGCGCGACGGCGGGGCCGTCTTCGCTCAAATTTGAGATTGCGCGCTGAGCGGCCTGGCGCAGTTCGTCATCGTTGACGACGCCGTCCTCCCGAGCATCGAGAACATCAGCCTCGAACGCTTCGACGGTGGATTGCAGCGAAGCGATAGCCGGCGGCACGCGTCCGCCCGATGCGCGCCAAGCTTCGACGAACCGACGCATGAAAGCTTCGGCCGAAAGACGACCGTCGAGATACGCCTCGATGAGTGCGCGCCAGTCCGCGGGCGTCACGTCACTTCTTCTCTTTTTTCTTATACATCGCCAGCATGCGCTGGGTGACGAGGAAGCCGCCGAAAATGTTGACCGCCGCGAGCGCGACCGCCAGGCCGCCCGCACCCTTGGCGATCCAGCCCGCATCGGATTGGCCGCCCGCCGCCGCCGCAATCAGCGCCCCGACGATGATCACCGACGAGATCGCGTTGGTGACGGCCATAAGCGGCGTGTGCAGCGCCGGCGTTACCGACCAGACGACGTAATAGCCGACGAAAATCGCCAGCACGAAAATGGCCAGATAGAAGACGAACGGATCGACCATCATTCTCTCCCAAAGCGCGCGCGGCACGCATTGGCTTCGGCTTCACGCGCCGAAGCTGTTTGTTCACGCCAATATTCCGCCGCCGCGCTCGCAGCGTAGCGGCCTGTCATACCTTCAACGCCCTCTTCGCGATTCATCGCATCGAGGATGGCGCCCAGCACCGGCGCCCACTGACCCGCGGCGCCACGAGGATAAGCGAGCACATCGAGATTGGCGTGCGCGGAAACCGCACCGGCGCAATTCGATAAATCCTGCGCCAAGCTTGCCTCCGGCGATTGCGCATTCGCTGGCGCAGTGAGCGCGCCTGCAAGCAGCGCCGCCAGCGTCAATGTACGAAGGCTGCGCATCGGGCTCTCCGGACTAGGTGGTTGCGTAGGTGGCGTCGGCGCGGACGACGAGGCCACCGTCCATCTCATGGCACTCCGCCGCCTGCTCGCCGCGATGATTGCGATAGACGAGCGTGTGGCCGCGTGCGCCAACGAGAAGCGCTTCCGGCGTGAAGGTCAGCTGCGGCGCGCGATCGAGCGCGCGCTGGAAGTAGAGCTTCAGCAGATCCTTGCCATGGATCACGCCATCGCCGGAAAAGCCAAGCGCGGCGATGTAGGGCGACGAGAACTCGATGTCCTCGTGATAGAGCGCCATGATCGCGTCGATGTTGCGCGCGTTCCAGGCGGCGTAATAGCGCTCGGCGAATTCGTCGTCGTTCATGCCGCGCTCTTTGGGGCAAAATGCGGATGGATGAGCGCGCCGCCCTTGGTCAGCATCGCGCCCTTGATGATTTCGTCGTCCCAGGCAGGTGCAAATGCCTTGCTCTCCTTGTCGGTGAGCAGCGGCAAGAGCGCGAGCAGGTTCTTGGCGTAGAGCGATGACGCATCCGACGCCAAACGCGCCGGCAGATTGGTGAAGCCCATGATCTTCACGCCGCCAACTTCGACCAGTTCGTCCGGCTTCGAAAGCGGGCAATTGCCGCCCTGCGCGACCGCGAGATCGATGATCACCGAGCCCGGCCGCATCGACTTGGCTTGTGCTTCGGTCACCAACACAGGCGCGGCCCGGCCTGGGATCAGCGCCGTGGTGATGACGATGTCCTGCTTGGCGATGTGATCGGTCACGAGTGCGGCTTGCTTAGCCTGATACTCGGCGCTCATCGGCTTGGCGTAGCCAGCTGTGGTTTCGGCCTGTTTGAATTCTTCGTCTTCGACCGCGACGAACTTACCGCCGAGCGAAGCCACTTGCTCCTTCGTAGCGGGCCGCACGTCAGTTGCGCTCACGATCGCGCCTAAACGGCGTGCAGTGGCGATCGCCTGCAGGCCGGCAACGCCGACGCCCATGATGAAAACCTTCGCGGCCGCGATCGTGCCAGCGGCCGTCATCATCATTGGAAAGGCGCGGCCATAAAGTTCGGCCGCTTCGATGACGGCGCGATAGCCTGCGAGGTTGGCCTGCGAACTCAGCGCGTCCATGGATTGCGCGCGGCTGATACGCGGGATGAATTCCATCGCCACCGCGTCGATCTTCGCTTTCGCCAGAGCGTCCACGGCAGTGCGATCGCCATACGGCTCAAGCAATGAAGCGAAACCCGCGCCTGCCCTCATCGCGCCGATCTCGGCTTCGGACGGGCGGCGAACTTTCAGAACGAGATCAGCGCCGCCAATGCCGCCATCGGCGGCGATCTCGGCGCCAGCCGTCTGGAACAACGCGTCCGGGTAGCTCGCGCTTCCGCCCGCGCCCGCTTGCACGGTCACGCTATGGCCGGCGGCGACGATCTTTTTCACCGTCTCCGGCGTGGCCGCGACACGGGTCTCGCCCGGGGCGCTTTCTTTCAGGACGGCGATGCGCACGCGCTCAGCCTACCATGCCGCTAAGCGCCGGCACGATCATGCCGCCGAGACCCAAGAGCACCCAGAGCGCAACTTGTGTGGCCCAATAGACGCCGGAGAGGCGGAACGCGAAGCCGAGCGCCACGCCAATGACAACGAATGCGCCGAAGCCCGCCCACCAACCTGCGCCAATGGCGAACGCCAAAGTCAGCAGCGCGACGGTCTGCGCGATCAGCCCGCAAGTCCAAACCGAAGCCATCAGGAAGCCGTGGAAGGTCTCCTTTTGGTCTTGGATGTCCATATGTCCGCGCGTGTCGCTGTGCGACGCCATCACCTGTCTCCTGGAGAACCCTGATGGGCGGGGTGTAAACCGCGCCGCGCGGGCGAACAAGCGGCCCCCTGGTCTGAAGGGGGCGCGGCCAATTCTCGCGATCAGGGGGTTCTGAACACAGGGCGGCTCGATACTGAGACGAAACTTACGTCCTCATCCTCGAAGCGGGCGGCGGTGAGCGTGCCAGAGGCGTAGGCGCCGGTGTCCACTGCGATGCGGCGCTCATCGACATAAGGCTTGTCCACCGGCGTGTGACCGTGGACGACGCGATGCGAGAACGGCCGGCGGCTGGCGATGAAGCGTTCGCGCGCCCAATAAAGGTCCTCGTCCGCCTGCTGTTCCAACGTGCGCGCCGGATCGACCCCGGCATGGACGAAGGCGTAGTCGCCAAGCGCGACATAGCGCTCCAGGCCGTTCAGGAAATCGATGTGCGTTTCCGGCACGGCGGCGCGCAAGGATGCGGCGGCCGCATGCCAATCCTCTTCGGTCGCCGTCATCGGCGACGGCGGCGTGACGCCGTAGGCAAGCATCGTCTCCGCCCCGCCCTGCAGCACCCACGCGCGGGTGGCGACGGGGTCGTCCATGAACGCCTGCATGATCTGTTCGTGGTTGCCGCGCAGGTAGCGGCGCTCGTAGCCAGCGGGACGCCCCGACAGCAGCAGCTCGATCACGGTGTGGCTTTCAGGGCCGCGGTCCACGTAGTCGCCGAGGAAGATGAGGAACGGCGCGCCTGCCGGCCGCTGATCGACTTCGGCGCAGGCTTCCAGACGGTCCAGCAGCAGCGCAAGCAAATCCGCGCGCCCGTGGATGTCGCCCACGGCGTAGCCGACGCGCCCCTCCGCGAACTTGGCGGCGCGCGGCGGAGGGCGCTCGAACATCCGCAGCAAGTTCATGGCTTTGATTTAGCTCGACCCATGCCAACTGCAACGTTGTTCCCTCAACGAACTGCACAGCGCCGGGTTAAACATAATACCCTTGTAACGCGCATATTTGCCGCGCCCGCGGAGCGTCCGGCGGGCTGGCCTCGTCTTTGCTTCCCGGGAGTGTTCGCGTAAGAGTTCGCGTCAAAGGACGGCTCCCGCATGACTTCGCCAATTTGGCACACACGGCGCACTCTTCTGCGCGGCTTGGCTTTCGGCGTCGGCGCTAGCGCGCTGGGCGCGTGCGCGGGCGCGCCCGCCGCCCCGGCAACCACGACCTGGCAGCCGGTCGAGTATCGCCTCGGCCCGTCCGACCAGATTCGCATCACCGTGTTCAACGAACCCGGCCTGACCGGCCCGTACGTGGTCGGCGCCCAGGGCAACATCGCCTACCCGCTAGTCGGCGACGTCCGCGCCGCTGGCTTGACCGTGCCGCAATTCACTGACGCCCTGCGCGAGGCGCTCAGCCAGTATGTGCGCAATCCAAGCGTCAGCGTGGAAGTGACGAACTACCGCCCATTCTTCATCCTGGGCGAAGTGCAGCGCCCGGGTTCTTATCCGTACGTCGTTGATCTTACCGTGATGAACGCCGTCGCCACGGCGGGCGGATTCACCTATCGCGCGAATCGTGGCCGCGTCTTCATCCGCCACGCCAACGAGTCCGTTGAGCGGTCGTATGATCTTGGCGTCACCACGCCGGTCATGCCGGGCGATACGATCCGGATCGGCGAGCGCATTTTCTAAGCGAAAGCCTGCATTAGCCATGTTTCGCGCGCGGCGCGGACCATGCATGTCTGTGCACGCGGAGACGACATCAACCAAGCCACGGTGCTAGGTTGAACCGTTCCCGTCGCCGCCACACGGCGCCGGCAGCAGGCTTGAACCGATGAACGTGATGAACACGCCGCCAGAAGCGACCTACAGCGCCCCACGCGGGCTGGCTGACGTGCTCGGCGTCACCACGGCCATGCAGATGATCCGCCGCCGGCTCTCCCTGATTTTGGGCGTCGGCGTTGCGGCCGCCGTGATCACATTCACCATTATGATGCTGCAGCCAGCGACCTACACCGCCTCGTCACTGCTCATGATCACGCCGCGCGAGCAAACCCAGACGGCGCCAACCGCAATCGGCGCGGCGCCGCCGCCTTCGGCGCTCGAATCCGAAATCGAATTGCTCCGTTCGCCAGCGCTGATGGACGATCTTGCCGAGGCTCTCGGCATGCGCGGCGGCGACGCCAGCAATGCCGTCGAAATGGATCTCGCCAGCGTCATCGACGTCGAACGGCGCGGCAACACAGGCGTTATCGAAATTCGCGCCCGCTCCGGCAGCGCCGAGCGCGCACGCTTGATCGCCAACACATACGCCGACATTTATCTGACCGGCCAGCTCAACGCCCAAGTCGGCGGCGACGTCCAGTCGAGCACCATCGCGTCCGAGCGCCTCGCGCAATTGCGCGAAGATGCGCAGGAAAAACAAAGTGCGGCGGACGCCTTTCGCGCTGAAGCGGGCCTGAATGAAGGCAGCGGCGTCGAAGCGGCGCTCGGCGACCTGCAGGCCCAGGTACAACAAGCGCAAAACGAACTGAATGACCGCCAATCGCGCTATCGCCGCGTGCAGGAGTTGCGCAATTCGGGCGCTTCACTAGACGCTGTCGCTGGCGCGCTCAACTCATCCACGCTCGGCCCATTGCTGCAACGCTCCACCGAACTCGACCGCCGGCTTGAGGATCTCAATCAACGCTATTTGCCCAACCACCCTGACGTGGTGGCCGCCAATGCTGAGCGCACCGATCTCGACACGCGTATTCAGCGCGAAATCCAGCGCGCCTCGGTCGAGCTGACCGACCAAGCTTCGGCCGCGCGCGCACGCCTGGAATCGCTGCAGCAATCGCTCCGCTCCACCAGCGGCGATCTGCGCGGCACGACTGGCGCGAGCGACCGTTTGCGTGAACTCGAACAAGAAGCGCTGGAAAGCCGCCAAGTTTACGAAGGCTTTTTGCAACGCCAACAGGCCATTATCGGCCAAGGCGCCAGCGCCGCCGATGCGCGCCTGCTCTCTTACGCCTCCTTGCCTGCCGCGCCGTCGTCACCGCAATTGCGCCTCGCGCTGGCGCTGGCGATCGCCGCTGGCTTGCTGCTCGGCCTCGGCGCAGGCGCATTGATCGATATGTTCGACCAATCGGTGAAGAACGCCGACGATCTCGAAGCCAAGGTCGGCCACAAAGCGATCGCCTCGATCCCCACCATTTCCAAACGCATGATGCGCCAGATGCCGCCGGCGGAGCGCCATCCATCCGGGTATCTCGTGGGCCGGCCGATGTCGGCGTTCACGGAAGCGCTGCGCGTGCTGCGCACGGTGATCGTCTATTCCAAATTGGATTTCTCGGTGAAAGTCGTCGCCGTCACGTCGGCGCTGCCAAATGAAGGCAAGACGACAATTTCCATGTGCTTGGCGCGCGTCGCCGCGATGTCGGGCCAAAAGGTCTGCGTCGTCGATTGCGACCTGCGCATGCAGTCAATCAACGACGTGATCGACATCGAAACCGATGTCGGCATTCTGCAAGTGCTGGCCGGCGAAGCGCCTTGGCGTTCGGCCATCGTGCGCGACCCTAATTCTGATGCGCACGTGCTGCCTGTCGCCACTGCCGGCTTCACGCCGCGCGACGTCTTTGGGTCTGAGGCTATGTCGACGCTGATCGCCGATCTGCGCAATCACTATGATCTCGTCGTTCTCGATTGCGCGCCGATCCTAGCGGTCGCGGAGACGCGCATCCTGGTGGCGCAAGCCGATACAACGGTGCTGGTCGCGCGTTCAGGCAAGACGCCCGCCGGCGCCCTGCGCGCTGCTGTGCTGCAAACCGAAGGCGCTGGCGGCTCAGTCCTGGGAATCGCGCTGAATTGCGTGCTGCCGCATTGGCAGACCTACACGGACTCGCTCTATTTCGATCAGAGCAAATCCTACTACAGCGTCTCTTAGGACGCTGAGCGACGGCGGACGACGACGGCGCGTTGTCCCTCGGCCTTCGGACGCGCCATGCCGGGCTGCCACAGCTCACCGCGATTGCGCAGCGACCGAAGCGCGTCCCAGAACACCACCGCATCGGTCATGAACGACCACGAGATCGCATAGGCTTTGTACTGCGCCGACTTGTCTTCGTGGCCATCGAGAATAGCGCTGACGCCGACAATCCCGGGACGGGCGCTGAGATAGTGCCGCTTGGCCGACTTCAGCACGTCGAGCTGCTCGCGCGACAACGGCCGCGGGCCGACGATCGACATCTCTCCACGCAGCACGTTCAGCAATTGCGGCAAACGCTCGAGCGCATGCACCCACTTGGCGCGGCGATCCTCGGCTTGCACTTCAATCACGCGCCACGCTTTGCTTTGATCGGTCTCGTCGCCAGTGAACACTTGCTCGACCGTCGCCTTCGGCGCCGACATGCGCAAATTGTATCGCAGGAAAATCCGGCCGCCGTAGCCGACGCGCTCATCGGGGTAGAAGACCGGCGCGCTGTGACGCAGCTTTCCGACACCGGCGGCGATGCCCATGAGCGGCGCCCACAAAGGCGCGCTCAACACCACGATGGCGATGTCAGCAATCCGCTTGGCGATGCCGCCCAAAACGGCGTCGTAAGAAACGACCGGCGCACTGGCGAGATCGCGGCGTAGTGCTGCCTCGAACGTGTTGCGCGCTTCTGCGCTATTTGAACCAGGCTGATCGGATGACCCGCGAGGCATTTGGATGAGCATTGAATCGACCCTGTGCCTGTTCGCCCAGAATTAGAATTCCTGCCGAAAAGCGCAACACGTTCGGCGCTGCGGATTTAACGATATTTTGCTTACTGGGCCGGAGACGCCACAAGCCGCCCTCCGCGCGGGAAATTCTGCCCAAGAACACGCCAAGTCTGTGGATAAACTGGAAGCCAGCCACCCTGGAACGCGTTGCACCTTTAGGATTGCGCCGCTCGCGTGGGCAGAGCACAGAATAGCGGCGCCCGGGCTGGGCAGCGAAGAGGGCGAACTTGACGTCACCGATCACAAGCGACCGGAGCCGATTTGAGCCCGGGACGCTTGGCGCTGCAACCCTGCGTTCACGCCGCCCCGGCTCTAAGTCGCTGGCTCTGGGACGCGCGCAGCGGGCCGTTGGCCGCCAAGCTTGGCTTTTCGTCGTGGTGGCGCTGATCGTGGCCGGCGGCGGCATCGCTTACGATCTGGCCGGCGGCGTGCGGCCGCTGACCTCGGCGCTGTTCTGGGCGCCCATCGGCGCGGGCGCCGGGCTCTTGGTGGCGCTGCTGCGCGAACTTAATCGAAACACCGTTACGGTGCTCTCCAATCTAGGCAAGCATCGCGGCTACACGGTGCTTGGCGCGGCCCCCGAACTCACGCCGCAGGCCCTGCGCGAGCTGGCGCCCGATAAGCGCTCACCCCTCGGCTGCGTCACCTTCCAACCCGCCTCACCCTTCTCCACCGCGTTCCGCGACCTCCAAGGCGCCATGCGCGAGGATCGGCTGGTCGCCTTCATCGGCTCGCTGCCCGGCGAAGGCGCCACGACAACCGCCCTGTGTGCGGCCGTGAGCGCGGCGCAACAGGGCCGGCGTGTGATCGTAGTCGACTGCGACACCCGCCGCCGCTCGCTGACCAAGGAACTGGGCAGCAACCCCGATCGCGGCGTGCTCGAATGCTGCGACGAGCCGCAGAACTGGCGCGACTATATCGAAGAGGAACCCGAGACCGGGCTTCACCTCATGCCGGCAGCGCGGATGATCAATCCGTGGCGCACACTCGTCGGCGCGCAAGGCCTGCCGGTGCTGCTCACTCTGCTCGGCGAAAACTACGATCTGGTGGTGCTCGATTGCCCGCCGGCGCTCCGCAGCGGCGAAGGCGTCCTGCTCGCGAGCCAAGCGGAAAAGTGCATCGCCGTGACGGCTTGGGATCAAACACCGATCACCGCCATCCGCCAGACCGTGCGCACCTTGCAGCAACGCGCGGCGGTAAAGACCGCCGTGTTCGTCAATCGCGTGTTGCCGGGCTACCGGTTCGGGCGCCTGCGACCGGACTAGTCGTCCCGCGCGCCGCCAGCATGCTGTCAGGCGCCAACGCCCCGCCAATCGCGATCGCCAGTTGCGGAAACACCGGCGCGAGATTGCCGCCGAACTCTGCCGCGTGCGCCCAATCCGGCGTCGCCGGGCGGGGCGTCACACGCGGGCGGGCGCCGCGCGTATTTTTGCTGGCGATCAGCGCTTGAATGAACGGCGCAGCTGCCCCGCCTCCGACCGCCACCGCTTCGATCGCACTGCGACCCCGCGCAGACGCATCATCGCGCACGACCGCAACGCAGTGCTCGTAAGACGCCTTCAGCTCCTTGGCGAACGCCTGATAGTCCTTATCGCGCTCGACGTCGCGAAGACCCATCGTGAAGATATGATCGCGGTAGCGCACGCTGGCGCGGCCTTCGGCGAACAGCGTTTCCTTGGTATCGCGCATGCCGCGCATCAGCTCGGCCCAGAGGCCCGCCTTTTGGTCTGTGGTCTTAGCCCATTTCGCCGCGTCGAGGGCGCGGTTGGCGATGACGCGATCAATGAAGTCGCCTGCTTGCTTTAAGGTCGCGCGCGCTTCCGGCAGTTCGAACATGCGGTTGCCGATACGTGCGAGCGCCGCAATGTCGGTCGTGCCGGCGCCCATATCGACGACGAGCAGATGCGAGGCGCTGTCGTCCAAGCCGATCGAGGTGTAGGCAGCGGCGGCGGTGGCTTCGTAGATGAGCCCCATATCGAGCGGCTGCGCGCCTTCCATCGCTATCGGCAGCGCTTTCACCACCGCGTCAATGTCGAGCCCAGCGTCCGAGAGCAGCGCCTCGCCGGCTTGGGTGCGAAAGGCCTCGGCTTCGCCGAAGAGCTTCACCACCGTGCCGTGCAGGCCTGCGCTATCTGCCCCGCGCCAAGCCGGCGCGGCATAGCGGCGCGTGATCCGGCCCCTGATCATCGGATCCAGCGCCCGGGCCTTCTCAATCGCCGCCAATAGATAAGCCAGATAAAGCACGATCAGATCGCGCATCTGGAAGAGCCGGTGCGGATCTATGCTGAGCGGCGCGTTCGTGTTCAACGCGCGATCGAGATCGCTGACGCTCAAGAGCGTCTTGAATGATTTCAGCGCGCTACGTTTCTTCCCGCCAAGCGCATCGGCGCGGGCGATGGCCGAACGGCCAAACAGAATACGCCCGTCATCAACGAAGACGGCGCTATCGAGCAGGAAAGCGTTGCCGCGCGCATCATGCTGGCTGAGCCGCAACGGGCGCACGGACGCCGGCTCGAAGCGTGACCACGCACCAGTCGGCGCGGCCGCGGCCTTCGAGAACGCCGTTCCAAAATCGATGCAGAGCGTCCAATCGCTCATTGCCCGCTCTTTCGCCGCCCTCGCACAACGGGGCCCGCACGCGGCAACACCAGAATGCTTCCACCCCGCGCCACGCCCCGCGCAGCAATACGTACTGTCCTTGGCTTTTTCGCGACAGCGGCCATCAACTGGTGCTTGGCCGGATCGTAAGGCTCGCGTGCGCCCAGCACGCCGATCCGCGTTAGGCCGCGCTTACGCCCTGCGCGTGATAGCGCCTGGATCATCAGCGCAACGGCGGCCTCACGCTGCGTGGCGCTGGTTGCGCTCTCCACTTCGTCGGATTCCACCAGCGCCTCAGCCAGCGCCTGATCGGCTTCCGCCCAGGCTGCTTCGGCGAGAGCGCCCGCAAGCGACGGCGCCGCACGTTTCCGCGCGGCGCTCTTTTTCTTCTTCGACGCCGGCTTGGGCTGGCGCTTCGTCGCTTTTTTCTTGGCGGGCATGGTCCTTAACAGCTCAGGGCCCGCCCGCGGCGCTTGGCCTACAGGCGCAGGCTCAAGCCAACCGTCACGGCTTCGAGGTCGAAATTGCGGGCCGGCTCGGAGGAGTCAACGTCATCGCGCACGTAACGCGCGCGCAAGGCGACACGACGATTGAGGATGTAATCGGCGCCCACTTCGTAGCGCATGTACTCGTCATCCCGATCCGCGCCTTCATAATCGCGCTCACCCGAACGCACCGCCGCCGTCAGAATGACGTTGCGAAGCAATTCGTGATCCACGCGCGCGCCGTACTCCATGGAGACGTAGGGAAAGCCCGACGCGATGCCGACATTGTCATCGGCGCTGCGCACGGCATCGACCGTCACGGTGGTCAACGGCGTCACCGACCATTCGACGCGGCCGGCCACAGCCAAACCATCGATGGAGTCGAAGCCGTCATAGTCGCGCTCGAACTGACCAGCGGAAATCTCGCCGCGCAGCAGGTTGCCCTGAAACGCTGCGCCAACCAGGAGGGAGCGCCCCTCGGAGTTCGAGGCTGGCGAGTTGTCGTAGTCGCGCTCATCAATCGAGCCCGACACGAAAGCCGTGATGCGCGGTGAAAGCTCGGCATCGACGCGGCCGCGCAGACCGTTTTGGGTGAAGTCACGCGAAGCCGCCGCGCCATCATACTCACGCTCGCTGGTGAAGGCGTCGGCGCGGATGCCCAAGCGGGCGAAGCGATGCGAGACGCCGATCGACGCGTCAGTACGATCGAATTCAGTCGGCGCGCCGACGAGCGAGTCCGGATCGTAGCGCGGGGTGAAGTCGTGCGCGTAGCGGGCCGAGCCGTGCAGCGCGGTGTTGGAGCCGACATCGAGACGGCCGACGCCGCGCAGGTAGTGCGTGTCGACATCTTCGCTCGAGAAGTCTTCGTGGCTGCGGAACGCCGCGCCGGCTTCCAGCGCGAGTGAGTGACGCGACCAGCCCGAGGCCAGACGCGCGCTCGGCGCGACCGTGTAGATGATGTCGTCAACTTCGCCGGTCGAGGTCGCGAAAAGGTTGTCCGTGCTGGTGACGTCGAGGTCGAGCGTCGCGTTCAGCGTGAAGGCGCCAAGGCGTGTGCCCATGGGGTCGAGTTCAGGGCGCTCGCGCTCGCGCACCGAGACAGCGCCACTATCTGTGGTCTGCGCCATCGCATGGACTGGCAGGAATGAAATCAGCGACGCCGCGAACAGCGACACGAATGGATTGATACGCACGTCAACGCCCCCGCCAAAAGGCGCCCGGTGGGGCGCCTGGGAATGGAGCGCTAAAATCCCGCTTGATTGACCCGTAACGCAACAAGATGCGCGCGCGGCGGGAAATGCTGGGTCGCTATTTCTGGCGGCGTGACGCGAAGGGGACATTTGGGCGCTCTCCGGGCGGTGTTTGAAGCCTGAAGCGCTGAAAATGCCTGATCATAGTTAATCGTTTGAAACCGCCACATGCATCTGGGCCGGCGCTACCCGGCTATTCAGCGGGGCCGTTGAAGGTGCGGTAAACCGGTATCGACGCGCGCCCGACGAGGAAGCGCTCGACGCCGCTTTCCAGCGCCTGTTTATAGACCGCCATCGCGCCGCTGATCGCATCAATGGTTCGATCCACGTCCTCGTCGCTGTGGGAATAGCAGACGACCAGCGACGGCATGATCACCCCGCGCTTTATCGTCTCTTGCAGGAAAAGCGTCCGGAACGCCTGGCTGGGCTTGCCCTCCGCGTCGAGCGTACCGAACAGCAAGTTGGAGGCGCGGCCCATGGCCGTGACGTGGTCTTGCAGGCCATGCACCTGAGCCGCCTGCGTGAAGCCCTCACGCAGCCGCTCGCCCACGCGATGCATGTGCTCAATCACAGGCTCGCGCTGGTAGACCTGCATCGTGGCGATCGCTGCAGCAAGGCCATGCGTTTCGCCGCCGTGGGTGGTTGAGAGCAGGAAAACGCGCTTGTGGTCCGTCTGAGTAAGATCGCCCAGGCGCATGAACTGGCGTTTGCCCGCCAGCGCCGAGACCGAAAATCCGTTGGCCAGCGCCTTGCCCCATGTGGAGAGGTCCGGATCAAGTCCGTAGACGTGCTGGGCGCCCTTCTGATGCCAGCGGAAGCCGGTGATCATCTCGTCGAGAATGAAGAGTGCGCCGGCTTCATGGGCGAGGCGCTTTAGTTCTTGGAGGAAATTGTCCTTCGGCGGCTCAATGCGCTCGGGCTCGAGAATGAAGCCGGCGATCTGACTGGGATACTGGGCGATCAGCGCTTTGACGCTGTCGATGTCGTTGTAGCGAAACTTGACCGTGAGATCCCGCACCGCGTCCGGAATGCCGCCGTGCATGGGGGTTGAGCCGATGAACCAATCGTCGACCGAGAAGAATGGATGATCGGCGCAAATGGCGATGAGATCGCGGCCCGTATAGGCGCGCGCGAGTTTCACTGCGCCTGAAGTGGCGTCCGAGCCATCCTTAGAGAATTTCACCATTTCGGCATTGCCGACGATGGAGAGGAAGTTTTCAGCCGCCACCACCTCGATCGCGGCCGGGCGGGTGAAGCTGACGCCGTTGTCCAACTCGCGCTTTACCGCTTCGACAACAGCCGGAAACGCATGGCCGAGCGACACAGCGCGATTGCCGTTGCCGTACTCGATGTATTCGTTGCCGTCGGCGTCCCACACATGCGCGCCCCGCCCGCGCACGATGTGGCTGGGGGACAGGATGGGATATTGGTCATCGCCCTTGGCGTAGGTGTGCGAGCCACCGGGGATTAACGCGTGGGCTTTGGCGCGGAGGCGCTCGGACTCGGCGAATTTGTCGATCATCGCCGCACCCTACTTCACCATCAGCTTGCGGGCGAAAAAGGCTTCCGCATAGCGGGCCCGGCATTCGACGCCGCGCAACCGGGCGAGCCCGCGAAATGTCTCGTCGTCGAACCACGCCTTGGAGCGCTGGCTGCCAAAGTGCTTCATCAACAGCTCGATCTTGCGCGCCAGCACGGCTTCGTCGAGTTCGATGTACGCATTGGGCTGGCCCAAATCGCCATCCCACTTAGGGATTTCGTATTCGAGGATCAGACGATCACGAAACGTATTCCAAGTCAGCTCATTGATCAGCCTATGATCCTGATGCGCGTCGTTGCGCTGATGCGTGAGGATGACGTCAGGGGTCAGGCGCTTTAGCCCCTCCACCCAGTCTTTCACCGCGCTTCGCTCCGCCGGCATGTACCCGTCGCGGAAATTTGCCAGATGCACATCGGCGCGGACCGCGCCTTTCAGGTAATCACCCGCGCTCGCACGCGCTTCATCTGCGCGCTCGCCCGGCGCGCTCGCCACGCACCAGTCGACCTCGACGCGCGCGCCGGACGCGATCCAAGAGAGGATCGTTCCACCGGCGCCGATTTCGATATCATCCGCATGCGCGCCGATCGCCAGGACCGATAGCGTCTTGCCCGGATGCGCGAGAGCGAGCGGAAGCATGTCAGCCCGGCTTCTTGCAATTATCGCCGTTGACGCGCCAAGGCGTGTCGCCCTTCTCGATCATGTCTTCGAGTACTTGGCGATCGCGCAGCGTATCCATCGAACGCCAGAAGCCTTCGTGCTTATAGGCCAGGAGCTTGTTTTCCTTGATGAGCCGAGCGAACGGCGCCTCAACCAGCTCCTCACCGTCGCTCATATAATCGAAGATCGCGGGCTTCAGCAGGAAGAAGCCGCCATTGATCCAGATGGTGGAATTGTCCGAAGTCAGGAACTCGCGCACGCGTCCGTCGGCGGCGATGTCGGCGATGTGATAGGTGACCGGCGGATGCACGGCGAGGAAGCACGCGACCGCACTGCTCGCCTTAAACTTCGCAATCATGTCGTCCAAGTTCACATCGGAGAGGCCATCGCTGTAATTGGCGAGAAACATCTCTTCGTTCTGAACGTGCTCTTTCACCGCCCACAGCCGGCTGCCGATATTGCGCCACACGCCGGTATCGATCATCGCCACGCGCCAGTCTTCCTCGCGCGGCCCAAGCGTCTGAACCTTAGAGCCTTCGACGACGACGTCAGCGTAGGATTGCTGCTTGTTGTTGAGGAAGAAGTCTTTGACCGTGTTGGCCTTGTAGCCGAGGCAGAGCACGAAATCCTTGTGCCCGTACTGGCTGTAATAGTTCATCACGTGCCAAAGGATCGGCTGTTGGCCGATCGGGATCATCGGCTTCGGCACGGCTTCGGAGTATTCGCGAATGCGCGTACCCAAGCCGCCGCAGAAGAGAACGACCTTCATTGTGCGGCCTCCGGATCGATCACTGTGGCTTCTGGAATCGGCACCACGAATTTGCCGCCCCACTGGCCGATATGACGCATCTGCGCGACGATTTCCTTGCGCAAATTCCAAGGCAGGATCAGCACATAATCCGGCCGCGCTGCATCAAGGGCTTCGACCGGCAGCACCGGAATGTGCGTGCCTGGCGTGAAGCGGCCGTGCTTGTGCGGGTTGCGATCGACGGTGAAGTCGATGAAGTCCGGGCCGATGCCGCAATAGTTCAATAGCGTATTGCCTTTGCCCGGCGCGCCGTAGCCGACAACGCGCTTGCCCGCGTTCTTGGCTTCAATGAGAAAGGCCAGCAGCTTGCGCTTGGTGGCCTTCACTTGCTCTTCGTAAGCGGCGTAAAGCTCAAGCGTCGTGTAGCCCAGCCGCTCTTCGCGCGCGATTAGATCGCGAACAGCTTGGCTGACGTCTTCCTCGCCCTCGTGCGCCAGAAAAACGCGCAAGCTGCCACCATGCGTGGGGATTTCTTCGACGTCGAAGAAGACCAGCCCGTGCTTCTTGGCGATCGCTTCGATGGCGATGGCGGAGAAGTAGCAGAAGTGCTCGTGATAGATGGTGTCGAACTGGTTTTGCTCGATCAAGTTTTGCAGGTGCGGGAATTCGAACGTGATGATCCCGCCCCGCTTCAAGAGCGCCTTGGCGCCGCCGACAAAGTCGTTGAGGTCGGGCACATGCGCGAGCACGTTATTACCGAGAATGAGATCGGCCTTGCCCTTCTCCGCTTCGATCCTCTGCGCCAGCGCAACGCCGAAGAAATCCACCGTAACCGGAATGCCCTTGCCCTTGGCGACTTCGGCCGTATTGGCCGTCGGCTCGACGCCCAGGATATTGGTCACGCCGAGTGGCGGGAAGTGCTGGAGCAGATAGCCGTCATTGCAGGCGATCTCGACGACGAAGCTCTCCGCCGTCAGCCCGCGGCGCTCAGTGATCATCTCGCAGTAGCGGCGCGCATGTTCGACCCATGAGGTCGAGTAGGACGAGAAGTACGGATAGTGCTCAGTGAAAATGCCGTCAGCGGCGACGTATTCTTTCAGCTGGACGAGCCAGCAGCTATCGCAGACCAAAACGTGGAGCGGAAAGAACGGCTCCATCATGTCGATCTGACGCGCGTCGAGGAATGTCTCGCAGAGCGGCGATTTACCAAGATCGACGAGGCTATGCTTCAGCCCAGCCCCGCACAGCCGGCAGGCCCCCGCCGTCGCTTTCGCGGCGTTGAATTCGGTGCTGGTTTGAGCAGTCATTTCTAGGCGCGCCCCTCGGTGCCGGGTAAGCAAAACCCAAGCCGCCGCACAAGGCCTACATGCCCTGATCGCCGCCCGCCGCCAACCGGTCTCCGAAGTAAAGCACCTTATCGGGCGTGGCGCTCCCGTCATCGTAAAGAGCGACCAGCTCTTCGGGAAGTTTGCTCAGATCGCTCGCCCGCAAGTAATCGCGCATGGTCGTGCCCGTCGACTTGGCGTCCACGTTCGGCGCGCCGCGTTTGGCGCTGACATCGTCCAGATGCACGGTGCGGAAATCGATCGAGTAGCGGGCCACGTCGGTCGTGTTCGGCACGGTTTCGTGAAGCTGAGCGCCGGAGAACAAGATTATGCCGCCCGGCGGCACAATATAGCACTGGCTGACGCCTTCTACCGGCGCTTGCGGTTTAGGCTGCTGGCGGGTGTCGTTGGCCACGTGGGCGGCAGCGCTGGCGCGGCTTTTCGTGTTCCACTCGTAGTAATTATAAATCTCGGAATTATTGGCGATCGGCGCGTCGAAATAGCGGGGGTAAAAACCCATGCCGTTATTGGGATCGACCGGATAGATCGGCAGCCACCAATTCAGCTGGCATTGCGGCGCCGAATACCAGGTGTCGCGGTGTGGGTGAAAAGCGTAGGCGATGCCCGAAGACAGGAAATGCGAGGGGTAAGCCGAACGCATGCGCGGCACGTCAAAATAAAGCTTGTCGAGATCGACCCCGCGTTCGGCCATAATCATCGGCAATAGCCGCTTGGCCTCGGGGTGGTGGATAAAAGCGGGCTTCACCACCGCCAGGATCTCGGCGACCTCGGCCGGCGACTTGTGCAGATGGATAGTCTGCGGATCGTGGGGTGCAAAAGCCTCCTCGATCATGCGCCGACCAAGCGCCACCAGCTCAAGCGAGGCCGGCGTTGGGCTGAACAGGAAAATGTCCCCCGCATAGAGACGCGCGCGGCGCTCCTCGTCGGTCAGGTCGGCGTCGATATAGATGTTGGTCATCGGACTTCGCGGCCTCGGGTCCCAGCCAGCGTATTCTAGGTTCGTTATACGGACGTTATAAGCGAATTCGCGCGCGACGGGCGCGGGCTTTGCAGAGCGTCTAACCAGCAATGATTTTTACCAAAACCGACCTCGCAGGGGCCTGGCTGGTCGAACCTGAACCCGCGCGTGATACGCGCGGCTGGTTCGCGCGGACTTTCTGCGAACGCGAGTTCGGCGCACACGGCCTAGAAAAACGCTTCCCGCAGCACTCAACGTCCCAAAACGTCCAGCGCGGCACGCTGCGCGGCATGCATTTTCAGCGCCCGCCGCATGCGGAGATAAAACTGGTGCGCTGCCTGAAGGGCGCGATCTGGGATGTGATCATCGATCTAAATCCGAACTCGCCTACCTATCGCCGCTGGCAAGGCTTCGAACTCAGCGCCGAAAACATGCGCCAGCTCTACATCCCCAAGGGCTTCGCCCACGGTTTCCAAACCCTCCAAGACGATTGCCAGGTCGGCTATCTGATCTCGGATTTCTACGCCCCGAACGCCGCTGCCGGCGTGCGGTGGGACGATCCAAGCTTCGCGATCGAGTGGCCGATGCCGGTGAGCGAAATGAGCGACAAGGATAAGGCTTGGCCGGACTTTACCGGCTAAAGCGCTTTCAGCAGCCCGGCTTGCTCCAGCAAGAGCGCCGTCTCTTCGATTACCGCGAAGTCCGCCCCAGCCCGCTCCGCGATGTCTTGAAGCGAGTGATCGCCGTCGGACAAGTTTAGCACCCAGAGCATCGCCATGCTCTTGCCGTAGCTATCCTTATCGCCGCCGATCGCCGCATAGAGACCCCGCCGACCGAGCTGCGGTTCGCCGTGGGGGGCGGTGTTGAGATAGCGGCGCTCGGTCTCCAGCGCTTCAATGGCGGCGACCACGACGCGATAGCTATCCGCCAGCGATGCAGCGTCGATGAAATCGAGGTTGTCGCCGCTTGTGTGGTATTCTGGGAACGTCGCGAACTGCGTGCGTTGGAATAGCCCGATATCTACATCGAAGCCTGGCGAATTGTATTGCCGCTCGTCGTAGCCGTACGGGAAAAAGTCGATGACGTTTGCTTCTTGCCCCTTAAGCACGCGCGTCATCACGCGATCAATGCGGGCATTGCCACGCTTGGTGCGTTTATAGGTAAATCCACCGCGATCGCCGACGCAGGACATGACCAGTCCATGTTTGATGCGCTTCGCGGCGTCCCTATTCCGCGCGAGCCACGTGATCGCGCCGATCGTGCCGGGCGCGAACAGGAAGCGGTAGGTGTAGCGCGTCTTCACGTCAGCCATGCGGCCAGCCAACAACGCCAACAACGCCATGCCGGAGCAATTGTCGTTGGCGAGCGATGGGTGGCAGGTGTGCACGGACAACAGCACCTCATCCTCCGAGGCGCCGCGATGGACGAGCTCGCCATAGGTTAGCGACCCATCCTTCAACTCTGAATCGACGCAAGCCTCGTACGCGCCCTCCGGCAATGCATCGAGCGCGCGCTGCGCCATGCAGATGCCCCAGCGTTCGTTGTAATATGAGGTGCGGTACGGGATCAGATCGGGCTGCTCGGGCAACGTGAAGATATTCTTCTTCAGCTCCGAAAGCGGCAGTGTCGCGCGGATTGGCGTCGAGTAATTCAGCACATGCAGATTGTGCTTCTGAAAATCAACGACGCGCTCGCCGGCTGGGTTCTTGATCCAGGCATCGCGGATCACCCATTCCTTCGGCACCGTCCAGTCCAGCACCGTCGTTCCGGTCGGGACTTCATGCTGAACAATGGGCGCGTGTTTGGAGAGAATGCGCAGCGTCTCGCGTACGCCCTCGCCAGTTATGCTTCTGCAGATCGGATAGATTTCCGCCGCAAGCCCGTAAATGTCAGCGCCGATAGAAGCGCTATCGAGCGAAGCTTTGAGGCTCGCGCCCGCTACTGAACGCGCAGCGCCGTCGCCGCTCACGCAGTCTCCATCGAACGCACGCGCAGATCGCCATCGAGCGCTTGGTCTGCAATCAGTTTGCGGATGTGGGCGATACGGTTGTAGCGCGCGCCCTCGAACTCTTCGAGCGTCACGCCTGATTTGCTATAGGCAGCGTACAATTGCTCTGCGCCCTTGCGCGCATCCCATTGCGGTTTGAACGCCGGCAACGCTTTGGCGATCTTGTCAAAGTTCACTTTGTAGGAGCGCGTGTCCGGGCCGGCGTCCGACGCCAGTTCGATCTTCGTGTTCGGCACCACCTCCGCGACGATCTCGGCGATGTCGCGGATGCGATAATTGTGCGCGGTTTGGCCGACATTGAAGGCTTGGTTGTGGATGACCTCGCGCGGCGCTTCCATCGCCGCGATGAAGGCGCGCGAAATGTCCTCGATGTGAACGATAGGCCGCAGCGGCGTGCCGTCGGACTTCAGCAGGATGACACCCTTGGTCATGCCCCAGGCGACGAGGTTGTTCAGCACGATATCGAAGCGCAAGCGCGGGCTCACGCCATACGCCGTAGCGGGGCGCAGGAAGGTCGGCGAGAAATCGTCGCTCGCCATTGCGCTGACATCGCGCTCGACCCAGACCTTCGATTGGCCGTAGGCGGTGACCGGATTCAGCTCGCCGGTCTCGTCGATCATGGTGTCGCCGGACTTGCCGTAGTTCGAGCACGACGAGGCGAACAGGAAACGCGGCACGCCTGCGGCTTTCGCCAATTCGGCGAGTTTCACGCTGGCGCGGTGATTGATGTCATAGGTCAGTTCAGGGTTGAGGTCGCTCAGCGGATCGTTCGACAGCGCGGCCAGATGGATCACCGCGTCGAAGCCTTTAACGTCGCTGGCCTCGAGATCGCGCAGGTCCTTGATGATCTCGGGAATGTCGGCGATCTCGCCGCCTTCAGTGAAAGTGCAGCGGCGATAAAGATTGGCGTCGATGCCGACGACCTCGTGTCCCACCTTCAGCAGCATCGGCGCCATCACTGTGCCGATATAGCCCAGGTGTCCGCTCAGCAGGACCTTCATCGCTCTCGCCTTTCGCCCGCGCCCGGCTCCACAGCCAAGCACGCCCTCTTCTACAACATTTTTATGCAAGAAACGCCGCCAGAAAAAGCGAGCTTAGAGCGCGTCCGACGCGCCGCGAACCAAAACCACAATCGTGCGCCACAGGATTTTGAGGTCGCGCCGCCAGGACCAAGCCTGGACGTATTCGATGTCGAGCCCGGTGCGGAGCAAGATCTTCTCGTCTGTCGGGGTAGGCCCACGGCTGCCGCTGACCTGAGCCAAGCCGGTCAGACCGGGGCGCGCGTCGAAGCGCATCGGATAGCGCGGATCGACCTTCTCGAATTTGGCGTCATGCTCCAGCGCGTGCGGGCGTGGGCCGATGATCGACATATCGCCGCGCAGGACGTTCACCAGCTGCGGCAGTTCGTCGAGGCTGGAGCCGCGCAGGAATGCGCCGAGCCGGGTGAAGCGCACATCGCCCGGACGGGCTTGCACGATGCCGCGGTTTTCCATCACCGTCATGGTGCGGAACTTCCAGATAAGGAACGGTTTTCCGTTAAAGCCGCCGCGCTCTTGCCGGAAGATCGCCGGGCCACGGCTATCGAGGCGAATGATCAGAGCAATGAGCAGCAGCAGCGGCGCGAACAGGATCAGCGCGCCAGCCGAAACGACTACGTCGAAGGCGCGCTTAGACCAGCCGCCCATGGGCGGCTTCTGATCGGAACGCGACGGCGCCCAATAGCGGATGATTTCGACCCGACCGTTCATGTCGCCCTTCGCTGGGGCGGTCGTCGCAAAACGCGCGCCAGCAGCACGCACCGGCGGCGCAGAACTCTGCGCGTGCGCCTCTGCGCTGGTCGCGCGGGCGCCGTCCGGCTTTGCGTTCTCTTTCATGGACGGTCCCCACTGCTTCCGCGCCCACCTTCTGTGGCGTTCGAGCAGAGGCGGCAGTTAAAGCGTGCGCTGCAACATGATGCAAGCACACTCTGACCTTGCGGCGCCGATCTCTTGTGAGGTTCGCGCGAAAGGCGAAGCGGTGTCCGTGGCGCAACACAAATTGCGCTCGGGCACGCACGTTCATCACGCACTCATGTGAACGCGCGAATGGTGCACGGTTTTGTACGCCCTCAGTTCTCGCGGAACTCGTACATCGGATAGGAATAGTAGCCGGGCATTCGGCGATCGACGCTGTTCAGCGTAATGC
Organism: Alphaproteobacteria bacterium; assembly: GCA_003242075.1. GTDB lineage: Bacteria > Pseudomonadota > Alphaproteobacteria > Caulobacterales > Aquidulcibacteraceae > Vitreimonas. The sequence continues at coordinate 33,549 of QBMO01000015.1, forward strand.
CGCGTACATTTGCGCCGGAGCTTTGCAGCTGTTGCATCGCCGCCCGCACCGCGCGGATTGGCGTCTTCTGCCAGCGCGTGATCATCACAGCGCAATCTGCTTTTGACACGACAACGCGGGTATCGGCGACAGCGAGCACCGGCGCGCAATCGAGGATCACCAGATCGAAGGCGTTGCGCAGTTCGCCCAGCAAACGATCCATGTCTTCGCCGCCGAAGACGTCCTTCGGTGTAAAGCCGGAATCGCTCAACGGCAGCACGTGCATGCCGCTTGCGTCATCGAGATACGTCGCTTGGCGCCAGTTCACCTCGCCGGCCAGCACCTGCAACAGGCCAACAGGCGGTTCGAAATCGAGCACATCCTTCACCGAGCGACGACGCAGGTCGCAATCGACCAACAACACGCGCTGCCCGGAGAGCGCCGCAACGCGGGCGAGACAGAGCGACATCGTCGTCTTCCCCTCGTTCGGCAGCGCCGAAGTGATGGCGACGACCGATGTTTTCGGTTGACCGGCGGCAAACAAGATTGACGTTCGCAAAACGCGGCACGCTTCGGTAAACGCTGAGACTTGACGCTCTAGCAAGTACGCCGCCGGATGCTGCGACGCGACCGGCAGCTGGCGTAGTTCGCTCCGCCGCAGCTTCGGCACCATGGCCAGCGCCGGGACGCCAATCTTGCGCTCCACTTCGTCGCCATCGCCGAAGCCTTCATCGAGCGCTTCAGCCAGGAAACCCGCCGCCAAACCCACGCCAAAACCCAGCGCAACCGACAGCACAAAAGCGATGGAAAGCCTTGGAGAAGAGCGGTTTGTGGGCACGCCGGCCGCCGAGATCACCTCAGCCGGCGCCGTGCGCATCGTGCCTTGGTCGGCGATTTCGTGGAAGCGCTGCAGAAACGCTTCATACACGGCGCGCGCAGCTGCGGCCTCGCGCTCATACTCACGCAGCTGGACCATCTCTTCATTGTTGCCAGCGAGTTCGCCGCGCACCGCCGACATGTTGGTCTCGATCATCGCCAGGCGTGCGCGCGCAACCTGTACTTCCGTACCCAGCGCACTGATGCCGCGCCGAATCTCCGCGTTAACTTGAACGCGGTTGTCCGCGCGCTCTGCGCGTACGTTGATGACGAGCGGATGCTGATCGCCGTAACGGCTCTCATAGTCGGCCTGGCGGCGTGCGATTTCAGATTCCTGCGCGCGCAATTGGTTCAGCACTGTGGAGTTCAACACCGCCGCGATCGCGTCGATCGACTGGCCGCCGCCGAGCATCGACTGCACTTGCAAGTGGCGCGCTTCCTTTTCGGCGAGATCGGCGCGCGCATTAAGCACTTGCCCTTGCAAGTCGGTGGTCTGCTGTTCGGTCAGCAACGTGCCCTGCGATGAGATGAGGCCCGTCTCAACCCGATAGCGCTCGGCGATTTCCTCTTTGCGCTGCACGTCGGCGCGCAGTTCGTTAACACGTTGCGACAGCCAATCGTTGGCGCGCTCGGCGCTGCGCAAGCGCGCTTCGACCTGATAAACTTGGAAGAGCTCGACCAGGCGATTAGCCATTTGCGCGGCGCGCTCTGGGCTCTGCGATGTGACACGCACTTCGGCGGCGTACGTCAAACCGCGGCGACGAACATCCAGTGATCCGGCTACGGCATTCACCACGCCTTGGCGCACCGCCAAGCGTTGCGCTTCGGTTTGGGGCACTTCGGCTTGGCGTGTCATTTCGCCATCGCCACGAGGCAGCGAACCATTCCACTCCGGGTCTTCCATGAGCCGAAGGTCGTCGACGAGACGTCCCGCAAGCAGGGGCGAGCGGAGAATTTCGAGTTGGTTGTCCAGACTCTGGTTTGCGGGCCCTTCGCCCACAAAGGTCTGGTCAGGCGTCAGCACACCGTCCTGCCCGCTGGTCAGCATAATCAATGCAGTGGCGGTGTAGCGCGAAGGCTGGAACGCAAAATTCGCGAAGCAAATCACGGCCACGACGAAGGCCACCGCCCCGATCAGCATCCAGCGCCGAAGCAGGAACGAAAAAATCCACTTGAGACTAATCAGCCCCAATTCGCCGTTGTCTTCCGGCGGCTGGAAGGTCTCTTCCGTCCGCTGGCGGATAGCGATGACGTTCATTGCGTTATCCTAAACCGCGAGATCCAGCTGGTGGCGGCCAAAAAACCAAGCAATTCCACGGCCAATCGCGTATTCCATAGCATGTCTCGTTTCGGCGCACAGGCGCTGATTGCTGCACATGCGCAATAATGCACGACGAGCCTCAGCACCGCGCACTGGCGCCCGCATTCATGCTCGCGGTCGGTAGCTCAACGGCGCGTAGCCAGCCTGCGATCTCATCGACGAAGCGAGGTTTTCGCCGCTGGCGCTAGCGTCCGAAAAATCCACTTTTGATGACGCCGCGGAACGGAACCCATGTGGTATCGGGTGCGTTAACCACATGATCGATTGTCCGAAAGTTAACTAGTCGAAACTGATTAGCTCGGCCGATCAATGCTTTAGCAGTGAGTTTCGGATCACAGTCGCAACTGAGCCGCGTCATTATCAAGACGTGTTCTGAGGGCTATTTTGAACCTTATGGCGCCCAAGCCGCAGGTCGTACCGCCTGAGACGAAGGTCATCAGACCGCGCGGTCGCGCGCGGCAGCGCGTGCGCCGATGGCCATTGATCTGGACATTGATCCTAGCGATCGCCGCGAGCTTGTTGTTGTGGGCCGGCATCTTCGGCGTGATCGGCGCAGCCGTCGACGCACTGAGTTAAACGCAAACGCGAAAACTTGATTCCAGTTTCGCCCAAAAAGGGAATCCAATCATTCAGCGCCAACACGCCAGAGCGTGAAGCGCATGCGCTCCGTTTCGTCGTTGAGCCACTCTCTTTCTTGGCTCGCTACACCCTCAAGCAATGACGCCGGATCGTCCTCCGTCCGCGCCACTGTCCAGATCCGCTGGTGGCGGCCGACGCCGTCAGCCACGTTATCCACCGACAGCTCGGGCCCAGCGAAGAACTCCCCCAAGCCGCGCTTACCGCGCTCGGTCGCCTGCGCCAGCACCGGCACGTCCTCGCAGCCGAGGTGACGGCAATAATAGCCGAAGACCACCGCACTGGTTGCGCTGGAGATCAACACGGCATCGCCCGGCTGAGCGTTATCGCGAAGGATGGTCGCGATATCGCGCCATTGCTCGCGGTGCGCGACGCGCAACCAGTTCAGCGAATCCGCGACCAACACCAGCGCGATCACCGCAACCAAGGCCGGCCGCCAGCGCGTCCAGGGCAGCGTCGCAACGCCGACGGCGAGGCACGCGAGATAAATGAACTGAACCCAAAACAGCGTCCGCTCGAGAAAGATCGGCCGGATCAAGCTGACGGCGAGCAAAATAAATGGCACGCCAACCGCAAACACCAAAGCAAAAACGCGCCGCTCAAGCGGCAACTTCCACCAGCCCCACGTCATCCCCGCACCGAAAGCGGCAGCGAACAGCAGATTGAAAATCTCAAAGCTGCGCGTAGCGACGACGTGCGAGACAATCGCGACCGTGTCTCGCAAGGTCGGAGTCGGGATCCAAGCCGCCGTTTCGGCGCCAGTTTGAACTTGGCGAAGCGTGATGATGATCCACCACGCATAGAGCGCGGCAAACACGAGGTTCGCGCTGATCCAACCGAGCGCATCGTTGAGACGGCGCGGCGTCCGGAAGAGCCAGAGCCACGCGATGAAGAAGTTGGAGAGCAAAGGTAGGATGAAAAAGGTCGTGTGGGTGTAAACCGCGACCGCGCTCGCGCCGGCATAAAGCGCGTACCAGGGCAAAAGTTGGCGCACCGGCGTCGCCCCTTCTCGCCAAGCATCCGCAATCTGTAGAAGCGACAGCGCAGCCAATGTCGCCGCCAAGAAGCCCAGCATGTAGCCGCGCGTTTCTTGGCTGTAGCCAAGCTGTTCCGCCGAAAGCGCGCAAAACAGCGCCGCCAGCACGCCCGCTTGCGTCGAATGCAGAGTGCGGCCGAACAAAAAGATCGCGGCAATTGCGGCGAGCCCCAGCACGACGGACATGCCGCGCACCGCAAACTCGCTCTCGCCGAACACGCTGATCCAGCCGCCGAGCAGCGAATAGTAAAGCGGCGGATTGGTCTCATAGACCATCCAATCGCTCCACAAGAGATGGAACGGCGCGCGCGCGAACGCGACAGATGCGAGCTCGTCCGTCCACAGCGACGGGCCGTCGAGATTCCAGAGCCTCAGCGCCGCCGCGACGACGATGATCGCCAGGACCGCGTACCAGGGCCGTTGATCAACGAACGCGGATACGCGGGTGCTCATCGCGGCGCCTATTTGCGCCACGTGTAAACGGAGCTGACCGCGTAGTTCCAGACGGCGCCCAGCAAGATGCCGGCGAGCGCCGATAGCACCCAGTTCGTTTCCTGCACGAAGAGATAATTGGCGACACCGACGTTCGCCGCGCCGCCGATCGAGCAGATGGCGACGAACGTGAACAGGCCAACCAGCCAGCCCCAGCCTTTGCGGCGGCGATCACGATAGGTGAGCACGTTGTTGAGCGTGTAATTGAAAACCATGGCGACAGTCGTCGCGATTGCTTGGCTCAGCGCAAAGTTCTGGCCCATGCCTTGGAACAGCGCCGTCACCACAGCGAAGTGCACGACAACGCCTGCTCCGCCGATCATGGCGAACGAGACGAACCGCGCCGGCACATACTTGCCGAAGCGCTTATCCACCAAGAGCAAGAAGAAATCCCAAAGCGCTTGCGTGTCGAGCTTGCTCTCGCCGGCGACACGGAAGCGGAACTGGTAGGGCTGCTCGCCAACGCGCATCTTGCCTTTGTTGCTGGCCAGAATGTCGAGCAAAATTTTGAAGCCGAGCCCCGAGAGATCGCGCACCACCGCGTTGAACGCGTCGCGGCGCAGCAGGAAAAAGCCGCTCATCGGATCAGAGAGTTCGACGCCGGTCACCTTGTGGCTGAGCCATGTCGCCAAGCGGCTCATTTTGGCGCGGGATTCATCCCACTCGCCCACCGAGCCGCCGCCTGCGTAACGGGTGCCCACCGAAATGTCCGCAGCGCCCGAGCGCACCTGCTCCAGCATGGCCGGCAGGATCGCTTCGTCATGCTGCAAGTCCGCGTCCATGACGGCGACGAATTCTGACGACGACGCCAGCGCGCCCTCGATACACGCGCTCGAAAGCCCGCGCCGTCCGATACGTTGCAGCACCCGCACGCGCGGATCGTCCTGCGCCACGGCGCGGATCGTATCGGCGGTGCCGTCGCTGCTATCGTCATCGACGAAGATCACTTCCCAACGCACGCCCTTCAGCGCCGCGTCGAGCTTGGCAACCAGCGGCCGGATGTTAGGCTCTTCCTTGAACGTCGGGATGACGAGCGTGAGCTCGTAGCCGTGCGTAACGTCTGGCCGCAAAGCGGCAGGCGCGGCAATCGGCACATCGCTCATCACGTCCTCGTTCAACATCGCCCCGCCGCCTTGATCAAACGCCGTCTATGTCACGCCACGCTGGCGAAACGCGAGCCCTTACGCGCGGGCGGAGAGAAACGCGCGCGGCGTCTTGTTGGCGAGCGGCGCGTTAATTGTAAATAGCGCCGAGCGCCCGGATCGCCGTAATGATGTGATAGAATGAGCTGGCGCTCGCAGGCTCATCCACAAATGTGTTGTCAGGCTTAAGCGTGTCGTACCAAAGCCCTGGCGCCGGCGTTTGCAGATAGCGCCAAAACGTCTTGGCGGCGGCCAGAGCGTGCTGTTCCTCGCCGAGGATCAGGGCAGCCTTCAAATATTCGGTCTGAACCCAAAGCCGCGCCGTTGGCGCCTTCGTGGAAAAATCATCCCAGACCGCATCGACGGCAGCATTGCGGCGCGGATCGATGCCGCGCACGCCCGCCGCAAACAGCTTCCGCGCCGCCGCCTCGTGACCCGAACGCGCGAGCAGCCAGGCCCACTCGAATTGGTGCCCCGGCTCAAGATGGCGTCCTTCATCGCCAGGGGCGCGCGACCAAGACGCATCGAAGAACTCACGCACAAAGCCGCCTTCGGCGTCGATAAAGCGCGTCAGCGCCAGCTGCGCGATTTCATCCGCGAGCGCGCCCCACGCAGCGCCGCCAGCTGCGTCGCTCCACGCTTGCGCCGCCTCGAACAAATGCATGTGCGCGTTGGCTTGGAACGGGTGCGGCGGCGATTCACGGAAGCCGCCACCCGCGTGGCGATGACGCTCGATCGCGCCGCGCAGTGATTCCGCCTGCGCCTGCCAAGGGCCGCTCGCGCCAGCTTGCTTCAGCGCCGCCAAAGCGAGCAACGCGAACGCTTGATCGTAGAGCATCGCGGCTTCATCGATCGTGGCGCCGTCGGCGGCGACCAGCGTGCGATAAAGCCCGTCCGGACGCTTGTACGCCGCCTCCAAATAATCGAGCCCATGCTGCGCNGTCTGCCGCCACGGCCCCGGCCAGTTCATCTGCCCCGCCTGCGCATACACATACGCTTGCCGCGCCTGCACGCGCATGCGGCGCGGCCAATCGAGCGGCGCGCCCTCAAGCGACACCGCTTCATGGAAGCCGCCACGTGCGTGATCAAGCCCGACACTGCACCAGAACGGCAGCGCATTGAGCCTGAGCCAACGATCGAACCATTGCGCGGCGCCAGCCAAATCTTCGAACGGCGCTGGCGCGATGTCCTCACCTTTCGCTTTCAACGCATCGACCACAGCTTTCACGCTTTGGCTCGACGCTAGATCGCAGACCAACACTTGGCCTTCTTCGGCGACAATCGCGATGTCGCTTACGCCAATCGCCACAACGCGCACGCCTGGCGCCGCGCTGACCAGCATATTTTTCGCATCCTGCAACACCACCGCGCCGCGCACCGCATTGCCCTGCCCATCCTTCTCGCGCGCGCTCCACACTGCATCCCAAGCGCCGAGATCGGTCCAAGCAAAGCTGACCGGCAGAACGGCGGCGTGTTCGGTTTTTTCCATCACCGCATAATCGATCGATACTTTCGGCGCAGCGCGAAACGCGTCGGCCAGCAGCACAACGCCGTCGCTATCGTTCGCCTCGGCCACCGCACGTCGCGCAGCGGTTGCGATCTCCGGCGCATGGCGATCCAGTTCATCGAGCAAGATCGCGACGCGGGCGACGAAATTGCCGCTATTCCAGAGATAACCTTTAGCGATGTAGCTCCCGGCCGTCGCAGCATCCGGCTTCTCCACGAAAGCCGCTACCTTGCGCACGCCGCCGACTGCATCGCCCGGGGCGATATAACCGTAAGCCGTGTTCGGCTCGGCTGGCGTAACACCCATGGTCACGATGTGGCCCGCTTGCGCTGCTTCCACCGCGGTTGCGGCGGCGGTGCGGAAGGCGGCGGCGTCTGGCACGTGATGGTCGGAGGCGACGATGAGCGCGACGCCCTCTGCATCGCGTGCAGCAATCCAAGCACTTGCGGCGGCGATCGCGGCGGCGGAGTCGCGCGCTTCGGGTTCAAGAAGGATGGTCGCGTTAACACCGATATCCGCCAGTTGCGCGCGAATGATATCCGCATGCGCAACACCGGCGACAATCACCAACTCGCGGGCGCCAGCGATGCCGGCGACACGCAGCGCCGTCTCCTGAAACAGCGATCGCTCCCCGATCAGCGGAATGAACTGCTTCGGACGCGCCGGGCGCGATGCAGGCCACAGGCGCACGCCCGAGCCGCCGCACATGATTACCGGGTAACACGCCATTCGCAGTCAGGCCTTGGGTCCGAGTCGCATCATGGACGCATTTATTATGCCGATACAGGCCCGGCCGCTTCCAGTCGACGGACGCCGCGCCAAATCAGCCAGCCCAGTCCCGCCCAGATCCCCAGCAAAGGCAGCAACGTCAGGAGCCCGTCCAGCTTCAGCGCCTTGTAGAGCATGGTCTGATGCAGTTCGCCGGCAAAGAAACTCGGCAGCACACTATCGAGCAATGGGTGCGCGATGGTCTCGTCGACAGTCATATTCACCGCCACCGCCGCCAGGTTAATGAAGATGCTGAGCCCCAACAGGCCGAGCACTATGCGCCGCGCCCACGGTCCGAGCGATGACCAGCTCACGCCCAACGCCAAGCCGGCAAAGCCGAGCGCTGGGGTCAGGTAACGCGGCCCTGTCGAGGCGCCGCCGAGCCAATAGGCAAAGCCGGCATTGATGAACACGAACGCGGCGAGGATCAGGCCCGAGACCAGCAGAGCCGGCCGCACATCGCGCTGACGCCAAGCAATGACTGCCCCGTAGATCGCCGCCGCCACCACTGGCGCGAACCAGAAGAACCCGCGCCGTGTGCCGAACAACAGTTCGCCCATCAAACTGATGTCAGGCAGTCGCACGCCAAAGAACCCCGCACGCGTCTCTTCATACACCGCCGCAAAGCCGTAGCCGGTGGTGAAGGGCGAACCGAAGGCGGCGTTGTGGTAGGCGAGCGTGGGCAGGATCGCGACTACCGCCGCCGCCAAAGCCAGCGCAAACAGCTGGACCAGTGCGACCAAGCGCTCGCGCGAAAGATGGCTGAAGGCGATCACCGCGCCAATGATCGCGGCTGGAATAGCCGAGGTATATTCGATCGACACGGCGGTCCCCAGCGCCAAACCGCCAGCCATGGCGAGCCAAAGACGCGGCTTTTCTGTCCCGATCCGCCGCGCAGCGGTGTCGAGCGCCACGAACGCCATCAGCAAAAACGCGCCCGCCGCCGCATGACTGAAATACGACGTCGCCCAGCCCCAGATCGGCGTTCCCAGCCCAAAAGCGAGCGCCCCAATCAAGGCGGCGCGCGGGCTGCCGGTGCGGGCGTTGAGGTAAACGAAGAGCACAACCGCCGCCAACGCGGTCCAGAACACCGATGTCGTCAGCGTCAGCAGATAAAGAAAGAGCGGCCAGGTCCGCCCATCCGCGTCCGCCGCTTCACGATCGATGGGGATGAACTGCGTGAACACGAACGCGGCCGGCAAGGCGAGGAAGCTCATCCCCGGCGCCTTGTCGCAATAGTAAACGCCGTCGCGCACGGCTTTGTCTTCGGTCAGGTGTTCGAACGCGTTGATATCCACACGACCATGCTGGACAATATTGGCGGCGAGCCCAGCGCGGCAGACGACATTGTAGCTATACTCATTCTGCAGGAAGTAGCCGTAGCTCGCGCCAAACAGCGCAAACAGCAACAGCAGCAGCGTCGCCAGCGGCGCCGGCGCGCCTATGCGCGCGAACCCATGTCGCCAGCCGCGATTCACCAAACGCCCTCCTCGAGTAGCGCGCACCATAGCGATGCGTCGCATTGCCAGCCAGCATGCGAGCGCTTTAAGATTGCACTACGGCTTGCATACGTCATGACCGCGAGGCGTGAGTGTTGCAGCGTCGTTCTAAACAGTTTGGGACCTTCGCCGAGCGCTAGAATTATGCGCGTAGCGCGGGTGTAACACGCTTAGGCTTAAGTGCGGGGAGAGTGATGCCGTTCATTTCGACCCACTTCGCCGCGTTCTTCGCGATCGTCGCGGTGGTTTACTTTCTCATTCCGGGCCGCTTTCGCCAGCACTGGCTGTTGGCGGCCAGCGCCTATTTCTGCGCCGCGGGCGGCATTGTTTACCTTGTGCAGGTGCTCGCGGCGGCGGCGGTTGCCTATTTTGCCGGCATCGGCATCGACCGTGAAACCGACAAGCCCGCCAAGCAGCGCGTTATGGCGCTTGGCATCATCCTGCTCGTCGCCAATCTTTTCACCTTCAAGTACGCTGGGTTCTTCAACGAAAGCGCGCGCGCCATCGCTGGATCGCTAGGCTTGCCCTATGCGGTTCCGGAAGTGAACCTGCTCTTGCCGCTCGGCGTCTCGTTCTACACCTTCCTGCTGATCGGCTATCTGGTGGACGTCATGCGTGGCGGCAAAGCCGAGCGCGATGTCGGCGCCTTTGCGCTCTTCGTCACCTTCTTCCCGAAGTTCGTCTCCGGCCCGATCGAACGCAGCAAGAACTTGCTGCCGCAATTGCACGTCGAGCACGCCTTTGACCCCGCGCGCGTCGCCGCCGGCGCGCAGCTCATTCTGTGGGGCGTATTTAAAAAGGCCGTCGTCGCCGATCGCATCGCGCCATTCGTCAACGACATCTACGCCAATCCGCAAGCGGTCGATGGCGTAACGCTCTCGATCGCCACAGTGCTTTATGCGTTCCAAATCTATTGTGATTTCTCGGGCTACACCGACATCGCCCTCGGCTGTGCGCTGATCCTCGGCTACAAATTGCTGCCGAACTTTAACCGGCCCTACTTCGCTGTCTCGATCCAGGATTTCTGGCGCCGTTGGCACATGTCGCTGACGACGTGGCTGACTGACTACGTCTACACGCCGCTGACGCGCCAAAAATTCCTGAAGCTCAAATTCTTCACGATGACGTTGCTTGGCCTTTTCCTCACGTTCCTGGTGAGCGGCCTCTGGCACGGCGCGGCGTGGACATTCGTCGCCTGGGGCGCCTTGCACGGCCTCTACATCGTCGTCTCACTGCTGCTGCAGAAGCCTTGGAACCAGTTCGCGCGCCAGATCAAACTCGACAAAGCGCCAACCTTCTATCGCGGCCTAAAGATCGGCGTCACCTTCCTACTGGTCTGCTTGGCCTACGTGCTCTTCCGCGCCGAGAACATTGGCGATGCGGCCTACATCTACACGCACCTGCACACTGGTTGGGGCGATGTCGCCAACGGCATTCGCGAGTTTGTGGCGCGTGGCGCCGACGGCGTCATCCTTTCCGCGCTGGGCATCGCCGTCGTCATGACGGCGGACCTCATGCAGGGCCGCGCCGCCACAGCGAAACGCCCAGCCGTCGTGCCGCCTGGTCCGATGCGGTGGGCGATGATCAACGCTTGTGCACTCACCGTCGTGCTGCTCGGCGCTTTCTACGGCGCCGGCCAGCAATTCATTTACTTCCGGTTCTGACATGAGCGCACCCGAAACCTCTCCGCAACCGAAGCAACCCTTGCGCGGCACACTGCGCTTGGGGCTCAAGGCGCTCTCTGTGGCGGTGGTCTGCGCCCTCGCGGTATTGGCGATCGTGACCTTCATTCCGGAAGGCAACGACTACGCACAAGCGACAGTGCTCAAACATGAGCGACTGGCATCGCTGGAAGGGCCGAAGATCGTGCTCGTCGGCGGCTCTAACCTATCCTTCGGCATTGATAGCCAACTCATACAGCGCGAGACGTCCTGCCCGGTCGTCAATATGGGCATGAACGGCTATTTCGGCGTGCGGTACATGCTGGAAGAAGTGCGCCCCTCGCTGCGGCGCGGCGACACCGTCGTCATCGCATTTGAGACCGACAGCTTCTTCAAGTCTGTCGACGGTACGGCGTCGAACCTGCTGCTAATCGTCAAAGCCAACCCGCGAGCGCTTGGTTACCTGAGCCTGCGCCAGCAACTCGATATGTTCGGCGTCATGCCCTATGTGGCGCAAGAAAAGCTGCTCCGCCTAATCCGCGGACTGGCCTTTGGGCTGCGCGACGTGATCGGGGTTGGCGGCGAAGAGCCCACAACCGAGAGCGACCTGATCGAGCAGGTCGAGACCATGAGCGGCTTCAACGCCGAAGGCGATCTGATCAGCCATCTGGGCGTCGAATGGCCCTATGAGCGCGAAGACGGCATCGACCCCGCCACGCCCGTCGATCCGGAG
>QBMO01000015.1:45208-47917 GCA_003242075.1 Alphaproteobacteria bacterium
TCATCGGGCTGCTCACGGCCTTCAACGCCGATATGGAAGCACGCGGCGTGCGAGTGATGGTGTCCTACACCCCGCTCCTACGCAGCTTCTACGACCAGCACCAAGCCGGCATCGACAATGTGCACCGGCTGCTGACCGAAGCCGGGCTCACTGTTCCGGCTGCGCCTGCTGACTACGTTTACGACGAATCCTTTTTCTTCGACACCGTCTTTCACGTAAACGCAGAGGGCCGCAGGCTTCGTTCGGAACGCCTCGCGGCAGACATTAACGCTTTTCGCGGCCCAGGCGCTCAGTGCGAACCAGCCGCGCAACCGACTGAGACTGGAGCGCACGCGCAATGACTGAAGATCAAATCCTGGCGGAGATCAGCAAAGCGATCACCCAAATCATGAGCGACAAGGGCTTGCCGGCGCCGACCGTGACCGCTGACACCGAGTTGCTCGGCGGCGAACTGCCGATCGACTCGCTCGATCTCGCCATGCTGGTGCGCGAGATGGAAGAGCGCGTCGGCTTCGACCCGTTCCAAGACGGCTTTATCGATTTCCGCACGGCCGGTGAAATGGCGAAGCTCTACGTCAAATGAACGAACGCGGTCTGGCCCTCCATGTGAACGCCGGCGCGGCCCTGGTTGCGCGCGGGACCGATCGCTTGAGCCGCAGCGACGTGCACACGCGCGTCAACGAACTCGCCGCCAGCTTCAATGCACGCGGCGTGACGCGGGCGATGGTGGTGAGCGATGATCCGATCGATATCCTGCGCGCCATCGGCGCGGCGGATGCGACGGGCGCCGATCTCTTCATCGCCCATACTAATCTGCCCACGGCGACGATCGACGAGATCGCGGCGCAATACGGGGTGCAGGCGCGCATCGGCGAAACCGATACATTCATCGCCGTTGAAGCGCCCGCCCCCTCACAGCGCATTTACATGATGACCTCCGGAACCACCGGCAAACCGAAGATCGCCACGCACACGCTCGACGCCTTGATGAGCCGCGCCCGCTCAAGCGCCAAGTTCTCGCAGACCGAGAGCAAGTGGCTGTTGACTTACCAGCCTACTGGCTTTGCCGGCCTGCAGGTCCAACTCACCGCTGTCGCCACGCACGGCGTGATCGTTGCGCCCGAACAGCGCACGCCCGGCGGCTTCTACGCTGCTGCGCGCGACAACGCCGTCACGCAGATCAGCGGCACGCCAACCTTCTGGCGCTCCTTCATGATGGTGGCGCGGCCAGAAGAGTTGGCGTTGAAGCAAATTACCCTGGGCGGCGAAGCGGCGGATCAGTCAACGCTCGATCGCCTCAAGGCCGCGTTTCCCGCCGCCCGCATCACACACATGTACGCCTCCACCGAAGCCGGCGTCGTGTTCGCTGTGCATGACGGACGCGAAGGTTTTCCCAAAGCCTGGCTCGATACACCGCCGCAAGGCGTGGCGCTGCGCATCGTGGACGATCTGCTGCAGATCAAGTCCGCCAATCTTATGGGCGGTTATCTCGACCAAGAATCACAGCCTCTCCTCAATGACGGCTGGCTCTCAACTGCCGACCGCTGCGAAATCGTTGACGACCGCGTGCGCATCCTCGGCCGCCAGGATAGCACCATCAATGTCGGCGGCTCGAAAGTGTATCCGCTTATGGTGGAGACGTTCCTTCTGAAACAACACGGCGTGCTTGAAGCGCGGGTGTTCGGCGTCCCGAACCCCGTCGCCGGCGCTCTCGTCGGCGCCGAGATCGTATTTGCGCCGGACCAGGATCACGCCGAAGCGCGCGCGCGTGTGCTCGCCGCGTGCCGTGAAGGGTTGGCCTCCTATCAAGTGCCGCGCGTCGTTAAGATCGTCGACCAGATCAGCGTGCGCGAGTCCGGCAAAAAGGGTGCGTCATGAGCGGACGGCGGCACGTCATCGTCACCGGCGGCAGCCGCGGCCTGGGCGCCGCGATGATCGAGGGCCTGTTGGCCGATGGTTATCGTGTCTCCACCTGCAGCCGCAGCAAATCCGCCGCAATCGACAAGCTGACCGAACTTGGCGGCGACGATTTCTTCTGGCAATCGGCGCAGGTCGGCGAAGCGGATCAAGTCGATGCGTTCGTAAAAGCCGCGGGCGAATGGGCCGGCGAAGACGGCATTTATGGCCTCGTCAACAATGCCGGCGTCGCGCGCACCGGCATCCTAGCCTCGTTTCCGAACATCGAGAGCGAGAAGCTGATCCAGATCAATTTGATCGGCGCCATCCAAATGGCGCGCGCCTGCTCGCCCTATCTGCTGAAGCGCGAAGACGGCGGCCGCATCATCAACATCAGCTCGATCATTGGCGCCCGCGGCTATAACGGCATGTCCGCCTATTCCGCCTCGAAGGCCGGCATGGATGGCTTGACCCGCGCACTCGCGCGCGAGCTCGGCCGCCGCCAGATTACCGTCAACAGCGTATCGCCCGGCTACGTCGCAACCGAGATGTCATCGACGCTGACGCCGCCGCAAATGATGCAGATCGTCAACCGCACACCGCTGGGCCGCCTCGCGACGGAGCAAGACGTGTTCGAACTCGTGCGCTTTCTCTTAAGCGACAAAGCTGCATGCATCACGGGGCAAGTGATCCTCGTCGATGGCGGCATTTCGTGCTGACGCCATGAGCGAGCTGCTTCAAACCCTACGCGGCAGCGGCCTACTCGCTAACCCGGTCTACTGCGCCAGCGTCATCGCCGGCCTCGCTGTACTG
>QBMO01000015.1:47927-55990 GCA_003242075.1 Alphaproteobacteria bacterium
GTTCCTGCTCAAGCGCGGCGCGAGCAAGCGAGTGATCTGGGCTGCCGCGATCGGGCTTTCGGTGTTGATCGCCGCGTTCGTTTTCATGTTCAGCGTACCGCCGGACCCGTTCCAGGATTTCACACGCGCCTATTGGGGCGCGGGGCGCGGGGTGCATTCCGGCTGGGAAGGCCTCTCGCAGCACTACGGACGCGAAGTGTTCGGCTTCGTCAATCTGCCGATCATCGCTTATCTCTTCGCGCCGTTCGGCCTACTCGACGCACAGATTGCGGCGTACGTCTTCTTTGCGCTCGGGCTCGCGGCCGTATTGTACGCATGGTGGAAAGCGGTCGAACTCTACGCCTTCAGCTTCCGCACGAAGATATTCAGCCTCTTCCTGATCGCCGCATACGGCCCGCTGATCTATTCCTTCCGCGAAGGCAACACGACGCACTTGCTGCTCCTGCCGCTCGTGCTCGGCATCGCCGCCATCCGCAACGGCCAAGACTTACGCGCGGGCGCTCTCTTTGCAGCCGCCGCATTGCTCAAGCCACCATTGCTGCTGCTTGGCGTCTTCGCGTTCCTGCGCGGACGTTTCCGCGTCGCCATCGGCGGCGGCATCGTCGTTCTCTGCGCAGCCCTGCTTTCGCTGACGATCTTCGGCTGGGACGCGCACGTTTATTGGTACGAGACCGCGATCGCGCCGTATTCCGGCCAACCGCTGCCGGCGTTCAACAACCAATCCATCGCCGCTTCACTCGCCCGCGCAGAGCGTGGACCGGGCGCCTATTGGGACTTCGACGTCCAAGCGCTCGGACCAGGTTTCAAAATCGCACTCTATGCGATCTACGCCGCGCTGCTCGCCGCATTCGTATGGGCGACGCGACCTTGGACCAATCTCCGCGCCGACAACACCCGCTTCGAAGGTGAGATCATGCTGGCGCTGATCCTCGCTATCCTGGCTTCGACACTGGCCTGGACACACTATTTCGCGCTGGCGCTGCTGCCTGCGGCATGGCTATGGCGCGAGTTGCAGAGAGGCGCATCGCGTGAGCGCGTTGCGCTTGCCATCGCTTACGTGCTCGCGGCGCCGATCGTCTTCTACGGCGTTCGCATGGGCGAAGGCCAATTCGGCCCCGCCTTCTACGTGCTCGGTTCGCACGTCTGCGTCGCTGGGCTCATGCTCTATGCATTGCTGCTTAAAGCGCGGAGGGCGCTGCCATGAGCGACAAGCCCCTCGTTGCGATCTACACGCCCGTCTATAACGGCGCGCAATTCATCGAGAACGCGATCCAGACGGTGCTGTCGCAAACCTACCGCCCGCTCCTGCACGTCATCGTCGACAATGCGAGCACAGACGGCACCGACGCCATCATCGCCAAGGCGATCGCCAACGGCGCCAACATCTTAGTCAAGCACAACGCCGAAACCGTGCCACAGGTGGAGAACTTCAATCTCGCGGTCGATCTCGTCCCGGCCGAAGCGAAATACATGCGCCTGCTCTGCGCTGATGATGGCATTCCGCCGGACGCGATCGAGAAAATGGTGGCGGCCGCAGAAGCAACGCCGAACACGATCATGGTTGGCGGCATCGAGCGCGTGAACGGCGTCAAGCAGCCGCACCAGTTCCCACCAGAAACCACCGTGTTCGAGGCGCACAACGCCATCGCCCGCTGGTTTTCTGACTACGCCCGCATCCCGATGATGCACATTCTCACGCGCACTGATACACGCCGCCCAGGCGTCCCCTATTACAACACCGCCGTCAACAGCGCCGACACCGACATGATGCTGCGCGTGCTCGCGCAAGGCGGCCGCTACGTGCATCTGCACGACGTGATCGGCGACACCACCAACCATCCCGGCAACCGCCGCTCCACACTGGACGCGCGGATCATGACGATCATCTGGGAGCATCTCTACTACGCCGAGATTTACGGCCCGCTGGCGCTCTCCAACAGCGAACGCGAACGCGTCCGCAAAACCCATTTGCGCGTGATCTATCGGCGTCTGCTGTTTTGGGGCGTGACCAAGCCCCACTTGGCCAAGCGCGACCGCGAAAACCTGCGCGCGCGCGGCCTGGCGCCGACCTTCGCGGACTATATTGACGCGCTGCTATTTTGGCCCGAGCACATTTACATCAAGCGTTACAGCGGCATGCAGCAGCCAAAGCCCTGGCCAGCCGACGCCATCAGGCCCGGCGTTTAGCCGTCGCAATCTGCGCGAACAGCTCGCCTTCCGCCGCCAAGAGACGCTCCCGCATTTGCCCAACGCGTTCGCGCACGATGTTTTCGTAACGCGGCAAGTCCGCGGCGATGGTTTCGAAATGGCGGACAAGCAAATCATAATCGAACCGATCAGCGTCCTGGGCGAACTCACCAATGCCCGCCTCAGCCATCAACTGGGCGTGCTTGGGGCCATAATTGAGCGAGATGCAAGGCCGGCCAAGCTTCAGTCCCGCGATAAGGACGTGAAAGCGCGAACCGAGCACAACATCGGAGCCCGCTGCTTCAGCCATGACATCCGTAAAATTGTTCTGCGCGCCGCCGCGATCGACCTCGTCAGCCAAGAGCGCATTCACGCGCGCAACAGCGCGCTTGTCGGATCGCTCACCAACGATCAGACGCACGCGGCAACCGCGCCCTTCGACGTAACGGATGAAGCGCGCCAGCTTCTCAAGATAATCGTCGCCCAGCCGCTCATCGATGCGCCAACCACGATAGGCCATGACGCCCACGCCAATCGTGAGCGGATCGCCCTCTGCGCGCTCGCGCCGAGCCGGTGTCGGCAGGGCAAACACGATATCGGGCGCTACCGGGCTGTTGCGTTCGTCCACGCCGATGCTTTGCATGAAGGCTTTCGAGTCAGCATCGCGGTAGGACCGTGCAACGGCGCAGCGTGCGGCCGTCTTCAAGAAAAAGCGGCTCAGCGGATTGATGATCGGCCCTGCGCCTACACTTTGAAAAATCACGCGCACGCCCGAGAGCTTCGCTGCGACCGACCAGCGAAACACTCGCGCCGGAAAACCCATCGGCCCGGTACGATAGTCGTCGAAGATGCCGGTTCCGGGAAACAACAGAACGTCGAACGAGCGAATGAACCAGAATGCTAAAGCCCAGTTCAGTAGGCTGCTCGGCAGGCGCAACAACAACAAATCGAGAAGGCGCATCGCGCCCAACGGCCGCCGTGTAATCCTAAAGGCAGGCACGCCGAACCGTTCCGTCACCGCCTTCGCGTTTACACCGATGACGGCAACTTGCGCGTCCGGCAGCTTCGCCGCGATGCGGCCGAGCGCTGTTTTCAACGACGCGTCGTTTCCAAAGTTGCCCCCGCCAAAGCCGCCGATCAACGCGATGCGGAGCGGCCTCGTCATGCCATCGCCTCGCGCAACACCCGCCAGTAACGCTCGGCCGCAGCTTCAGGGCTGTACGTGCGCGCACGCGCCGCTGCGCGCGCGCCGTAGTCGCGCCGACGTTCGGGATCGGACATAAGACGCAGTGCTTCCGCCATCGAAGCCACATCATCCGTCGGCGTCAGCGCGCCGTATTGAGCCAGCGCAAGGCCGCTCACAATCTCGCGCGCGCTATCCGCCAAAATTTCGGATGGCCCCGAAGCGCAGTTGGTCGCGACCACCGGCACGCCAAGCGTCATCGCCTCCACCAACGCATTCGGGAATCCCTCGTCATTCGACGAGAGCACGAATAGCGCCGCACGCGCCATGATGGGATAAGGATTAGCAGCAAAACCCGGCATCGAGACGCGGTCAGAGAGACTGAGTTCTGCAATTAAACGCTCCAAATTGTCGCGCTCGGGCCCCTCACCCAAAATCACCAGGCGCTGCGCAAGCCCCGACGCCGCATAAGCGCGGATCAACAGTTCAAAATTCTTCGACCGCACCAACCTTCCGACCGCGAGGAGATACTCATTCTCGGTATCAATCGTCGGCGCCTCAGCGGCGCGTTGCGCGATGGCGGCGGCATCGACCGGGTTGGCAATGGTTTCGAGCTTGCCGGGCGCTAGGCCGAAATTCTGCACCAAATCGTCGGCGACACCTTGCGACACCGCGATCACCTTGTCAGCACGCGGATAGGCAAGCCGCACCAGCGCACGCGCCGGCGCGCCGCGTAGCCCCGGCAAGTGCGCCGACGTGTTCGATCGTTCGCTGATCACGCATCCGCGTTTGGCGTTCCAGATATTGGCGATATTGGCGCGGCTCAGGAAGCTGAGTGTCACGTCCGGTTTCAGTTCCGCATAGAGCTTTCCCACCGCCACGATGCTGCGCGGCAGCGAGCGCCGGCCGTCCAGCTGCCGCAGTTCGACCCAGTCGGGGGGCGCGTAGGCCGCTGGTTCCTGATCCAAGAGCGCCAGCGTGATCTGGAACTCCGATCGCATCGGTTCGGAATAACGCAGCAGCGTGCACATCACCCGCTCGGCGCCGCCGCCGGCGAGCGAGTTGATCAGGAAAATGGCGCGGCGCGGCGCTGTCATTGCATTAACCTTGTCGGCCAACTCTATCGGCAGTGGCGCGCCGCAAATCTCGCGCCGCCTAGCATGTTCGCACCCGGCGCGCGCAACTGCGCAACTCTTCGGCGCAATCGGATGACAAACCGGCCACGGCCTGTAGAAGTCCGCACGCCGCGAGGTCAGTGTCGGCGCAAGCCGTTAACCCTTCGCGACCATCAGGCGCCGAGATCGTTAGAATTGTGGTGTACACAAAGTAGCCGCCCATGAATTCCAACGAACTTGCCCTCTTTGCACCGTCGATGCCGGCGTGGGCGCTCTATCCCGTCCTCGGGCTGAGCTTGGTGTTCGTCGTCCTGGCGATGATACGCATGCGCAACCGCGCCGCCGCGTTCATGATCGGCGCATCGTGGCTGCGGCTGGCCATGCAATCGATGCACGCGATCACCTACCGACCGCTGGTTGCGGGCATGTCGGCGAACGCTGTCGGCTCAATCGCCCTTTTTCTTGTTGGCCTGCTGACCATCAATTGGCGCCACCTCGCGCTCCGCTTCATGCTCCCTTTCTACGTGCTGATCGCCATCGCGTGCGTCAGCGCCTTGGCCAATAACGGACCGTGGAACGGCCTCATCACGGTGGTCACCAAGTACGGCTTCCTCATCGTCGTAACGCTCAGCGTCTACAACGCGCTGCAGAGCGCCAAGGGCGGCTCGTTCATGACGGCGCTACTCTGGTCGTTCGCCCCGGTCTTGCTGCTGCAACTGCTGTCGCTCGCACTGGGTGTGGCCAAGGCGACCGAAACCGACGCTAACGCAGCCAGCTATATTGGCGGCTTTAACCACGAAGCCGTTTTCTCCGTCATCCTGGCGACATGCCTTACCATTGTTGTCTTCAATGACCGGCTCAACCGCCTCACCAAGTTCGGCCTCGTCATCGCTTGCGTCGGCGGCATCGTGCTCGCGAACTATCGCACGACGCTGGTCGCGATCGCGCCGCTGCTCTTGGTCTATTTCGGCTTCTCGTCGCTCCACCGCTTCCCGGCGCGCGACCGCCCGTTTATCGTCAGTTTGGCCGCTGTCTTAGTTGTCCTCGCGCTCGCCGTCACGGCTTTCCTCTTTGCATCGCGTTTCCAAGATGTCACCGTTCTCTTCTCAGGCGACGTCAACCTGATCAAACCGCCGCATGAGTACAGCGTCGATGAAACGCGGTTGCTGTCGGGGCGTCCGCGCATCTGGAGCATGTATATTTACGGCTGGACGCTGGGCGGACCGCTGCAGCACGTCATCGGCTTTGGTCCGGAATCGTGGAGCCAGATCTTCCCGCTCTACGCGCACAACACGTTGGTGAATTATCTATTTGAATTTGGCATTGTCGGCGTCGTCGGCGTGCTGTTCCTGTGGTTCTCCATGCTGGGCGCCGCCTTCCGCGTCCGCCACCATCACCGCCCAGTGCTGATCGGCGCGCACTTCATGTTCTTGACGCTGAACATGTCGACGATGCCGATGTGGATGATCGAGGGCAACATGCTCTACGGCATCATCTGCGGATACACGCTCTATCTGCTTTCCCTACAAGGCCGCACGCCGCAGACCCAGACGCCGCAAAAGCCCCGCGCGTCGGCGCGACCACCCTTCGTGCGGGGCGCTTAAGGTGGCGCTCAGGCGATTGGCTTTTGGCGCAGGCGCGCTCTCGGCGGCGCGCATTTTCCAGCTCGGCGCGAGCTTTCTCACCGTGCCGTTCATGGCGCGCCTGTTGGAGCCAAGCGAATTCGGCCTCGTAGCACTCGCCATGGCGGCAGTTTCTCTGACGCTCGCTGTGAGCGATGCGGGGCTCAGCCGCTCACTCATCCGCACCAGCGAACTCGATAGCGACGCCTGGTCGAGCGCGCATTGGCTCATTGTTGGCGCCACCGCGGGCCTCTCACTGTTGCTCGCGGCGCTTGCTTGGCCGGCGTCGATTTTCTTTGAAACACCGGCTCTGCTGCCAGTGATGTTGGCGCTCGCGATCATCCCGCTCATGATGGGATTTCTCGAGTTGCCGATCGCTTCCTTGATCAAGCGCGAGAACTTGCTGCCATTGGCTGGCGCCGATTTCGCCGCGGCGATCGCGGGTGCGGGGGCGGCCATTGGCTTTGGCCTAGCCGGCTTCGGGGCTTGGGCGTTGGTGGCGCAGAACATCGTCAACGTCGCCGTGCGCGCGCCGATCATCCTCATCGCCGCCAAGTACAAACCGCGCTACGTCTTCAGCCTCACAGCCCTTGGCGAACATTTGCGCTTTGCCCGCGACACGTTGGGCTATGCAATCATGCAAGTGATCGGCAAGCAGATCGATCCATTCGTCATCGGCAAAGCCCTCGGCACCGCGCCGCTCGGCCTCTACACTGTTGCGTTCCGCATCATGAACTTGCCCGCTGGCGTCGTCGCAACACCGGTGCAGACGGCGCTTTACCCGCGCCTCTCACAATTGCGCGACAAGCCCGACGAATTGCGCGCACTCGTGCTCGCAGCCACGATCGGACAAGCCGCGCTCGTGTTCCCGGCCATGGCCGCCGCCGCCGCGGCGAGCGGGCCAGTCTTTGCAACGCTGCTGTCCGAACGCTGGACCGCCGCCGGCGCGATTTTCTCGGCGCTGGCGATCGCGGGCATGGTGCAAACGATCTCCAACTTCAACAGCTCGCTATTGCAAGCGATGGGGCGAACCGGCACGCGCCTGCAGCTGACGGCTGAATTTACCGCGCTTTGGACCGTCGCCGCCATCGTCTCGGCGCAGTATGGCATTGTCGCCATCGCCGCGACCTTCAGCGCCGTGAGCTTACTCTATCTGCCGCGTTCACTCAGCGTCCTGCTCAAGCGCATCCAGTGCTCGCAGCTTGAGTACGCAAAAGCGTTGTTCTGGCCAATTGTCGCGGCGGCGGGGATTGTCGCCGTGCATCTGCTGCTGACACGCGTGATCTTCCATCATCCCAGCAACTGGCATCAGCTCGGCCTCATAACCCTGGAGACGCTGACCGCTTACGGCCTGCTACTCTTCTTTGGGCGCAAAAGCATCGAACGACAGCTGGAGAGCGTGCGGTCGTTAATGAGGCGACCGAGTACGGAACCCGCGCCGGATCTGACGGAGTAAGAGCGTTATCTCTGGACGCAGAACATCCGGCGCGTCAAAAATCGTGCATCGCAACGCCAAAGCAGTTTACCAACCCATCCCGTGATCGCCGCCCTGCCCCCGACGCCGAAAGTCTCGGCTATCGTCGCGTCCTATAATCGCGCCGAGTCGCTCATGGCGGCGCTCGAAAGCGTGTTCGCGCAGACGATTCAGCCCGTCGAAGTCTTCGTCGTTGACGATTGCTCGCCCAAGTTCGACATCTTCGAGATCATGCGCCCGCTGGAAGGGCGCGTGCGGGTGTTGCGCAACGAAAAGAACTCGGCCGTTGGCCATTCGCGCAATCACGCCGTCCGTCATGCTGTCGGCGACTATGTCGCCTTTCTCGACGACGACGACACCTGGAAACCCAATAAGCTCGAACGCCAAATCGCCAGCATGGGCGACGCGCACATGTCGCTTTGCGGCCTAGGGACAGTCTGCAGAAGCATCAATTGTAGCGCGCTGATGGCACTTTGACGCCT
>QBMO01000160.1:0-3192 GCA_003242075.1 Alphaproteobacteria bacterium
CGTCAGCACCGGCGCGCGTGTCGGCGTTGATGGGGTCGGCGCAGCAGCTGGCGGCGGCGTCACCGGCGCTGCACGCGGCGGCGGCGCGGTCGCCACTGGCGCGCTCGGCGGCGCGACCGGTTGCGCTTGCGGCGGAACCACGAGGGCTGGCGCCGGCGTCACAGTCGCGGGCGGCGGCGTGCGTGCGGCAGGCGGCGGCAGGGCTGGCGCTGGTGGCGGCGACGCAGGAGCAGCGCGCGGAGGCGTAGCCTGTGGCGAACGGCCGGCATTGCGGCCAGCGGGTTCTAGACCCGCGCAGGCAGCCAAACTCACGCAAACGGCCAGCGCCGCGAAGCGTCCCAACATCACGAGCTCCTTGAACCAGTGAGGCGTAACTTAGCGAGAAAAGTCGCCGCGCCTAGCCTGCCCGGCCGCCGCCGGCAGCACCAAACCGGCCCGGTTCCGATTCCCCGAAACCGCGACTCGGGTTGACGCGTTTCCCGCGCTCAGCTTTCCCCTCACCGGGATAAGCGGGGGATAACAGGAAAGGCGTCAGAATGCGCATCGCTTCCATCATTGCCGCAACCGCATTGGCGCTTCTCGCCAGCGCGTGCGCGAACCGCACCGGGGACATGACCATCGCCCAATGGTGCGCGGCCGACGAACGCAGGGCCGACACGGACATCTGCAAACAAAACGCCGACACCGAAGAAGTGCGCGTCTCGCTCGGCTCGCGCATCGCCGACGTGCTCGGCATCGCCAACCGCGCGCAAGCGACGGCGGACACTGCCATGACGCGCGAGATCACCTGCGTCACCCGCACGCTGAACCGCACCCCCACCGGCACGTGCGATCCGGGCTACACGCTGACCGGCTGCACGCAGACGCGTTACACCACACGCGCTGGCGGCATGGCGATCATGCGTTCGATCAACGACACCGAGTGCCGCTTCAACGGCCAAGTGCTGGAAGTGCAAGTGCGTTGCTGCGCGATGGGGCCGACCCCGCCGCCAGCGACGGAAGTGCGCGATCAGCAACCGCCGGCGCCGGAAACCCCGCCGCCAGCGCGCGTTTCGTAAAGCTAAAACCGTCCGAACAACGGATATTCCGCTTCGAGCCTGTAAAGGCTCGGAGCGGATTTCCGCGTGATGCTCGAATAGAGCCCGAAGCGCTCGACGCGAAACGCCGGCGCCTCGAACAAGCCCAGACGCCGCTCGAACCCGAGCACGCGATCGAGCGGCGCACCGCGCAGATAAGCGAGCGTCACGTGCGGCTTGAACTTCTGGCTCTCAGCCTTCAGCCCCGCGCGCCGCGCCGCACGCTCACACGCCGCGGCCAGCTTTGTGAGCGCCGCATTCTCCGCCGCACCAACCCACAACGCGTGCGGATCGGCCCCGCCAAAACTCCCCGCCCCTTTCAGGGTGAGATCGAACGGCGCCGTCGCATCGCCAACTTGGCTGAGCTCTGAATCGATTTCGTCCGCGACCGGCTCGGCGACTTCGCCGAAGAACCGCAACGTCAGATGCAAATTCTCGCGCGGCCGCCACTTGGCCCCCGGCACGCCCTTCATCAGCGCCGTCAACCGCGCGGCGACGTCGTCAGAGATGTCGAGGGCAGCGAAGAGGCGGATCATGAAGGCAATAGGCAGTGGGCAATGGGCAGTAGCGGTCCGGAGCGGGCGGACATCAGCACAGCATACCTATTGCCTACTGCCCATTGCCTGCTGCCTCAAATCCGCGCAAAGCGTTGCTGATTTGTTCGCTCACACATCACCACACGCTGAAACGTCGCCTGACGCCGGCCCGAGAACGAATGGTCCGCGCTTGTTTGCGACACCATTGTCGCGCGCGGTGTTTTCGTCGGACGGGAAGACAAGCTAAGCGCGCGCCGTGGCCCAGGTGTTGTGTGCTGCAAGAGCTTTGCAAGCGGGAACCGGCGGACGGCGCCGATGTCTTCCGACAACAAAACGAAACACCCGCATGCCGCGCGCGTCAAGCATGGAACAGAAAACGTGATCGCATTGAAATACGCATCAATGCGATCACGCGTTGCTGTTACTGCGCCGGTGAAGCTTGCGGCAACGTCGCGATGTAAGCCGCCATGGCGCGCGCATCCGCTTCGTTCAAACGGAACGGCGGCATTGGCGGCAACGGTCGCGATCCATCGGGACGCACGCCGGTCTGCATGAACGCGACGAACTGTTCTTCGGTGTAGCCCGCCGGCAAACCAGCGAGCGGCGGCGCGTACGGCGCCCAGGGCATCTCGATCATCGGTTGGAAGATCAGCGTGCCGCCTTGCAGCGCGTGCGCCATGTCCGGTCCTTGCGGCGTCATCGCCGTATGGCAGTCATTGC
This sequence comes from Alphaproteobacteria bacterium, assembly GCA_003242075.1. Taxonomy (GTDB): domain Bacteria; phylum Pseudomonadota; class Alphaproteobacteria; order Caulobacterales; family Aquidulcibacteraceae; genus Vitreimonas. Next base: position 2,333 of record QBMO01000160.1, read on the forward strand.
AGCCGCCAATATTGTTGACCAGATACTCGCCGCGCTCGACCAAAGCCGCACCGGTCAACTGCGCCGGTTCTTGTTGCGCACACGCCGCCAAAAATGCGCACGCCAATGCGCCCATCACTAAAGATCGCATCTCACTACCCCTTGCCCCGCAGCTTTGGGCTGCGTGCCGTTTCTCTAAATCCTCCAAACCGCGCCGACAATCGCGCCCCGATGAGGACGCGTTTGCCGACGCCAGTGTTTGGCAGATGCGAGATTTAGCCGTGTTGGATGCGCCGGGGTGTGGCTGCGGTCACAGGCTAGAGCGCGTCGATCGGGAGCTTTAAATAACGCACGCCGTTTTCTTCCGGCGGTGGCAACTCGCCGGCCTGAATGTTGACCTGGATCGACGGCAGGATCAGCACCGGCATCGCCAGGGTCTTATCGCGCGCCTCGCGCATGGCGACGAACTGATCTTCGCTGGTGTTGGCGAGATGGATGTTTTTTGCCCGCTCGACGCCGATCGTCGTCTCCCATGCATAAGCATCGCGGCCCGGCGCCAAATAATCGTGACACAGGAAAACGCGCGTCTCATCAGGTAGCGCCAGCAGCTTCTGGATCGAGCGATAAAGCGTGCGTGCATCGCCGCCGGGGAAGTCGGCGCGGGCGGTGCCGTAATCCGGCATGAACATGGTGTCGCCCACAAACACCGCGTCGCCCATGAGATAGGAGACACAAGCCGGCGTATGGCCAGGCGTGTGCAGCACTTTGATCTTTAGTTCGCCGAGCGGCAGTTCTTCGCCGTCGACGACGAGCTTGTCGAACGGGCGCCCATCGGCGGTGACGTAGCCGAGATTGAAGACGTCCTTGAACACCTTCTGCAC
>QBMO01000160.1:3202-4635 GCA_003242075.1 Alphaproteobacteria bacterium
GTTTTCACCGATCACGATCGGCGCGCCTGTCGCCTTTTTCAGGAACGGCGCGGCGGAGATGTGATCGGCGTGCGCGTGCGTCTCAAGCAGCCAATCGACGGTGACACCCTCTTCGCGGACGGCGGCGAGTATCGCTTCGGCTGAGTGCGTGTCGGTGCGGCCGGACTTGGGATCGAAATCGAGCGCGCTATCGATGATGGCGGCGCGCTTAGTGGCTGGATCCCAGACCAGATAGCTCACCGTAAAGGTGTCTTGGTGAAAAAAGGCGCGGACGCGGGGGGCGTTCATGGGGAACTCCAAGGTTTCTGTCTTGTCTCTTATATTAGGTCTTGCTAATTTAGATACAACTCATATATGTGCGTCACGATGGCTCTCCTGGACCTCTCCCCCACCCAATTCGCCGCCAAGGCGGGCGAAGCGGCAGCGCTGCTCAAAGCGCTCGCCAACGAAACGCGCCTGATGGTGCTCTGCTCCCTCGTTAACGGCGAACACTCCGTCAGCGCGCTGCAGGACGCCTGCGATCTCTCGCAATCGGCGCTCTCGCAACATTTAGCGCGGCTGCGCGAGGAGGGCCTCGTCGCCACCCGCCGCGAGGCGCAGACGATCTATTACAGCCTCGCCGACCCGAAAGCGGCGCGCGTTCTGGAAACGCTCGCCGACATCTATTGCCCCCCAAAACGGAAACGCAAATGAGCTCGCTCAATCCCATCACCGCCACCGACTTGAAACGGCGTCTCGATAGCGGCGACGCCGTGCTGATCGATATTCGCGAAACCGACGAACACGCGCGGGAGCATATCCTCGGCGCGCGCCTCGCGCCGGTCTCGGCCATCGATGCGCATGATTTCGATCGCGACCACGGCAAGGTCGCCGTGTTTCACTGCAAGTCCGGCATGCGCACGCAAGCCAACGCCGCCAAGCTTCTCGCGCGCGGCTTCCGCGAGGCGTATTTTCTCGACGGCGGCATCGAAGCGTGGAAAGCCGCAGGGCTTCCCGTTCACGCCAACCGCAAAGCGCCGCTCGAAATCATGCGCCAAGTGCAGATCACGGCCGGCTTGCTCATCGTCAGTGGCGCAGCGCTCGGCTGGCTGGTGAACCCGGCCTTCTATGCGCTCTCAGCCTTCGTCGGCGCCGGCCTTACGTTGGCGGGCGCCACCGGCTGGTGCGGCATGGCGATGCTGCTGAAGACGATGCCCTGGAATCGGCCCCGCTTCAGCGCATGACCCTGCCTGACATCCTTGCAGTCTTGAGCGGCAGCGTTGTCGGCTTGATCCTGGCGCTGATCGGCGGCGGCGGTTCGATCCTGGCGACGCCGGCTCTGCTCTACGTCGTCGGCGTCGCCAATCCGCACATCGCCATCGGCACCAGCGCGCTGGCGGTTTCGGTCAACGCGTTCGCCAACTTCATCAATCACTGGCGCAGCGCCACTTCAC
>QBMO01000161.1:0-3691 GCA_003242075.1 Alphaproteobacteria bacterium
AGGTCTGTGCCTTCCGGCAGCGTTGTATCCTTGTGCCAGACCATCTTGGCCGGCGTGCCGGTGATGCGGTGCAGCGCGCGCGCTGCGTCGCGGTCGCAATTGGACCCTGGAAAGACGATCACGGCTGATTTCATGAGGGTTAGATAAAGGCTGCGGCGATTCAGGCCAAGGCTTTCAGGCGCTTCAGGAGCGCCAAGCACCGCTTTTGCGGCGGGTTGCCGCATGACTCGCGCCGCTAGCATTGCTAAGTCCCGCCCCATGGCGACTTGGCTCATTATTGCCGTCCTCGGGACAATTGGCGTCACCGCGCTGCTGATGGGCGCGCTGCACCGCATCAATGCGCCGAAACAGCCCCGCAAGGGTGATGGCGGCGACGTCAACGTGGCCGTTGGCGGCAGCTCTGGGTCTGGGCGTCAGCAGTCCGACAACGATAGTTCCGACAGCGGTTCCGATAGCGGCGGCGGCGACGGTGGTGGCGGCGGCGGCGGCGATTGAGACAAAACCGTCATGCGCCGGTGGCATGAGGGCGCGGCTAGCGAGTCTTGGGCGGACAACAAGCAAGGGTTCTTACGATGTTGAGATTTGAAATGCGAAGCGCCGTGGCGGCGGTCGCCGTATTGGCGTTGGCGGCATGCGGACAAAGCGGACAGGCGCCCGCGGGCGGCTCGTCGTCGGAGTCGATTTCGATCGATGGCTCCTCCACCGTGTTTCCGCTTTCCGAGGCTGTCGCCGAAGCGTTCTCCGCCAGCCAAACTGGCGGCGCGCGCGTCACCGTTGGCGAAAGCGGCACAGGCGGCGGCTTCCGCAAATTCTGCCGCGGCGAAACGCAATTCCAGGGCGCCTCGCGCCCGATCCTCGCCGAAGAGATGGCCGCGTGTGCTGAAGCCGGCATCCAGTACGTCGAGCTGCCGATTGCGTTCGACGGCCTCACCGTCGTCGTGCATCCGTCGAACCCGCTGCGTGGCGCGACGCTCGCTGAACTCCGTCGTGCTTGGGAGCCGGCGGCGCAGGGCACGATCACCAATTGGCGCCAAGTGAACCCGAGCTGGCCTAACCTGCCGCTGCAATTGTTCGGCGCCGGCACTGCTTCCGGCACGTTCGACTTTTTCACAGAAGCCGTCGTTGGCACCGCCAAGTCGTCGCGCACCGATTACACGCCGACCGAAGACGATAACGTCACGGTGCAGGGCGTCGTCGGCAATCCCGGCGCCATGGGTTATTTTGGGTATGCGTATTACGAGCAGAACCGCGAACGCCTCCACGCGCTGACCATTGATGGTGTTGCGCCAAGCCCGGAAACGATCGCCAACGGGTCCTATCCGCTGGCCCGGCCGATCTTCATCTATGTCAACGCAGACGCGTTGCAGCGTCCGCAAGTGCAACGTTTGGCGCAGTATTATGTCGCCAACGCCGCGCGCTTGTCGCGCGAAGTTGGCTATGTCGCGCTGCCGGACGCCGCCTACGAGACGTTCGCGACGCGCGTGCGTGATCGTGTCGCCGGCACGGCCTTCGGCGGCCACCAGGAAGTCGGCGCAAGCATCGATGAAGTGATCGCTCGCCCGCTCAGCACGACAGCGCCAGCCGCGCCGGCTGCGCCGCAATAACATAACGCGCGAAATCGTGAGGCGTTCAGCAGTGGACGCCTCACGCACGCGGGCAGCCCTCCCCATATATTGGGTATGCTGCCCACAGGCTTTTTTGCTGTAGCGGTCGGCGTCGCGGTACTCGTAGTGATCGCCATCATCTCACTCCGCGGACCGCGCGATCCAGGCGGGCGTTTGCCCGGCAATGGCGGACCGATCATCCCCGGCCACGATCACTGGGATCATGACTTCGGCGGCGACGACGGCTAGCTGCTGCGATAGCGAGCGCGAAACAGTGGTTGCGCCAAGGAAACGATGAACTGGCCTTGGGTAGCCGAATACTAAATTTCTTAACGGGCATCATGAACACTCGCGTGGTTGATTCGATGGTGTTCGCCGCTTGGTTGGGAATAGACGTTCTCCCGCTTATGAGATTTTGGTCTGCTGCGCCGATGCTGACGCGGCAGAGGGCGAACGGCTGACAGCATACCTACGCGATCAGTTGGGCTACGTCGTCGCGTTCTACAAAGAGATGCGCACCGGCACTCAGTGGACCAACGAGATTCGGCTTCAATTCGACTGCGTTCGCGTAGTTGTCGTTCTTCATTCGAAGAACTCCATTGGCAACCCGTATGTTGAGGATGAAGCCATTAGGGCACGACGTGCGGGCACCTATTTCCCGGTCCTGCTCGACCAGCTGACGCCGGAGGAGATGATACCCGGCGACCTGGCCATTCAGTGCATCCGCATCGATCGTGGATGCGCTCCAACGGGTCATACGAAGCAGAAATTCGATAATGACATCGACGAATTGTTCGTTCGGAATGGACCAGAGTCAGTCCAGCGTATGATTTATCGACTCTCGAACGCCTTGGAGAAAGAAACGCGGCTTCGCAAACTTGCGGAGGAAAAGGTGATGCAGGCCGCGTTGGCGAATGAAGATCAGGCGCGGCAGATCGTGCGCGAAGTGATGGATATGCAAATTGAAAGAAGCCTCGAGTTGTCTGAGGCAGCGATCGGCTTCGCTCGGACTGCTGTTGATCTGATTGAACGCACGATGCCCGCAGAGCGTCCGCCTGCTGAGGATCTGGACAAACTGGCGACCGATCTTGCGACAAAGCTCTCGCGAATTGCCAGGGACACTACGACTGCTGAAGCGAGCGCGGAGCGCCAAGAGCTTCGTCTGCGCATCAGCAGCGTATTGAGGGAGGTTGACAGGCTCCAGCGCTTGCGCGCCGCGCGGGCGCGCTGAGGCTTAGCGCTTCTCTTCGTCGCCCCAACGCCAGCGCCAGCCGCCTTCGGTGGTGCGCCAAGCGATGCCGACGAAGATGATCGTCACGACCGCGACGATGACCATGAACGGCGTGATCCGGCTCTCGGCCGTTGTCGCGCTCTCGGCGAGCCAAACACTGCACGCTGCGACGATCGCGACATAGGCCCCCGTCAGCGCCCAGCCTTGCCAGGAGGACGGCGCCGCGCCGAAGCCGTAGCGCTTAGGTTTGAACCAAGCTGTCATGAGCCGATGAGAGCGCAGAGCGGCGCTGGAGGCAAGCTTTTGAGCGCCTAGCTCGCTATTTCGACGAGGTAGCTTTCGATGACGGTGTTGGCGAGAAGCTTTTCGCACATCTCGCGCACTTGCGCTTCGGCGGTGGCGGGATCGAGATTGCCGTCGAGCGTGATCTCGATGCGCTTGCCGACGCGCGCATCCTGCACGTCGCCGAAGCCCAGCTCCTTCAGCGCGCCGGCGACGGCCTTGCCTTGGACGTCAAGCACGCCGGGTTTGAGGCCGACGGTTACGATGGCTTTCATTTGGTCCCCCTGCGGGGGACTAGGGACGAGGGAGGCGGGATGAGGGACTGGGGCGCGCCGCGCCGCTCAATCACCTCGTCCCTAGTCCCTAGCACCTAGTCCCTTCAATGCACGTTATCGCCACCGCCGCCGGCGGCTTGTTGTTTGACGATGCCTAAGCGGCGCGCGACTTCGACGTAGGCTTCGGTGACGTTGCCGAGATCGCGGCGGAAGCGGTCTTTGTCCATTTTCTCGTTGGTCTGGACGTCCCAGAGGCGGGCGCTGTCGGGGCTGATTTCGTCAGCGACGACGGTGCGCAC
>QBMO01000161.1:3701-4630 GCA_003242075.1 Alphaproteobacteria bacterium
GCTTGATGCCGACGGCGCCGAACATGCCGAAGAGATAATCGTTGATGCGCAACGTGAGCGCCATGATGTCGTCGATCTCTTGGGTGCTCGCCCAATTGAACGCCGTGATGTGCTCTTCGGCGACCATCGGATCGTTGAGCTCGTCTTTCTTGTAATAGAACTCGATGATCGAGCGTGGCAGCGGTGTGCCTTCCTCGATGCCGAGGCGGGTTGAGAGCGAACCGGCGGCGACGTTGCGGCAAACGACTTCGAGCGGGATGATCTCGACTTCGCGCACCAGCTGTTCGCGCATGTTCATGGTCTTGATGTAATGCGTGGGCACGCCGATCGCGTTCAGGTTCTGCATGATGAACCCGGAGATCTGGTTGTTGATGACGCCTTTGCCTTCGAGGATCGCCTTCTTCTGCGCGTTGAAGGCGGTCGCGTCGTCTTTGAAATATTGAATGATGGTGCCTGGCTCTGGACCCTCGAACAGGATCTTGGCCTTGCCCTCATAGATTTTCTTGCGACGCGTGGACATGGTGTGCTCCCTCCTCGAGGGCGCGGCGCGGGCTCAATCGCGCCAAGTGGCTCATGGGCGGCGTTTCACGGAATCGCCGCTACGCCGGGCGAGAACTTAGGGCCAAAGGCCCGGCGCCACAATTGGCCGCCGCTGTTGAGGTGCGTCGCAGCTGCGGTTGATCCTGGGCGTTCCGGCGCCTATTCATGGACAGAACCGAGGAGACACTAAAGGCATGAGCCAGTTCGACGACAGAAAGCGCGGCCAGGAAGCAAAATTCCAGCTAGATCAAGAGCTTGAGTTCAAGGCTCAGGCGCGCCGGGCGAAGTTCGTGGGCCAGTGGGCCGCAGGCCTCATGGGCCTCTCGGGTGAGGAAGCCGAGGCTTACGCCAAGTCCGTGGTGGTCGCAGACCTCGAAGAGGCGGGCACC
>QBMO01000162.1 GCA_003242075.1 Alphaproteobacteria bacterium
TCTCCGACCTGCTGCAGCGCTACAACGCCCTCGTCCGCGCCCAGCGCCCGCCGTTTCAGCCGCAAGCCCAGGGCCCGGGCGGCTGGAAGCGCGGCCCGCAAATCCTGCCGCCGACCCAAGAGCTCAAGGCCCAGGCCGGCGTCCGCCCCCGCCCGGCGGCTGAAAACTTCCTCCGCGCCGCCGCCGATTTCCCCGGCGTGCTGGCCCGTTACGGCGATTGGATCGACCGTCTCGAGATCACCGACCCCGAATTGGACGCCATTCGCACCGCTCTGGCTGAGTTTGCAGATGCCCCCGATGGCCATGGGGCCATTGACCGGCAAGCCTTGAGCCTCCATTTGAGCCGGTCGGGGAACGACCGCGCGGCAGCGCGGATTTCGCGCTGGCCCAAGCCGGGTCTCGCGAGCGACGGCGCCGACGTCGAAGCCGAGTGGCTGGCGTTGGCGACGCGAGAGGTGGTGCTGCCAGCGATCAGGGAGGAATTGTCCGAGCTACGGATGGCCGCCGCCGAGGGGGACGAGGCGGCATTCGCCCGTTTTCAGGCGCTCAGCCGCGAAGCGCGCGAGATCGAGGCCCGCGCCCGCGAGGCCAAACTGGACGATGTGCAAGAAGATGATGCTGGCGGACTAGTCGCCTGAGAAGAGATGCCTATTTCCGATGAGTAAGAGCAAAGTTTCAATGAGCAAAACCGACGAACCGACGACGGACGAAAAGGACGCGCCAGAGGGCCCGATCCTCGATCTCTCCGATGCGGCCGTGAAGAAGATGATTAAAGCCGCCAAGGCGCGCGGCTTTGTCACACACGAAGAGCTCAACAAGGTGCTGCCGTCGGAAGAGTTCTCCTCCGAGCAGATCGAAGACGTGATGAGCCAGCTCAACGAGATGGGCATCAACGTCGTCGACAATGAAGAAGAAGGCGAAGCCGCCGAGGACGAACCCAAAGCCATCGCCACGCGCGAAGAGACGACCACCAAGGTCGCCGTCACCAATACACGCGAAGACGCCGACCGCACCGACGATCCGGTGCGCATGTATCTGCGCGAAATGGGCTCGGTGGAGCTGCTCTCCCGCGAAGGCGAAATCGCCATCGCCAAGCGCATCGAAGCCGGCCGCGACGCGATGATCCGCGGCTTGTGCGAAAGCCCGCTCACCTTCGAAGCCATCATGGTGTGGCGCGACGAATTGCGTGAGCAAAAGATCCTGCTGCGCGACATCATCGATCTCGAAGCCACGTACGGCGCCGAGATGGGCATCGTCCCGCAGTCGGCGCCCGGCGTGAACGCCGACGGCCTGGTCGACCCCGAGCAAGCCAAGATCGAAATCGCCGAGACCGAGCGCAAGAAAGCCGAAGCCGCCGCGAAAGCCGCAGCACCCAAGCCCGCGCCGGTTGAAGGCGAAGAGCGCGATCCGGCCGAGGCCGCCGCCGAAGCCGATAGCGATAGCGAGTTCGACGACGAACAAGCGATCTCGATGTCGGCGATGGAAGCCGAACTCAAAGAAGGCGTGATGTCGACGCTCGACAACATCGCCGAAGCCTTCGGCCAATTCCGCAAGCTGCAGGAAAAGCGCATCGAGCTTCGCCTGCAAGGCAAGTCGCTGCCCGGCGCCAAGGCCGAGACCTACGACACCGCGCAGAACACGATCATCGAAGAGCTGAAGAAACTGAAGCTCAACAATGCGCGTATCGAAAGCCTGGTCGAGCAGCTCTACGCCATCAATCGCAAACTCATTCAGCTTGAAGGCAAGCTGATGCGTCTGGCCGATTCAAACGGCGTCTCGCGCATTCAATTTCTGGAAGCCTATCAAGGCAGCGAGCTCGATCCGAAATGGACCGAGAAGGTCGCCGCCAAATCGAAGAACTGGGCCAAGTTCGTCGCCGCCGAGTCCGACGACATCGCCGACATTCGCGGCGAAATCGGCGTGCTGGCGCAAGAAACCGGCGTGCCCATCGACGAATACCGCCGCATCGTTCACGCCGTGCAAAAAGGCGAACGCGAAGCGCGCCAAGCCAAGAAGGAAATGGTCGAAGCGAACCTCCGCCTCGTCATCTCCATCGCCAAGAAATACACCAACCGCGGCCTGCAATTCCTGGATCTAATCCAGGAAGGCAATATCGGCCTGATGAAGGCCGTCGATAAGTTCGAGTATCGCCGCGGCTACAAGTTCAGCACCTACGCGACGTGGTGGATTCGCCAAGCCATCACGCGTTCGATCGCCGACCAAGCGCGCACCATTCGCATCCCGGTGCACATGATCGAGACGATCAACAAATTGGTGCGCACCTCGCGCCAAATGCTGCACGAAATCGGCCGCGAACCGACGCCGGAAGAGCTCGCCGAAAAGCTGGGCTTGCCGCTTGAGAAGGTCCGCAAGGTGATGAAAATCGCCAAGGAGCCGATTTCGCTCGAAACGCCGATCGGCGACGAAGAGGACTCACACCTCGGCGACTTCATCGAAGACAAAAACGCCATCCTCCCCGTCGACGCCGCCATCCAATCCAATTTGCGCGAAACCACCACGCGCGTCTTGGCGAGCCTCACCCCCCGCGAAGAACGCGTCCTCCGCATGCGCTTCGGCATCGGCATGAACACCGATCATACGCTGGAAGAAGTCGGCCAACAGTTCAGCGTAACGCGCGAACGGATCCGGCAGATCGAAGCGAAAGCGCTGCGCAAACTGAAGCACCCGTCGCGCTCACGGAAGCTGCGGAGCTTCCTCGACAACTAAAATGCGAGAGCAGGGTTATTACTCCCTCCGAACCGGAAAACACGCTGCGGGTGGCAAGCTCGATCTAGCTGCTGCTAAGAGACTATTTTTGAGCATCGTGCGCGAGTTCGATGAGCGCGGCTTTCTGCAAAATGCATTCGGTTACGAGTGCGTAGACGCGGGTTTCGTCCCCGGCACTTTGGGCCAGGATATTCATGGCAGGATTTTCCTGGCGCTTCGCAAGGATAACATTTGGCCACCCTGGACCTATGCGGATGATTACAGCGAGGACGACCTCTTCGACGTCGTCGAGTTCGTGTTTGACCACATAGCGAAGCCAACCGAAGGACGGGTTCACGACTACAGCAACTGCGGCTGGCATACCTACAAGGCGGACGCGGCGGCAGGTCGAACCGAGTTCCGAGACGAGGTAAATCAAGTTCTCCGCATCTATGCGGAAGGCTACGAGCTAAACGAGGCTGGCGAAGTGTTCGCGCTACCGGCCGAAAGCATGAAGACACTCGTCGCGGCAACGCTGCCGATTGGCACTGACGAAAGCGTCGGCGGACGCGTCGAAGCGGCTCGCCGCAAGTTCTTTCGTTACGGCTCGTCAATTGATGACCGTCGCCAAGCAGTTCGAGACCTTGCAGATGTCCTCGAGTTTCTGCGCCCCAGTGCCAAAGAGGCGTTGACGTCAAACGATGAGAGCGACCTGTTCAACATCGCGAACAACTTTGGTATCCGGCATCACAACGCAAAACAGAAGACGTCCTACGATCCTGCCATTTGGCTGAGTTGGATGTTCTACTACTACTTGGCCACGATCCACGCGTGCGTCCGCCTGATCGAAAAGCATAATTCGAAAGCCAAGTGAGTCGTCATTCCGGACGCGCGCTATGCGCGCGATCCGGAACCCAGGGGTCAACGCACCGCCGCTCGCTCCTGGCTTCCGGGCTCTGCGCGTGCCGCGAAGCCCCGGAATGACGAACTGAAGTTCGTCTGCTAAACTCTCTTCATGTCCGGTGACCCGCTGACCATCACCATTCCGGAGCCGCTCGCGAGCGCGCTGCGCGCCGCTGCGGCGGCGTGCGGATTGAGTGTTCAAGAGTACGCGATCCGCGCGCTCGAAATGGCCGTTCAACGCGATCTCCCGAAGCGCAACGCCTAACGTTGGGGCGCGTCGTGTCATGCGCGGCGGAGCCGCGCGCTCCCGCTTTCAAGACAAAGCGCGTCGCTACAAAGTACGAGGATAACTCCCCACCAATCCGACCGGTCCAGCGCCGCGCTTATACTGCGCGCCAACATGTCCGCGATCGCACCCACCCGCACGGCCCCCATTGCGCTTTGGCGCATTGCGCAGGGGTTCTTGCACATTCTCTACAATCTCTTCGGCGCGCCGGAGGACGTTGCGTTTCGCCACACGCTGACGCGCGGGCCGTATGCGCTGCTGCTCTCGTGGTTGCGCGTCGGCGAAGCGATGATGCGGCGGCTGATCGCCATCGAAGCGGCGGCGTTTCCCAAACCTAACACGCGCCCACTGCTGCATGCCGCGCGCAAACGCAAACGCCGCGCGATCGGGTTTGAGTGCGATAAGCCGGAAGACTGGCGCGTGTGTTTTCGTCTTATGGAGCGCGGGCGTCCTCGCCCCCATGGGACGCGCCGAGCGCTGCGGGCCGGGACGCCCGCGCTCCATAATTTCTACTCCGCCTGGCCGCTGGCGGCTTTCAATTACCCGTATTTCGGAACCGATTCGATTGGTCGGGTTTGCCGGAAAAA
>QBMO01000163.1 GCA_003242075.1 Alphaproteobacteria bacterium
TGCTCGATTTGGCCACCAAGGGCTCGGGCCAAACGCCCTATTCGCGCTTCGGCGACGGGCGCCTCACGCTCAAGGGCGGCGTACGCGAGGTGCTGGCGGCGTCCATGCTTGAGGCGCTCGGCGTCTATACCTCGAAGGCGTTTTCGCTGTTCGAGACCGGCGAGGCGCTGACCCGCGGCGACGAGCCTTCGCCGACGCGCTCGGCCGTGCTGACCCGGCTCTCGCACAGCCACCTCCGGTTCGGCACGTTCCAGCGCCTCGCCTTCTTCGCGCGCCCCGATCTGCTTCACATCCTGATCGAGCACGCGCTCACGGCCTACTATCCCCAGCACCTGCACCTCGATTCTGAGAAGCGCGCGGCGGCGCTGTTCGGCGAAGCCGTCGTGGCCAATGCGCGGCTGGCCGGGAGCTGGATGAGCGCGGGCTTCGTCCACGGCGTATTGAACACCGACAATCTCAACATCACCGGCGAAAGCTTCGATTACGGACCGTGGCGCTTTTTGCCGGCCAGCGATCCGAATTTCACTGCCGCTTATTTCGACGAGAGCGGGCTCTATGCGTTTGGTCGCCAGCCGGAAGCGGTGTCGTGGGCGCTGGCGCAACTCGGCGGCGCGCTGTCACTGGTTTGCCCAGCGTCAGCGCTGGAGGCGGAGCTTGCGCGTTTCGCGCCTGCTTATCAGGAAGGATTGCGCACCGCGCTATTCGGCCGGCTACATCTCGAGCGCGGCGATTTCGGCGCTGACATGTCTTTCCTGCAAAGCCTGTTCGACTGGTTGACGCAAAGCCAAGCCGGCTGGGATCAGTTTTTCCACGATTGGGTCGGCGGCGCCGCCAGCGCAGAGCGCGCCAAGCAAAGCCCGCAAACCGCGCTCTATGCCGACGCGGCGTTCGACCCCATCCGCGAGGGCCTAGAGGCGCGCACCGGCGACAGCGCTTTGCTCAGCCATACCTATTGGTCACGTCCGACGCCGGTTTTATTGGTGATAAACGAAGTTGAAACGCTCTGGGCCGCGATTGCGGAGCGCGACGATTGGTCGGCGTTTGAGACCAAGCTTGCGGACATCGCCGCGCTAAACGCCGCACTGGGCGTCTCTTGTCATGGAAGTGTTGCAGGTCGCGATTAGTCAGCGGCCAAAGAGGGTGACATGGCAAAGCACATCAACGATCTGATCGCATCGCGGCGCGCCGTGCTCGGCGGCTTGGTTGGCATGCCACTCTTGAACCTCGCGGGCTGCGCAACGCCGGGCCCGGCAGCGAGTTCTGCCGCGCCACCGGCGGTGATGAACTTCGCCTCCGTCGCCGCCACCAATGCGGACACCGTGTCGTTGCCGCCAGGCTATTCGTTCCGCACTTTGATCGCTTGGGGCGACGCGCTGTTCGACACCGTCTCGGCCAACTTCGATCCCGACACGCTAACCCGCGCCGAGCAGGAACAACGCTTTGGCCAGAATTGCGACATGCTAGCGGCGCTGCCGCACACGTACGCTTTTCCGCCGCCGCGCAACGGCGATCGTCTGATCCTGTGCGTCAACAATGAATACGCTTCGGCCGAGCTGATGTTTCCGGCGCTTGAGCGCATGGATCAGTTCTCCGCCGCGCACCTGGAAACACTCTACACTTCCGTTGGCGTTAGCATCGTTGAGATCGAGCGCAATGGGGCTGGCTGGCGCGCATTGAAAAACCCGGCGCCCGGCCAAGGCTTCAACCGCCGCATCACGCCGTTCACGCCAGTGCGCATCAGCGGGCCAGCGGCGCAGCATCCATGGGTGGTCGCCGCATCCGCCGTGTTCAACGCCAACGAACCTGGCGCCGGCGCCGGCGAAGTCGCGTGCGGCACGTTGCAAAACTGCGCCGGCGGCGTGACGCCCTGGGGCACGTATTTGTCGGCGGAAGAAAACTTCGACTCGATGTTCGCGGGAACGCCGGAGGATGTCGCCGAAGCAAGCCGCGATGACGCCTACGCGCTCGACGTGCTAAGCCATGGCTATCCGGCGCCATACATCCCGCGGCGCATCGCGCCGTCGCAGTACCGCATCGCAGACAATCCGCACGGCCCCGCCCTCTTCGGCTGGATCGTCGAGATCGACCCCTACGATCCCAACTCAACGCCCAAGAAACGCACCGCGCTCGGCCGCAAGAAAAACGAGTGCGCCAACACCGCTATCGCGCGCGATGGACGCGTTACGGTTTACACTGGCGACGATCAGCGCGGCGAGCATCTCTACAAGTTCGTCACGCGCGGCCGCTTTGACCCCAACAACCGCGCCGCCAATATGGAACTGCTCGACGAAGGCGATCTCTACGCCGCGCAATTCCTCGATGATGGCCAGGGCCGCTGGCTGAAGCTCACGGTCGACGCGGCAAACGCCGCGGCGCGGTCGGCGGAGTCCCCAATCCGCTTCGCCGATCAGGCCGACCTCGTCATGCGCGTGCGCGATGCCGCGCGCTTTCTTGGCGCAACGCCGATGGACCGCCCGGAGGACGTCGAGCCAGTGATCGACGCGAATTGGCGAGGCGACGGCACAGTGCTGATCGCATGCACAAACAATAATGAGCGCGGCTTTGCGGCGCCCGGCAATCCGCGTCGTGAAAGCGAAAACCCCAACACGGCGCAGAACAATTTGCCCGGCCACATCCTGCGCCTCGATGAAGCCAATGGCGACAACGCTGCCGAGCGCTTCACCTGGGATGTCTTCGCGCTTTGCGGCGATCCCGATGCGCCGGACTTGATCCACGAAACTCGCGCCGGGCTTCACGCCCACGTCTCCGTCGATTGGAACGGCCAGCCGACGTTCACCGGCGATCGCTTCGCGTGCCCCGACAACATCTTGCTCGACTCAACGCATCGGGTCTGGATTGCGACTGACGGCAACGATGCCGTGTTTGGCGACTGCAACGACACAGTCGTCGTGACGCCAGCGAATGCCACGCTACCGCGACCGGTGAAGCGCTTCCTCGTCGGCCCAGTCGGCGCGGAGATCTGCGGCCCGCTGCTGACGCCTGACGAGCGCGCTTTCTTGTGCTGCATCCAGCACCCCGGCGGCAACACGGTGGCAGGCCAGGACTACTGGCAGCTGCGTTGGACCGGCGCGCCGCCGCCCTCAAACTTCCCAGACGGCGGCCAGAGCTGGCCGCGCTCCGCCGTCGTCGTCGTCACCCGCGACGATGGCGGGCGGATCGGCGACTAGCGCTTCACAAAGCCATCCTTGTGCGTCACGCGCGCGACATCCATCGATGCGCGCACTTGCACAACGTCGTTGTTCTTGTCGGCCTCGTTCAGCGCATCCCACGGCACGATCTTATCGTGAATCATCAGGTCGTTGTTGCGCTTTTCGTCCGGCGCAGTCGGGCGCCAGCCTGAGACAAGGCGCTCGGCCATCCAGCGGTCATGCTCGCGCTTGGCCATGCGCTCCATAAGTTCGTCGGGTACAGTTGGCGCCGTGTCGCCCTTCTCGCCCTTGGCGACCGGGCGCCAGCCGGCGTCCCACAACTTCGTCATGGCGGCATCGGACACGGCGCGGTTGGCGGCGCGATAGGTTTCGAGCACATCGCTCCAATCCTTCATCGCCGACTGCAACTCCTTCATGCTCATCGCGTCGCGCTTGCCGAGGCCCTTATTGTAATGCTCGTGCGCGACAGCCGCGCCACGATCGAGCGAGCCGTTGATGATGCGCGCGCGCGTCGCCGTGCTCTGGTGGCCGCCAAAGGCTTGCAGATAAGCGTCCAAGTCTTCCGTCTCGTCGCCTTTGGCGTATTCCTTAGAAAACTCCGACTGACTGGTTTCGCGCATATAGATCGGCACAGGCCAGCGGCCGCCGCGATTGCACGCACGCTTCAGGGCGATAGCGAGATGGATGTTGCCGGGATCGGCGCCGGTGGAGACAACGACTGCCGTGGGTTTGCCACGCGCCTGTTCGATCTCGCCGAGCAGATCGTCGCTGATCGAGGCGGCGTCCCAATCGAACGGTAAAAACTGAATGCCGGCGCTCCACACCTGCGGATGCGCGAACGCCTCGCGGTGGCGCGCCTTGAAACCCGCCTCAACCGCCTCATGGTTCGGCGCGAGCACGGTAATGCGTGGCGCTTCAAAATGCGCTGACCACAGCGAAACCAGAACACGTTCCGCCACGGCTTCCGCGCCCTGGTCAAAGCCGAAGAACACGACGTGGACGCGGTCTTGGCCCAACTGTTGAGCCAAGCTGAGTAGTGTTTGGCTCTCGTGCTGAATCAAGGCGCGGCCCGCCAGCTCTTCCAGCGAAAACGGTTTTGGATCGATCGGCGGCGCCGCATTTTTGCCGCGACGCATCTGCATCGAGCGCATTTCGCGCGCTTCCTTCAGCAAGAGCGAAGAGCGCGTTGATACATGCACGCCAATCGGCGGCTTGCGTTTGCCATCGCCGATTGACCCAGCCCCTTCAAACGCGTCCAGCCTGAGAGTTAGGATGGACTGGATTTTG
>QBMO01000164.1 GCA_003242075.1 Alphaproteobacteria bacterium
AGAAACAAGCGCCTGCGGCGCGCAAACACTTCGCCCAGGCCCCACATCACCGCCACCGCGAGCGCGCAAAGAATGCCTGTCGTGACCGTGCCCTGCTCCGGCGAAGCCGCCGTTGCGACGTAGGTGCCGATGCCAATGGCCATACCGATGGCGAACAGCACGATGCCGATGGCCAGGAAGACATCATGGAAGTTACGGATGAAACGAAGATTCTCTTCGCCCGGAAGCGCGGCTACGGCGCCGGTGGCGCGCGTCGCCAAAAAATCATGCAGCGGTTGAACCTGCGCGGCTTGGATAACGCCTGCCGCCGCCGCCGCTTCGAGATCAGTCCGGTTGGCCATTGAGCGTCTCCACCGTCAGATTGCCGTTGGTATAGACGCATATGTCAGCCGCAATCGCCATCGCTTTGCGAGCAATGGCCTCGGCGTCATCGATGTGGTCATAGAGCGCCCGCGCGGCAGCCAGCGCATAATTGCCACCGGAGCCGACCGCGATCACTTTGTGTTCCGGGTCGAGTACATCGCCCGCCCCGGTGATCAGAAATGTCTCCTTGGCGTCGGCGACGATCAGCATGGCGTCGAGCCGGCGCAAAGCGCGATCGGTGCGCCAGTCTTTCGCGAGTTCGACGGCCGCGCGCGCGAGCTGCTTCGGGAAGCGCTCAAGCTTCTGTTCGAGCCGCTCGAACAGCGCAAAGGCGTCCGCCGTGGCGCCGGCGAAACCGACAATGACTTCGCCATTGCCGAGCTGGCGCACCTTGCGTGCATTGCCTTTGAGGATGGTCGGCCCCGCCGACACTTGGCCGTCGCCAGCGATAACGACTTTGCCGCCCTTGCGGACGCAAACGATTGTGGTGCCGTGCCAGTTTTTCTCGTCGCTCATGCGCCAGATGTGGCGGAGCGACCGCTCGCGATCAAGCCGCGTCTTCGGAATCGATCTCTTCGCCGGCCTGGCGGCGCAGCACTTCGGCGAACTCCGCCGCAGGCATAGCGGCGCCGAACAGGAAGCCCTGGACCCAATGGCAGCCGCGCGAGGCGACGAATTCCATGTCCTCGCGCCGCTCAATGCCTTCGGCGACGACTTCCATGTTCAGCGTCCGCGACAGCGCCAAGATCATATCGACGATCGCCGCCGCCTGCTCATCGCCCTGCTCCAGTGCGCGAATGAACTGCTGGTCGATCTTGATCACATCGAACGGCAGCTTTGACAGCGCAGCCAAGCTGGAATGGCCGCAGCCAAAGTCATCGATCGCCAGACGGATACCGGCTTCTTTCAGCGGATTGATGATGCGCAGCGCCCGATCCGGATCTTCCATGACCACGGACTCAGTGATTTCGAGCTCAAGCTGCGAGGGTGCAAGCCCTGCATGCTGCACGACGCGCAACACTTGATCGGCAAAGCGATCGCTGCGGAATTGCAGCGCCGATACGTTGACCGCCACTTTTGCGGGATAGCCCGAGCGCGACCAGGCAGCCGCTTTCCAGCACGCTTCACGCATGATCGCGTCGGAAAGTGCGCCGATAAGGCCGCTCTCTTCTGCGACGGGAATGAAACGGCCGGGGCTGACGATCGTGCGGTCTGGGCGGATCCAGCGCGCCAGCGCTTCACAGCCCTCGACGCGGCCGGTGGCGACATTGATCTTCGGCTGGAAGTAAGCGCGAAACTCATTGCGCTCCAACGCGCCGCGCATTTCGCGTTCAAGCGTCACGCGCGCCACCGCTTCGCGATCGAGCGATTGCGTGAACACCTTGACGCGGGCGGGTGAGTTTTGCGCCGCGCCCATCGCCATGCGGGCGTGACGGATCACGGTTTCCGCGTCGCGCCCATCACGCGGCGCAAGCGCCACGCCGCAACAGGCGCCCAAAGTCAACTTATGACCACGCCACTCAAAGGTTTGATTGAGCGCTGCGTTGAGGTGTTGGGCAAAGCGCGCCGCCTCCCCTTGTGAAGCCAGGTCCGGTACAAAAACCGCGAACTCAGCAGAGCCGAGACGCGCCGGCAGAGCCGCTTGCTGTTGCTGCGAGCGCAGCCGCACGACGCGATCGACTGTACGCGTCGATGCAACAAGCCGCTCCGCGACCACACGCAAGAAGTCGCGCGACGAGTCTGGATCGAGCGTTTGCAGCAGGCGCGGCAGGCGTTGCAATTCGAAAACCGCCACTGCGCCGGCGCCAGCTTCGCGCTGTTGCATGATGGCGTGATCGACCTCGCGCACGAAGCGGTCGTGGTTGGGCAAGCGGGTGACGGGATCAACGTAGGCGATCTCCTGGATCTGACGCATCGAAGCGTCGAGACGGCCGATCATTCTGTTGAAGGCCGTAGCCAGCGTTTCGAATTCATCGCCGGTGCGGAGCTCGATCGGCACGGCTTCGCCGTTTTCAGCGATCCGCTCCGCGAACTCCGCAAGCGTGTCGAGCGGCGCCACTGCGCGGCGGACGAAGTGGGATGTGATCGGAATGGCGGCAATGACGAGGCAGGCAAGGATCAGTAAGAACGGCGCGAGCGCTGGCAGCGCTGCGAACCGGTAGGCCATGCCATCCCACATGATGACGCCGACGCCGACAAGCTGACCTTCGCGAACAATCGGCGCGCCGATCGCCAAGCCGCCAGCCGCGCGTTCATAGGCTACCTCTCGCGTTTCCAGAATGCGTGCCGCCACTGCCGCCGTAGCGTTTGTCTCGGCTTCGGTTCCGCCGCTTTGAACGATGACCGCGCCACTGCTGTCATACACAGCCAAACGCTCGACTTCACTGCGCGAGGCGGTTTGTTCGGCCATCACGCCGAGGCTGTGCATGTCGCCCGCTGCGAGCAAGTCTCCGGCGACCGTGCCAAGGTGAATTGCGAGGCCTTGAGTAACGTGAAGCTGATGACGCGCGCTTTCGCGCTGAGCGCCGAACATCACTGTTGCGGCCGAAAGCACGGCCGTCACGATCAGCAACACGCAAGCGAACAGCACCGCGCGCGCGGCCAGCCCTTTCGGGCGGCGCAAGGCGATGGCGCTGATCTGACCCAAGCGTGTCTCCAGTTCTGCGCATGCGCGCGCGAGAACTTTTGGGCTAATTTGGTTAGGAGGGGCTGAAGACCGCTCACCAACACCAAGTCATGTTTGCGCAAGCAAGCTTAAGCCGCCGTTGAGAAACGCGGTTACTCGGCGTTCTTCTTCAAGAAGACGTAATAGGCGCCGGCGCCGCCATGGGCGCGGTGCGCCTGCGCGAAGCCGGACACGATTGCGCGTAGATCGCCCTCTGCTAGCCATTCCGGCAAGCGCTGGCGCAGCACGCCCGGCCCTGCCCGGCCAACGCCGGTGACAACGATGACTGTGCGATCGCCCCGCTTGTAAGCCGCGCGCAGAAAGCGCCCGAGCGTGGCGCGCGCTGTTTCCTGTGTATGGCCGTGCAGATCGAGCGTGCCGCCGATCTCGATTTTGCCGCGCCGCACGCGCTTTTCGTTGCTGCGGTTGGCGGGCGGCGTTACTGGCGCGCGCGTTGGCAGAGGTGGCGATCGCACCGGCGCGGCAGGAGCCTTGGCGATTAGCTTACGCGGCGTTTCTATGTTGTCTGGTTTGCGCGCGACGATGGCTGACTTGGCGGCGCGCTTGCGCGGCTTCACGCGCTCAACGACGCGCCGCCACAATTGCTGCTCGTCGTCGGAGAGGTCGCGGCCGCGCTTGCTCACGCAGCGGTGACGCGGCCCAAATACCAATTGGGATTGGACGAGCGCACGTCACGCTCGAACGTCCATTTTTCGCGCGCATCGCGGATGCCAGTCGCGCCCTCGGCCAACTCGGCCTCGAACTTCACGGTCACGCGCGCGGTGTCGCCCTGCAGGGCGGCGTCAGCGATCTCGGCCGATTTCAGCCGCACCAGCTCGGGCCCGGCGTCGCCGCTGGCTTCACGTGCGGTAATGGCTGCGGCGTAGGAGTCGAACACACGCGGCGTGAGCAAGTCACGCAGCGCATCGCGGTCGCCTTTGGCGAAGGCGCCAACGATCATCTCGTAGGCTGACTTCGCGCCCGCGACAAAGAATTCCGGGTCGAAGCTGGGATCGGCGCGCATAATGGCGACCATCCCCTCGCCACCCGCGCCAGCGCTTACAGCGCTCGGCAGAGGCTTAGCCAGAGGAACGTCCGGCGCGATGCCGCCTTGAGCGGACGCAGGGCGCGGTTCGCGCTCCTCGCCAGTGCGGCGTCCGAGCGTCACGTAGAGCCGGAACAGCACAAAGCCGGCGACGAGCGCCAGCACGAAAATCTCAATCAAGCCCTGGTCCAAAGACGTGCTCCCAAGCGCGCCAAGCTGTCGCGGATGACGCCTGCCGCTTTAAGATAGTGCCAACAGGTACGTTCCGCCAGCACGGTTGCCTTGGCCGCTCCGCCGCAGCATGCTGCCGCCCTCCCCCGGATCTCATTTCAGACGCGAGTTGTGGCGCATGAACACGCACCCGGCCCCCGATGGCGGCC
>QBMO01000165.1:0-299 GCA_003242075.1 Alphaproteobacteria bacterium
GGTGCTGCAAGGCGCGCAAACCGAAGCGCTCGCGCGTCTGCATGACAATGGCGCAGCCACGGCGGCGGAAGTCGGCGCGCAGGCGGCGGCGTCCAACACCGGCTTGGTGGTGCTCACCGGCGCCGACAATCAAATGTCGGCGCAGATTCAAGTCAGCGAAGCGCGCGCAGCCGGCTTTGACGATGTCATCGCCGGTCGCCTCGGAATGCTGGTCGAGCTGCCGCTCGACAATTCCGAGATCAACGTTCGGCCGCTCTAGGTTCGCAGCCATGAGACGGCAAAAGGGGCGCCTCCGGGCG
>QBMO01000165.1:384-4439 GCA_003242075.1 Alphaproteobacteria bacterium
GATCTGCTGGCGTTCGGGCGCTGGCTGGCGCGGCGGCGGCTGAACAACGGCAACGGCGCGCGCATCGAAGAGCGCGCCGAGCGGCAAGGCATCACACAAGAAGAGTTGCAACGGCTTTCAGTCGAGGAAGACTTCGTCGAGAACTTCCGCGCCCGCGTGACGCGCGCGGTGGCGGCGCGTGTGGAAGCGGCGCTGACCTCGCCGACGCCGGTGCACGAGCGGCTGGTGCACTTCTGGTCCAACCATTTCACCGTTTCCGCCGCCAAGCCTGGCGCGGTGGCGTTGCCGCCCTCGTTCGAGAAAGAAGCCATCCGACCACACGTGGGCGGCCGCTTCGCCGACATGCTGCTGGCTTCGACCAAGCATCCCGGCATGATCGTCTATTTGGACAATTGGCTCTCAGTCGGCCCCAATAGCCGCGTCGGTCAAAACCCAAACCGTGGGCGACGCTTGCCCGGTGGCGGCAGGCCGAGTGGCATCAACGAAAACCTCGCGCGCGAAGTGCTCGAGCTGCAAACACTCGGTGTCAATGGCGGCTACACACAGGCCGACGTGCAGGCGTTGGCGGCGATCATCACCGGCTGGACGTACGAACGCCCGCGACTGCGCGATCTGGTCGCCGACAATCTCGCCACGCGGACCGGCGGACAATTGTTCGAGTTCGACGCCGATGCGCACGAGCCCGGCCCTAAAACGCTGCTCAGCCGCACCTATGCGCAAACGGGCGTCGCACAAGGCGAAGCGGCGCTGGGCGATTTGGCCCGCCACGCCTCCACCGCGCGCTTTATCGCCACGAAACTCTGCCGCCACTACATCGCCGACGATCCACCGCCAGCGGCGGTCGCGCGTGTGGAGCACGCCTTTCGCGATAACGACGGCGATTTGCGCGAAGCGATGGAGGCGCTGGTGGATAGCCCGGAAGCTTGGCAAACGCCGTTCGCCAAGTTCAAGCGGCCGGAGGAATACGCGATCTCGGTGTTGCGCTCGGCAAACGTGCGTGATCTGCCGCTTGGCGCAGGCATCGCGGCGCTGGCGGCCATGGGACAACGCCCCTATTCGGCGCCGGGTCCAGATGGTTGGGCCGACACGGCCGATGCCTGGCTCACCGCCGATCTCGTGTTCAAGCGCATCGAGTTCGCACAGGCCTACGCCGAGCGCATCGCGCGCGCCGATGTCGATCCGGTGCAGCTTGGCCAAGCCTGCCTGGGCGGGCTGATGAGTGACGAAACTGAGACCGCGATCCGCCGCGCCGAAAGCCCTGTGCAGGGTTTTGCGCTCCTGTTCGGCGCACCTGAAATGCAACGGAGATAGAGCCATGCTGAACCGCCGCCATCTCCTCGCCGGCGCGACCGGCGCCGCCGCCCTCTCCTTCCCCTTGTTCGCGTTCGGCCAAGCGCAGGCGACGGACAAACGCCTGCTCGTCATCATCCTGCGCGGCGGCATGGACGGGCTCTCCGCGATGCCGCCGGTTGGCGACGGTGCGTATGCAAGCTTGCGCGGGCGCTTGGCAATTGCGCGCACAGGCGCCGACGCAGCGCTGCCGCTCGACGATACATTCAGCTTGCACAAGAACTTGGCCAAGATGCACGCGCTTTATCGTGCGGGCGAGCTGTTGCCGATCCATGCCTGCGCCACGGCCTATCGCGAGCGCTCGCACTTCGATGCGCAGAATGTATTAGAGACAGGCGCGCCGGGGCCGTTCGCGCGTGGCGAAGGCTGGCTGAACAAAGCGCTCGGCGCGCTGCCGCAATCCCGTCCAGAAATGGGCATGGCGCTCTCGGCGCAAGCGCCGCTCATCCTGCGCGGCCCGGCCGCGGTGGCGACGTGGTCACCGTCTACGCTGCCGGACGTCGAGAGCGACACGATCGAACGACTGATGGCGCTCTACGAAGCCCGCGATCCGGCGCTCGCGCAGGCGCTGGACTCCGCCATAAGCGCCAATGCAATCGCGATGGACGCGGGCGCAGGCGATATGCGCGCGGGGCCGCGGACGATCACGCCGATCGCGCAAACCGCGGCGCGCTTTCTGAAGAATGACAACGGCCCGATCGCCGCCGTGCTCGACATGGGCGGCTGGGACACGCACGCGAACCAAGGGCTTGAGCAAGGCCCACTGGCGCGTGCTTTGACGGCGCTCGATGACGGGGTCGACGCGTTCAAGACCGAGATGGGGCCGGCTTGGGCCAACACCGTCGTCATCATCGCAACCGAGTTTGGCCGCACAGCTGCGCCCAATGGCGCCAACGGCACCGATCACGGCACGGGAGCTGCGGCGTTTCTCGCCGGCGGCGCGGTGCGCGGCGGGCGTGTGCTGGCGGATTGGCCGGGGCTGACGCCTGGCTCGCTCCATGAGGGGCGCGATTTGCGGCCGACGACCGATTTACGCGCCATGTTCAAGGGTGTGCTGGCGGATCATCTCAGTGTCTCCAACGCGGCGCTGGAACGCGACGCCTTCCCCGAGAGCGCTTCGGTGCGCGCGGCGCAAGGTTTGCTGCGGGCGTAATGCACAGCGCTTGATTGGATTCCGGACGGCCCGCCTCTAAGCTCGCGACCGATGCGTGCGCTCGCCCTCGCCTTCGTCGCCCTGTTCCTAACCACCGCGCCCGCGGCTGCGGATCGCTTTTCGCTGACTTATGACGGCGTCGGCATTGGCTTCGTCCCGCTGGGCGGCATCACCGTCGATGCGCTGGTGGATGAGAACGATTACGAGATCACCGCCACACTTGAGTCGCGCGGCCTGCTCAATCTGTTCGAGCGCACCTATCTCGTCGCGCGCTCGTCTGGCGCGATTCACAATGGGTCGGTGCGCTGGCTGCGCTACGACCTCGATCACCGCTACAGTCGCAAGCATCGCGTCATCGCGATGACTGCCGGCGCCGATGGCGCGATCAGCGCCCAGATCACGCCGAACTACCGCCTCTGGGGCGAGCCGCCGGCCAGCGACGAACAACGCCGCCGTTCGCGCGATCCGCTCGCGACAATAGTGGCGATGTCGATCGATGTCGGCCAGTCGCGGCGCTGCAGCGGGCTTTATCCAACGTTCGACGGGCGCTTTCACTATGTCATGGAACTCAGCGGCGGCGAGATCGAGCGCTATCGCGGCGGCGGCTATGATGGCGAATCCATCGAATGCCGCATGGCGTATATCGCGGTGGCGGGCTATGAGGCGCGCGACGCGGGACGGCGTCGGATTCCGGAAGGTCGCGTCGTGTTCGCGTTGATGCCTGATACCAATTTCGCGCCGGTGCTGCGCATATCGACGCCGCTCTCGGCCGGCGGCGCCACCATCCGGCTCGCGCGTTTCAACCGCGCGCGCGTGGATATCGAACTCACATCAGCAGACGCGCCTTGAACGCCCGCATCGCCGCAGCGGACTTGTTGATCGCGGTGCTCGAACTCGGGCGCCCACTCGAGGATGCGCTTGAGAGCACAAAAAGCTTCAGCCAGCTCGAAGGCCGCGATCGTGCTTTCGCGCGCGCGCTCGTAACCGCGAGCTTACGCCGGCTTGGCAGCATCAATGCCGTGCTGTCGCGCATGCTGGAGCGCCCCCTGCCCGATACGGCCAGCCACGCGCGCGCCTTGCTGCACATCGGCGCGACGCAATTGCTCGTGCTCGGCACGCCCGCGCACGCAGCGGTGGGCGAAACTGTAGAAGCCGCCAATTCGGTGCGTGAAGCGCGCGGCTTCGCGAAGCTGATCAATGCGGTGTTGCGGCGTGTTTCGCGCGAGGGCTTGGAGATCATCGCAACGCTGCCGCCCGGCGCGGACTTGCCGGCGTGGCTCTACACACGCTGGCGCGCGGCCTATGGCGACGTAGCGCCGGCGATTGCGCAAGCGCTGGCCGAAGAGCCGCCGCTCGATCTCAGCGTGAAAGATGATGCGCAAGGCTGGGCTGAAAAACTTGGCGGCGCCGTCACACCGACTGGAAGCGTGCGACTGGCCGAACACGGCGCGATCGAGGCGCTGCCTGGCTTCAACGACGGCGCATGGTGGGTGCAGGACGCAGCCGCTGCGTTGCCTGCGAGGCTCTTGGGCGATGTGCGCGGGCTGCGCGT
>QBMO01000166.1 GCA_003242075.1 Alphaproteobacteria bacterium
ACCCAGCGCATCGCCGAGATCGAAGCAGCGTTCGCCGGTATCGATCAAACACTGCCCGAGCGCGTCGCCGAACTCGAAGCCGCAACCGCCGCGATCGATCCGTCACTCACCGCCCGCGTCGCCGATCTGGAAGCCGCCGCCGACGCCTCGCGCACTCTGGCCCACCGCGTCGAGGCGCAAGACGCGCAACTCGCCGACACCGCCGAACAGCTGCAAGGCATGACGCGCCTGCTGAATCGCGTCGTCGCCCGCAGCGGCGATGTCGCCAACACCACTGAAGCGCGCGTTCACGCCATGGAAATGGCGCTGGCCGATATCCGCCTCGATCACCTCTCCGCCGTCTCGGCCGAGCGCGACTCGGCGCAAGACATGGTGATCGCCCTGCAAGACCGCGTTGCTCAAATCGAGAGCACGCAGCTCAACGCCATCCATACCATCACCACCGAAATCGCGCGCTTCATCGACGACAACGAGCAGCGCCTCGCCGCTCTCGAAAGCCCGCGCGAAGCCAATCACGATCTCGCCGCCGCATTCGAGGCGCTGCGCAAGCGCGTGGAAGAACGCATTATCGGTGTTGAAACCCGCAGCGTCCGCATGCTCGACCAAGTCGCCGACACCGTCGCCATGATCGAACAACGCTTCGTCGCCAGCCAGCGCGACGAAAGCATCGCCAAAAGCGCTTAAGCGGACCCCGTCGGGGGCCTAAGCCCGAAATGACGAGGGATAGTAAGCCCGCTATCCACGCCGGCAGCGCCTCAACGCGCTGATTTCCAACACCCCACCCGAAATCAATCCGACCGGCTCGAAACGCGCGCACACTGCGCGCCCATGTCCTCACCACCCGATCACCGCTTCGCACCGCTACCGCTCTGGCGCGCGGCTGGCGCGTTTCTGGAGACGCTGTTCAACCTCTTCGGCGCGCCGGAGCGCTTGGCCGCGCGTCACACCATCCTCGGGCCAGAGCACAAGCACATTCTCAACTGGCTACGCTGCGCCGAGGCTTTAATGCGGCGTCTCCTCTTCATCGAGGCGAGCCACTATCCGAAACCCAACATCCGCCCTCTGCTCTACGCCAAGCGCGCGCGCAAACGCCGAACGATGGAGTTCTGGCCGGATCGGCCGGAGCAATGGCGCGTGAGCTTTCGTGTCTTTCCATCTTCCCCCGCGCACAGCGGGGGAAGTGCCGAGCGGCGCAGCCGCAAGGCGAAGGGGCCACTCGCCCCCTCCGATCGCTTCGCGATCTCGTCGTCCGCACGCGGGGGAGATGTAACTTTCCACTCCGCTTGGCCGCTCGCCGAACGCTTCGAAGCCCTCCTGCGCGTTCACAATAATCCCGCGCCCTATGCGCGGCGTCTCTCCCGCCGCCTGCACGCGCGCCCGCACTTGGCCGCCGTCATCGTGCGCGCGCCGCACGAACTCCAGCATCGCATCGCACCCGCCGCTCACGCCGAGATCGAGTCGCTCATCGAAGGCCGCAGGCGCAGCCTCACGCCCGACACCTCATGAGCTGCACGCATATCCGGCGCATGCCAACGGCTTCAGCCTCGCTGAACGCCGCCGCATGCGCATGCCCTGCCGTTCCGCAGGTCACCCCAACGCTGCGGCGCCTTGTGCGAACGCACCGCCAGCCATAAGCCCAAGCCTCCCCGAAGCGACGAGACCAACCCCATGCCGATCATGGACGAACTCACCAAAGTGCTGACCCTCGAACAGATCGAGGTGAACCTCTTCCGCGGCGTCTCGCCGCCGGAGGAGCGGCAGCGCATTTTCGGCGGCCAGGTCGTGGCTCAGGCGCTGATGGCCGCCTACAACACGGTGGAAGATCGGATCTGCCATTCGCTGCAGAGCTACTTCATCCGCCCGGGCGATCCGAGCATTCCGGTGCTCTACCAGGTCGAGCGCTCGCGCGACGGCAAGACGTTCATGACCCGGCGCGTCATCGCCATTCAAAAAGGCGAGCAGATTTTCAACATGGCCTGCTCGTTCCAGGTCGTCGAGGAGGGCTTCGATCACCAGGCCACGATGCCTGCCGGCGTCACCCGCCCCGAGCAGATCCAGGACGACGTCGAGCGGGTCAGCGAAGAGCTGAAGGACGTGCCGGACGCGCACAAGCGCTGGCTGCGCAAACGGCCGATCGAAATGCGTCCGATCGATCCGATGTCGCTGCTCTCCCCCACCCAGAAGTCGGCCGAGCAATATGTCTGGCTGCGCGGGCGCGAAGATTTGGGCGACGACGTCGCGCTAAACCAAGCATTGCTCGCCTATGCCTCGGATTTCTCGCTGCTCGGCACGGCGATGCGTCCACACGGCGTATCGTGGATGTCAGGCGTGCAGACGGCGAGCCTCGATCACATCATCTGGTTTCATCGCCCGACCAATTTCTCGCGCTGGCACCTCTACGTGCAAGACAGCCCGTCTGCATCCGGCGCGCGCGGCTTCAATCGCGGCGCCATCTATCGCGAGGACGGCGTGCTGGTGGCGTCGACGGCGCAAGAAGGCCTAATCCGCAAACGCTGATTGGGTTAGTCCGTACCGCATACCACATGACTAACGCGTCATTTAGGATTGCGGCGTAGCGTCCGTTACCATGCGCGACAAGTGGGTAGACACACGCGAATACTTTGGCCCCGACCGGCGTAAACGGGCGGGCAAGAAGCCGTGGCGCGATCGCCGCGGCTATGACGAAACCGCGCCAATGCCCTCGCTCGGCCACCTGCTCCGCCGCGTACGCGTGCAAGCCATGGACCTGCGTACGCCGGAAGATCGCCGGCACATGACGCAAATCCTCACCGCCGCCATCACCGAAGCCGAACGCACCAATTGCTTCCGCTGCGCCGATAGCCTGAAACAGGCCGAACGCACCCTGCGCAACCCAGGCGCAATCAATGGCGCCGCCCTCGACGGCTATCTCAACGAAGCCATGAACCACGCCGCCGCCAACGCCTAAACGGCGCGGCGCACAACTTCCGTGTCAGAAAAACTGGAGCGGGCGATGAGATTCGAACTCACGACCCCAACCTTGGCAACGCGGCCAGGGCCAATTTTCGCAACTTAGCACGGCTTGTCATTCGTGAGATTACGCGTTGATTTTGCATGCTTTATGATGCGTTCTCGATTGTCACGGCTCGTCGCGCATAGGCGGGAAATTCCCTCCGCGTGGTGACCATGTGGTGACCAAAATCAGGACGTGCAGAACGCATGCAGCAAGCTCAACGTCTCACCAAACGGGTCGTCGACGCCGCCGAACCGGTCGCTGACAAGACATACTGCATCTGGGATAGCGACGTAAAAGGTTTCCGTCTCCGGGTCCGTCCGAGCGGCCGCAAGACCTTCGAACTGAAGTACCGTGCCGGGCGCCGTCAGCGTCTCTTCGTCATCGGAGACTATGGACCCTTCACCCCGGAGAAGGCGCGCAAGGCCGCCGAGGACGCCAAGCACAGCGCCAGCCGCGGCGGCGATCCCCAGCATGAGAAAATCGTGCACCGCCACGCCGCGACGGTGGCTGAACTGATCCAGCTCTATCTGACCGAAGGCCGGATCGATAAGCCGAACAAGCGCGAGAGCTCTTGGCAGGCCGATGCGCGCGATCTCCTGCTGCACGTCCACCCCATCCTGGGCGCGACCCCCATCAACGCGCTCACGACCCCCGATGTCGCCCGCTGGCAGCGCGACGTCGTCGCCTTCAAGACGGCGCGGGTCAAGAAGCTCGGATTCCGCAAAATATCGTGTACCCGCGGCGGGCCCAAAGTCGTCGGCCGCGCCACGCGCACGCTTTGCGCGATGCTGAACTGGGCGATCCGACGCGAGCTGATCAAGGACAACCCCGCCGCGCGCGTCTCCAAGCCGGCCGACGTGATGCGCGAGCGCTTCCTTTCCGATGAAGAGGCCGTCCACTTGTTCGCGACGCTCGACGATATGGAGGCCGCTGCCGAAATCCGGCCCGATCATGCCGACCTCTTCCGCATCATCGCCTTGACGGGATCGCGGCTGGCGGAGATGCGCGACCTCGCCTGGTCGGAGGTCGACTTCTCGCGCCCGGCCGTCGTGTTGCAGCCAGAGCGACACAAAACCGGTCAGGGCGGCCGGCGCAAGGTCATCAATCTGAATGCCGCCGCCGTCGAGATTCTGAAACGTCGCACGAACCAGAGCGACTGGGTGTTCACCAAGCCGCTGCCATTCAAGGGCCCGATGGAAACGCCGCGTAAGCCCTGGGCGGCGGTGATCAAGCGGGCAGAGTTTGAAGACCTGCGCATCCACGATTGACCGGCCCCCATTCGCGCGTCCGGTTTCAGTGTTAGTTCATCGCGCCCTCCATTTCT
>QBMO01000167.1:0-3094 GCA_003242075.1 Alphaproteobacteria bacterium
CAAAATCCAGTCCATCCTAACTCTCAGGCTGGACGCGTTTGAAGGGGCTGGGTCAGCTTGGTGTGGCGCCACGCCATCCTCCGGCAGTGGCGCAAGCTCGATCAAGCATGAGGTAACGCACGCAAACCAATCAGCCTGATCGTCCGGCGAATGCGCTACTTGCACGCGAGCCATTAACCCGGACAACAAGCGTTCGCCCCGCGCGATCTGCTCCGGGTTGCGCATCATCATCGCCACGGCGAAACCCAGCGCGGTTCTCCAGCTCCGCGTCGCCACGCCGCCATCTTCCGGCAGAAACAGATCGCTTTCGTTGCGCGCGACGATGCGCTGCGCCGCGAAGAGCTCCGCAAACGGTCGCTTTAAGCGCAGCAAAGTCCGCTTTGGTGAGTGCTCGATCCGCTCGAACAGCCCGGTTTGTTTTTCCAGCAACTGCAGTTCTTTGCCGCCAGTTCGCCCGAGAGCCTCTGAAACACACTTTTGCGCTTTCGCGGTATCAAGGTCCTCGGCCATGCCGGCGAAAGCGAGCGCCTGCAGCGCCGCGCGCGCCTCGTCTGCGCTAATCTCGACGGTTTTGTTCCTTATTCCGTCCCCAAGCACCGACTCGACGAGGGTCTCGCAAAGTTCACTCACCGTGCCGCAATGTTGGACGTCCGCATTTTCATGCACGGCTGCCCAGCAAAACGCATTCAGCAGAAGCGGATTGTCGAGAATGTCTGATATAGGTGAGCCCGTCGCGCCGGACAGATGCATGCGCAATCCGCGCACAGCTCCACGAATACTTTGCTCGTCGACTTCGGGATCCCTAGCCCATCGAGCGAAGGCAGTATAGAACTCATCCCGCTGCCTCTCCGTCGGCGGCTGCAGTGCGAGCTCCAGCATCGGCGCGACGCGCTCACGTCCGCGCAACCGCATGGCGGCGATGATCTTGGTATTGCGCTTGCGGCTCTTGAGCAGTTCGTGCACGCGCACCAGCGCACGAAGCACATTCGTCTCGTCTTCCTCTGAAAGACGATCCAGCTCATCAACAATGACCGTGTAGTCCCGCTCCAGCATCCGATCTCGAATGACCTGGGGGCTGACTTCCATCGATCGAGAGATACGCTTTGCGATCGCGTCGAAGAACGCCCCAACCGGCTCTAAGTCATCATGCAGACCTTCGATGATCCGCTCCGCGCGCAGGAAAACCGGTACCGGCGGCGCGCCATCCACTGCCTCAAGCAAACCACTAAGGTCGGCTGGCAGTCCCGCACATTGCTGCGCGAACGCATCATCCAGTGCGCTGGCGATCGTTGCGGCGGCCATCGAGAGCACGCACGTTTTTCCGCGCCCCGAGGGCGCGTAGAGCACCATCGGCGGCTGCGGTTTTGCATTCAGCAGGTAACTCAGTGCCGGCTTGCCGTCCTTGGCGATCAGATCGCTTTCCGCGTTACCGATCTCACGGACATTGAGATTGATGAAGCGCTCCGCGCGAAACCCCAGCGCACTGCGCGGTGGCGCCCCGCTCGCCACGCCGCGCCCATCGATCCAATTGCTCAGCGCGTTCTCAACGTAGGCGCGCTCCCATGGCGCCAACGCGGCCTCGGGCTCCGGCGTCAATTTCTGGGAAATCGTCTCGGCCGGCTTGGGCGCGAGCCCGATACCCTTAAGACCTGACTTGATGGCTTCGATGCCGCTGCGGATATTTGCGTGTGCTGGAATGATGGGAACACGCGTCAATCGGGGCGGGAGTCCGACAATTTCCTTTGGATGGCAGGGCATGATTCCAAACAGGAGAACTGGAAGTTTCTGCATAGACGCGTCAGCAATCTTCAGTTCATTTATGAAGCCATCCCATCCGCCCATCTTTTCTATCGCGAAGAAAATCTCCCACTGCGTCTCATTGAACGGATGAGCGCTACCCTCTCCCTCGAGCTTGCCGGAACCGTCCGGCACCCAAACGTTTGTCGATCCCATGTTCGGCGTCACACACAGGATGAAGGCCTTGCAGGCGTCACTAAGAATGACCTGCCTGACTACTTCACGGAACTCGGCGGTGACTGTGCCTGTGTACTGGAACTGAAAAGGATTATACCCTTCAGCAACGAGCGAATCAAAAAGCCGGCCAACGTGATCCGTCTCCGTAGAGTTGTGTTCAATTCTGAACGAAATGAAGATGTCGTGCGGGCGCTTGGGATCCATCACGCACGCTCTCAGAAAATATAAGACCGACCGCGATGGTCGTGCAAAAATGCCTTCAATTCGCGCAGCACAATCAACTCGACCGCATACATGCGCTCAAGCAATGCCGGCAGGTTCGCCTTGTCCTCGCCCTGCGGGAGGCGCGACAGTTCTTCCAGATACTGCGCATAACGATCAGAATTGGCGTCGTGGCCGACAGCTTGCTGACACACCATCAGGATCGCGCTGCACACAAAGAAGAGCCAAATCAGGAAGTACCAGATCGCCTGCGGCAATGGCTCAATCGTGAACGTGTACTCGGGGTAGGATATGCTCCAGCCACGCAGTGCGAGGTCGAGGAATGACAGCATTGCCGCGGCCAGAAACAGCATGTCGCCCATAGCGCCCGGCGTTCGCGAGCCTTCTGAGCCGTCATTGATACGCGATAGGAAATGTGTGCGCTGAACATCCCAACGCGCGCTCGCATAATAGTCCCACGCCTGACGAACCGTCTCGGGTTCAATGTTCGGGCCGGCAGCGACGCGTGGCACGATCTCAGCCGGCTGAAACGCAATGATACCGCCGACGTTGGAGTTCACTTCGTCATGAATGTCGGCGATCAGCCGGGCCGTGTGAGCCTTCGCGGCGGCACTTGCGGCTTCGGCGCCGGTCTGGTCGCTGAAGTGCATCAACACGAGAAACTTAGCGTTGCGGAGGCGCTCCGCGCCGAAGCGATGCAGCAGCCAACGCAGGCGCGGCTTTAGACTTTGCATCAGCAATTGCAGCAGCAAACCTGCCCCACCTGCGACCGAGGCCGCCGCCGGGGCCCAACTTGGCGCGGTGAAGAATTCACCGAGTGTCAGCTCGAACCCGACATACGTGGTCGATACCGCAAGCAGGAGCAGCGCGAGCGTGCCGCCGATGTGAAAGACGTGCT
>QBMO01000167.1:3104-4312 GCA_003242075.1 Alphaproteobacteria bacterium
AGAAGTCCGCCTGCCACTCGTGCCGTGCAAATGCGCGTTTGATGTCGGCATTGTCGACAAACGGCGTCAGCCGCGGATAAGCGGCGACTGTCTCTGGACTCGGATAAATGTCACGGTTTACCCGCTCCATGCCCCTCCCCATCATACACCCGGGAACACTATGGCGCGTTTCAGCCCAAGGTTCTAGCGGCTAGGTTGTAAACTTGGCTGAGTTGCATTCCTGCGACGGATTGGGATGGCGCCGGCTCGCTCCGCCCTCCCGCCTGACGCTCACCCGTGAATGTCCCCGACGCGCGCCTAATGGGTAGGTGAATGGGTTCGCACGCCGCGCAGCGTAGCGGAAGCGAATGAGCGCCAACCTAGTTGGCCGACAAAGTGGACCCCTGTGCTACCTTGCTTGAAGCGCCTCCTTTCTGGGCAAGCTTCCCATTCGACAAAAGCCGCAACTACACAATAGGCCCTCGCCTGTAGGCGTTCGCCTTTCGGGACCGGCGAAACGGATAGGCTTCGCCGATTTCCGCCCATACGGCGTTGCAAGACGCAGTCTAAAGAGCGCGCCGCCGAGCGGACGATGCGTGCCGTGATTGAAATGAGGGACACGCACCGCCGTCGGCGTCGATCAATCGGCGCCCTCGATCTTCTTGCCTTCGACGAACGCGAGCAGATCGGGGTTGATGATGTCCGGGTGGGTCGCAAGTAGGCCGTGCGGCAGACCGGGATAGGCCTTAAGCACGCCGTTCTTGAGCAACTTCACCGCGAGCGGTGCGGAATCGTCGTACGGGACGATCTGATCGTCGAGGCCGTGCGCCACGAAGGTTGGGACTTCGATCCTTTTCAGATCTTCGGTGAAATCCGTCTCCGAGAACGCCTTGATGCAATCATAGTGGGCGTTGGCAGCTCCCATCATGCCTTGGCGCCACCAATTGTCGATCAAGCCCTGCGAGACCTTCGCGCCAGGACGGTTGAATCCGTAGAACGGACCCGTCGGCACGTCGATGAAGAATTGCGCACGATTCGCGGCGAGTCCGGCGCGCAGACCGTCGAACACCGCAATGGGCAGCCCGCCGGGATTCTTGTCGGACTTCACCATGATCGGCGGCACGGCGCCGACGAGGACGGCCTTGGCGACACGCCCCGGCTTGGCGCGCGCGACGTAGTGCGCGACTTCGCCGCCGCCGGTGGAGTGGCCGATATGCACGGCGTTCTTC
>QBMO01000168.1 GCA_003242075.1 Alphaproteobacteria bacterium
CTTCAAGCCGCGTTTCCAGTTCATCGATGCGTCGGCTCACACTTGAAGGGCGCAGCTTTAGCGCCTCGGCCGCGCGATTGACGCCGCCGGCCTCTGCGACCGCCGCAAATATGCGCACCGCTTCCCAGTCCAGCCGGCTACGCGGACGCTCGTCGCGATGTTTGGATTTAGCCAAGTGCCCCCGTCTCTCGCCGCCAAAAGCCCATCTGCAGTCTAGAGCCAGCCGCCTGCGAAATGAAGTGGGTTCGTTGTTTGCGGGTTCGCTCCCCCGTTCAGCGTGGTCGCGGGGCTGGCTTGCCCGGCTCTGAGCCGCTCACTCTACGCAACAGGATGTTGCGAGATTTGAAGCAGCCGAACCGCCGCGAACGGTCCATCGTCGATGCATTGCAGCCCAGGAGCGCCGCCATGGATATGCATGAACTCTCTCGCTTCGCCGATCCGACCGGCCGATGCAGCAACCCCCGCATGATCAATGCGGTCGCCGCATACTGCGGAGTAACGCTGGCAAGCGACGCCGAGATTGTCGAGGGGCAGGCGCTGGCGCAGGAGCGCATCGGCGGCGAGGTGGTGTCGGCGGCAATGCTCAAGGCCGTACAGGATATCACTGGCTCCAGCGTTTTTGTGGTGCGGGAAGGCGGCAAGGTGACGGGCTTGACCGCATTCTTCCTGTTGCGTGCGGCGGGCATGAAGGCGTTCGATGATGGTGTCTTCGACACGGTGAAAGTCAATCTCGATTTCGTCTGGCGTCCGCGCGAGACGCCAGCCGGGGGCTATGCGTGGGGCTTTGTCGCGAGCAACGACCGCGCCGCCGGGCGGGTCGTGAAGGCTTCGCTCCTCATCCGGGAAGCGTTGCTCTGGGCTTTGCCGGGGTATACGCGCGCGGCGACTGATGACGGTGCGCGGCTGATTTTCGGATCGTTGGGCTTTGAGCCCGTTCCAGATCAGCCCACTTTGGCTCGCTACTTCCCACGCGCGCGCGCCTTCGAGGGCCTGCTGGATGCCGGCAAGGCGGCTGCCTGATGCAGGGCGGGGCGTTGCGTGTCGAGGTTGTGCGCGGCCTGGACCGATGGCTGGCGGCGCTCGCCATCCGCGCAGTGGTGTATGTTGGTGAGCAAGACTATTCGATCGGCGAAGAGTTCGACGGCGCCGACCTCGCTGGCGCGACCCACTTGCTGGCGCTCGAGGGCGATGAGCCAGTCGGGGCGTGCCGTATCCGTTGGTACGCCGATTTCGCCAAGCTGGAGCGCGTTGCGGTCAAGCGTGCGCAACGCTCCGGCCGGGTGACGCGGGCGCTTTGGCGCGCAGGCGCGGAACTGGCGTCGCGCAAGGGCTATCGGCTCATGCTGGGGCACATTGAGCGCAGGCTCCTGCCGTTTTGGGAGCGCGCGGCCGGTTTCAGGGCACGGGCCAATCGCGCGAGCTACTGGCTGAATCAGCGTGAATTCGTGGAAGCGATTGCTGAGCTCCCACCCCATCCAGAGGCCATCTGCCTGAACTCGCCTGCAGCCATATTGCTGGAAGGCGACGCCGCTTACGCCTCGCCACAGCCCATGCTGCGTGCGTCATGAATTCTGTACTTCTTAAGGTCGAACACTCTGCGCTGCTCTGCCTCAACGTCAGGCGCGAGCACGCACATCTCTCGAGCGATGTCAGCGCTGCCCTTGTCGAACTCGCCGCAGTACTGCGCCAGGCGCGTCAACGAGGCGCGCCCGTGTTGCATGCCTACGCCCGTGTCCCGCGCAAGAGCCAGAGCGGTTACGGCGCGCTGCCAGGGCTTGAACCGCTTGCGAACGAACCGGTTTTCGCGCTCTCGGGCCTTTCGGCTTTGGCCGAGCCTGCGATTCTCGAGCATGGCGCGGGCGGACTGCTGTTGGCGGGGGGCGTCTTCTCACGGGCGGGGCTCGCGAGTGCCTTGGCTGCGCAAGAGCAGGGCATCGACGTCGCCATTTTGGCCAAAGCCTGCTTCACGCCCTGTTTCGACGGGGCGCCTGCAGCGCAGATTATCGAACTTGCGAACTCAAGCGCCTCCGCAAGGGGCGCAAAACACGCGGCACTAGAGGCAAGCTGGGGGGAGAATGTGGTATGTCTGGATCGTTGGCGCACGTGACTAAGTCGAAGCGGCCGATAGCGGCGGCCAATGCCGCGGTCAAAGCAAATGCGGAGTCACTCCGCGCATTGGCGCGTCTGATCGCAACGGCGAAGAATACCGCCCACGCGTTGGTCAACGTGGACCCTGTGGCCAAGCAGGAACTATTGGACTGCCTTGCGCTCAGCGAGCTCTGCGTCATCCGCCTAAAGGGCAGCGGTTCGACTTCTCGCTGAGCTAAAGCGCCCAGTCGCGCCCTATGCTCGACTAGCGCTTCTTCAGCAGGCTCTGCTGACGAGCCAGAGCACGCGCGACATCCATAAGGACCGCACGGCCCTCCGGGTTGAGGCGGGCGCTGAGAACCAAGATTTCGCTGTTGGCTGGATCGTCGCTTGAGTTCTGAGAGGGCGCGGCTGTTCCGCTGCGCGGAATGAGCGACATCAGCGGCGTGTTGAGCACGCGGCTGATCTGATAGAGCGTAACCGCCGCCACGCGATTGACGCCCTTTTCGTACTTCTGGATTTGCTGGAAGGTGATGCCCAGCGCCTCAGCCAGTTGAGTCTGGCTCAGGCCAACCTCAAGACGCCGTTCGCGCACGCGCGCCCCGATTTGCCGGTCGAGTTCGCCCGCCGTCCGCGAGGCGATCCGCGTGCCCGCGTTCTTAGCCACCAAAATATTCCTCCAGTCCCGTTTGACCATCATGCAATAGCGCCAACGGCCTGCATACCTCAATGGCCTGAGAATGCGACCTATGGGTGCGGGAACCGGGCGCTGATGGGGACTCATAGAAGCGCCGAAAGGATGAAGTATCCGTTCGGCATGCGGATTGCTCCGCAGTGAATTGTCGCTAACCAAGGGAAACGGTAACGCGGCTGACCGAGGGGGATCCGGTGCTGGCGAGGGTCAGTGTATCTGAATCCGTGTACCGTTTGCGTATGGCCATCCCCCAGCGCGAACGTAGTAGGCCCCGCGGCGGAGCCGCGATTCGCCGACAGGCTACTTCGGCGCCATCGCCGTTAGCCCCAATGCATTTGCACGTGGTGCGAGAACGAGACCGAGCGGAGCACGTCGTCGGCGATCAGTTCCGCCATCGCTTGGCAGCCAATGTCGCCTCCGAGATCAGCCGTGCGCGCGCCGCGATCCAGCACGTGTTCGACCGCCGCCTCAACCGCGTTCGCTTCGTCGAGCAATTTGAGACCGTAGCGCAGCAGCAAGGCGGCTGAGAGAATGGCGCCGATCGGGTTGCAGAGATCGCGCCCGGCAATGTCGGGGGCCGAACCGTGCACGGGCTCGAACAGGCCAGGGCCCTCGGCGCCGAGCGAGGCGGATGGGGCCAGTCCAATCGAGCCGCCGAGCACGGAGGCTTCGTCTGAGAGGATGTCGCCGAACATGTTCTCGGTCAGGATCACGTCATAGTGGCGCGGCTTGCGGATGATTTGCATGGCGGTGGAATCGATCAGCGCGTGTTCGAGGCGCACGTCGGGGTACTCCTCCGCATGCACGCGTGTGACCACTTCGCGCCAAAGCCGGCTCGTCTCCAGCACATTGGCCTTGTCGACGGAGGTGACTTTGCCTTCGCGTGCGCGCGCGGCTTGGAAGGCGGCGCGGGCAATGCGCTCGATTTCGATGACGGTGTAGATGCACTGGTCGCTGGCGAAGTCTTCGCCGCGGCGCTTTTCGCCGAAATAAGCGCCGCCGGTCAGTTCGCGGAAGACGACGAGAT
The DNA here is from genome assembly GCA_003242075.1 of Alphaproteobacteria bacterium. Lineage (GTDB taxonomy): Bacteria > Pseudomonadota > Alphaproteobacteria > Caulobacterales > Aquidulcibacteraceae > Vitreimonas. Next base: position 3,810 of record QBMO01000168.1, read on the forward strand.
CGACGCCGGCCACGATGTCGGCGTGCAGGGGCGAAGCCGGAATCAGCGCGTCATAGATGCGCACCGGGCGGATGTTGGCGAAAAGGCCGAAGGCTTTGCGCAGTTCGAGCAAGCCCTGCTCTGGCCGGCGCGGGCTTCTGTCCCAGCGCGGGCCGCCGACGGCGCCCAGAAAGATCGCCTGCGCTTCACGACATGCGACCAGCGTCGATCGATGCGCCGCCGATCAGGTGTTCGTCGAACACGAAGCGATGCTGGAATCGATCGGCGACAGCATGAAGCACCTCAACCGCCGCGCGGGTGACCTCGGGCCCCACGCCGTCGCCGGGCAGGAGGGCAATTTTATACGTCTTCATGCTGTTCTCGCTTCAAAGGATTCGATGGCGGGCAGGCGATCTACGAGCCAGCCCAAGGTGTCGACGCCGTCCAAGAGGCAGCGCCGGGCAAAAGGATCGATGACGAAGGGGACCGGCGGTTCATTTCC
>QBMO01000169.1:0-226 GCA_003242075.1 Alphaproteobacteria bacterium
GTTTCGAGAAATCGGCGATCAGATGTGGGGCGGTGAAGGTAAACGCTTCGGCGCGGGCGGGGTCGGCAGCGAACAAATCGAGCAGCGTGTTTCCGCGCAAACGTTCAGCTTCGCGCGCGACTTGGGCGAAGGCGGTTTCTCGTGCAGCGAAAGAGGTGGCGCTCATGGGGTCAAGGCTCTAACAGGACGGCGACATGGCGACAATTCTTGTTACAGGCGGTGGCGG
>QBMO01000169.1:236-3403 GCA_003242075.1 Alphaproteobacteria bacterium
CGTGAAATGGGGCCCGTTCGAGCGCGGCGATATCCGCGATCGAGCGCGGCTGGCCGAGGTGTTCGCGCGTCACAAGCCAGAAGCGGTGCTGCACTGCGCGGCGCTGATCGAGGTCGGCGAGTCGGTAAAATTTCCCGAGCGCTTCTACGATGCGAACGTCAACGGCGCTTTGGTGCTGCTCGATGTGATGCGCGAGGCGGGCGTGAGCGCGTTCGTGTTTTCATCAACCTGCGCCACCTATGGCGATCCGCAGCGTCTGCCGATGGACGAGACGCACCCGCAATGGCCGGTCAGCCCCTATGGCTGGACCAAGCTGATGATCGAACGCGCCAGCCGCGACATGGCGGCGGCGCATGGGCTGAAGTTCGCGCACCTGCGCTATTTCAATGCCGCGGGCGCATGCCCCGATGAAGGCATCGGCGAACGGCATGAGCCGGAGTCACACGCGATCCCGCTGGCGCTGTTCACGTTGCTCGGGCGGCGCGAGGGCTTCAAGATTTTCGGCGCGGACTACGACACGCGCGATGGCTCGTGCCTGCGCGATTACGTGCACACGCTCGATCTCGCTGACGCGCATGTGCGCGCAATTGAGCGCCTGCTCGGCGGCGGCGAGTCGCTGGCGGCAAATCTGGGGACAGGCGACGGCGTCACCGTACTCGAATTGCTTGCGGCGATCGAGCGCGTGACGGGGCGGGCTGTGCCGGCCGCGCGCGCGGAACGCCGGCCCGGCGATGCGCCGGCTCTGGTGGCGGACACGGCTTTGGTGAAGCGGGAGCTTGGCTGGTCAGCGGTGCGCGATGTGGATCAAATCATCCGCGATGCTTGGAAATGGCACAGCGAAGTTGAGCCGAAGGTTTTTGGCTAGGGGGCCGCTTTTCGCCGGGAGCGGACAGCGCTCGCCCTTGTGCTAAAGGTAAAAAATGCAGAGGAACGACGACACCCTGACACCAGCCGCTCACGGACGAGTCGCTCAAGGCGATGTTCGTCGAAGTGCTGACGCTGGCCGACGCGCACAATGGCCGCTTCCATTCATGGCTGCATGACTCCGACTTACGCGACTGGTGAATGTCCGCTCCGGGCCAATCTTAGACTTTGGCGGATTCTGCTAAGGCCGCCCCACGCTCACATACGTAAAGCCTTTCGCGCGCATTTCTTCGGGGCGGTAGATGTTGCGCAGATCGATTACGATTGGCGTTTTCAACGCGTCTTTCATGCGATCCAGATCAAGCGCGCGGAACTGATCCCATTCGGTGATGATGACGACGGCGTCGGCGTTTTGGACGCAATCGTAGGGGCCGGTGGACGTCTTTCAGCATGTGCTTGGCTTCGGCCATGCCTTCGGGATCGAAGGCGCGGACCTTGGCGCCTTCGGCCTGAAGCGTCGGCACGATATCGAGCGCCGGCGCGTCGCGCATGTCATCGGTGTTCGGCTTGAAGGTGAGGCCGAGGATGGCGATGGTCTTGCCGGCGACGCTGCCGCCCACCGCTTCGATGATCTTCTGCGCCATTTTCTGCTTTCGCGCTGAATTCACGCGAACGGTGGCCTCGATCAGTTCGATCGGCGCGTTCGAGTCGCGCGCGGTTTTCATCAGCGCCAGCGTGTCCTTCGGAAAGCACGAGCCGCCATAGCCGGGGCCGGCGTTCAAGAATTTGCGGCCGATGCGGTTGTCGAGGCCGATGCCCTTGGCGACTTCCTGCACGTTGGCGCCGACTGCTTCGCAGAGATCGGCGATTTCGTTGATGAAGGTGATCTTCATGGCGAGGAAGCCGTTGGCGGCGTATTTGATCAGCTCCGAGGTGCGGCGCTCGGTGAAGACGATCGGCGTTTCGTTGAGGAAGAGCGGGCGATAGAGCGAGCGCATCACTTCGCGCGCGCGCTCGTCATCGGTGCCGACGACGACGCGGTCCGGGCGCTTGAAGTCGTTGATGGCAGCACCCTCGCGCAGGAATTCCGGATTGGAGACGACGGCGAAATCGGCGCTCGGGTTGGTTTTCTTGATGATGGCTTCGACTTCATCGCCAGTGCCGACGGGCACCGTCGATTTGGTGACGATGACCGTGTAGCCCTGGATGAGGCCCGCGATCTCTTCGGCGGCGGCATAGACGTAGGAGAGGTCGGCGTGACCGTCGCCGCGGCGCGAGGGCGTGCCCACCGCGATGAAGATGGCGTCGGCGTCGCGGATGGCGGCGGTCGGATCGGTAGTGAAGAACAAGCGGCCTTGCTCGACATTGTCTTTCACCAATTCGTCGAGGCCCGGTTCGAAGATCGGGATGTCGCCCTTTTGCAAGCGCGCGATCTTGCCGGCGTCCTTGTCGACGCAGGTGACGGTGTGGCCAAAGTCTGCAAAGCACGCGCCGGAGACGAGGCCGACATAGCCGGTGCCGATCATGGTAACGCGCATGCTTAGATTTCCTGATTGTAGGCGCCGACTTCGGAGAAGCGGGCGAGGCGTGGTTTCACCTCTTCACGGAAGAGGGCTTTCATGTCGTCGTCGCTGCTCATGCTTTCGACCACGACGACGAGTTCGGGTTTGTTCGATGAGGCGCGCACCAGCACCCAAGCGCCGTCTTCAAGCGTAACGCGGGCGCCGTTGACGGTGTTCACGTCGCGGATGGAGCGGCCAAGGATTTTGCCGCCTTCGGCTGCGAGTTTTTGGTAATCAGCCACGACGCGTTCGACGATTCCGTATTTGGTTTCGTCATCGCAGTGGGGGCTCATGGTGAGCGAGGTGTAGCTCTTTGGCAGCGCGTTCTTCAGCTCGCTGAGCTTTTTCCCCGGATTGCGGTCGAGCATGGAGAGCACGGCGGCGGCGGCGACGATGCCGTCGTCATAGCCAAGACCCAGCGGCTCGCGGAAAAAGAAGTGGCCGCTTTTTTCGAAGCCAGCCAGCGCGCCGAGCTCATTGGTTCGGCGCTTGATGTAGGAGTGGCCGGTTTTCCAGTAATCGACGGTGGCGCCGTTGGCTTTTAGAACCGGGTCGATGGCGTAGAGCCCGGTCGATTTCACATCGGCGACGAACACGGCGTTCTTGTGCGCGTCGGAAAGATCGCGCGCCAGCATGAGGCCGACCTTGTCGGCGAAGATTTCATCGCCTTGGTCGTCAACGACGCCGCAGCGATCGCCGTCGCCATCGAAGCCGAGGGCCACGTCAGCGCCGTGCTTGCGG
>QBMO01000169.1:3413-4176 GCA_003242075.1 Alphaproteobacteria bacterium
GGACGGCGGCCGCCATATCGTGCAGCATTTCGCTGTCTTCGGGATTGGCGTTGTAGTTCGGGAAGGTCCAGTCGAGCGCGGTGTGGAGGTCGATCACCTCGGCGCCCATGCGGCGCAGCGCCTCCGGTGCGAACGCGCCGGCCGTGCCATTGCCGCAGGCGGCGATGACCTTGAGCGGGCGCGAGAGTTTCACGCGGCTGACAATGTCGGCGATGTAGCGCTCGCGCATGCCTTCGACGAATGTGTAGCTGCCACCGGCGCGGTCCTTGAACCTGCCGCCAAGGACGATGTCGCGCAGCGCGCCCATTTCGTCGGGGCCGAAGGTGAGCGGTTTGTTGGCGCCCATCTTCACGCCGGTCCAGCCGTTCTCATTGTGCGAGGCGGTGACCATGGCGACGCACGGGATATCGAGTGCGAACTGTGCGAAGTAAGCCGTTGGTGAAAGCGCGAGGCCAATGTCGTGGACCTCCATGCCCGCCTGCATCAGGCCGAGCGTCAGCGCTTGTTTGATCGATGTCGAGTAGAAGCGGAAATCGTGGCCGACGACGATGCGCGGGGCGACACCCATTTCGTGGATGAGAGTGCCGAGGCCTGCGCCCAGCGCCTGCACGCCGAGCAGGTTTAGCTCCGGCGGCTTCTCAGCGCCCGGAATGCCGAACCACCAGCGCGCGTCGTATTCGCGGAAGCCCGTCGGCTTCACCAGCGGCAAGCTCTCGAACTCAACGGAATTGGCGGCGAGGCTTGCGCGCGGGGCGGGCAGCAT
>QBMO01000016.1:0-16147 GCA_003242075.1 Alphaproteobacteria bacterium
ATCGATGAACTGGAACCGCGGCTTGAAGTGAAGCTGTTTCACCGGCGTCGCAGCGGCACGGCGCTCACGAGCGCTGGCGAGGATCTTTATGAGCGCGCGCGCTCCATGCAACATTTCGCCGATGACATTGAGCGGAGTGTGCGTGCGCGCGACCAACGCGAAGAAGGGCTCGTCAGCGTCGCATCGCCCGATGGCGTGGGCTCGCTTTGGGTGGCGCCCCGGGTCAGCACCTTCCTGGAGCGCAATCCGAGAATCCAGCTCTCCTTGGATTGCCTGATCGGTCCAGCCGCGCCGGACTCGCAGGCTCGTCCCGACATCACGATCGCGCTCGACAAGTCACGCGCCGAAATCGGCGATGACACGTCAACGCTCGCTACCTTGCACTACGTGCTCGCTGCGGCGCCGACTTATGTCGAGACATACGGCCTGCCTGCATCGGCAGCCTCCGCCGCCGGCGACCATCGCACGCTTCGTCAAACCGGACAGATTTCGCAGCAGGAAGTTTGGGGCAAGCGCGCCACCGCCGTCGCCAGCCTCGCCTTTGCCTTCGAGACCAATTCGAGCGCGGCCATGGTCGCCGCCTTGCGGGCCGGCGCGGGCGTGGCCACTGTGCCCACCTATCTCTTCACGCTCGCACCAGAGCTCACTTTAATCGGCGCGGAGCCGAGCACGCCGATCAAGCTCTGGCTCATCGTGCATCGCGAGGCACGCAATGCCGCTCGCGTTCAGCGCGTCGCGGAGTGGCTGAAGAGCATCTTCGATACTCGCGTACATCCCTGGTTTCGAGAAGAGTTCGTAGCGCCCGAAAATTTCAGCGCCCCGCAAGAGCCAAAGAAACCCGTTCGACGCTCGAAATCCTGACCGCGGCTCAATCGACAGGGCAGCCTTAACCTCTTCAGCACGCGCAGGCGCCCAGGGCATAACGCTTGTACCGCCGCGTGGGTCAGCGACGACCTTTTGCCTTGCGGCCACGGCGCCGAAGGATAGGTTGTCGACAATATCGAAGCTCTGCAAAGGTCGCCCCGTGCAATTTTCTCCTTCACGTTGGGCGTTAGCCGTGATCACTCTTTTGGTCACGATGAGCGCGCCAGCGGCGGCGCAGGAGCGACCGCGACCGCTGGCCACTCAACTCGGCGAGATCGTCGCGCAGGCGGAGTTCGACACGCTCAGTGAAGCGGTGCGTCAACGGCTTCGGCTGACGATCATCGATAACCTCGCCTCGTTGGCCGCGGCGACCCCGCACCATTGCGACGATCCGTTCATAGCTCGCCTGCGAAGCAGAGGCGGCGCACCAGAGGCTTGGGTGCCGGGTTGCGGATTCCGTCTACCGTCAGAGGACGCGGCCGCGGCGATTGCATACTTGATCCACGCCAACGAAACCGATGACAGCGACTTTCGCGCAGAGCTCCGCGCTTCCCCTCCGATCTTCGGCGCAGCGTTAGCGGCGTCGCAGGCCAATCGCACTGACGGTCACACGTTCGCCGCTGCGCTTGCTACCGGATACTCAGTACAGGGCGCACTGGCCGCCGCTTATGGCCCCCTGCAGCCGCGCTTCATGACTTCCGGCATTTGGGGTGCCCCAGGCGCCGCATCGGCTTCGGCAACGGCTTTTGGGCTAAACGCCGAAGAAACCGCCGCGGCCATCACGCTCAGCGCGTCGGCCGCAGCCGGTCCCTTTCAGTATTTCTACGATCAAAGCGAAGATAAGCGGATCATCATCGCGCGTGCGGCGCGATCTGGCGTTGAAGCCGCTTGGCTGGCGCGCGCCGGTGAACGCGGCGCGGCGTCGATGTTGGAGGGCCGCGCTGGCCTCTACGCGGCGCTCGACCCCGAACGCGCGCTGGCTCTAGATACGCAGAACATTATCGACACAGCGGCGCGGCTCGATGGGCCGCTTTACATCTATCCCAAGTTCTTCTCGGCATCTTCCTCGATCATTCCCTTCCTCGAAGCGATCGCGCCGATGTGGGCCGAACGCGGCCTCGGCGCCGACGATGTCGCGCAATTCACGCTCTCGGCCGAACCCGCTTGGGCGCGCGTGCTAGCCGACAAGATCATCAACTTCGAGCCACCCACCTCGGCCATCGGCGCGCAGATCAATTTCTCCTTCGTTGTGGCGCTCTATATGACGCGCGGATCAGCTCGGCCCCAGGACTATGCCGATGCGACCTTGGCTGATCCGGCGATCCTCGACTTGGCGCGGCGCGCACAGTTCGAAGAATTGCCGGTCGGGGGCGGAACGCGATTGGATATCACGCTGCACAGCGGCGAGGTCATCCGCATCGAGCCCAACCGCATTGATCCCCGCGCACCGGCGCCGGAAGCGATCTTTCTGCGCGAGCGTAAGTTTGAACAGCTCACCGAGCGACTAAGCACGCGTGATCGCGCCGCACTGCGCCGCCTGGGGGAACAAGCCTTAGAGACGCGCTCTATGCTGGACTGGAGCCGGCAGGTCGATCGCATCCTGCGCTAGCGCGAAGTCACTCCGCGTTGAGCGCCCGGCACTCTTCCTGCACGCGCGCAGCTTCCGCCTCAGCAAATCGTTCAGGCGACGGCGCCAAGCGGCGAACCAACGCAATCCCGCGTGCGCTTGGGCTATCAACCACCTCGAAGGCCGCTGCTCTTTGCTCATCCGTGATCGCTTGATCGGCGGTGCGCAGGATTACGATTGCGCCTGATTCCGGCATGCGGCGATCGTTGAGCGTGAAGTAATTGTCGGTGTTCGCTCCGAAGAGCGAAAGCGACATGTAATCGCCCCACGGCTGCACCGATATCTGCACGGGGCCGTCGCTGAGATCATACACGCACGAAGAATACGCGAGATCAGGCGATGGCCGCACAATCAGGCGCGCGGTTTCAGTCATCCGCGGCGCATGCGTCCAAACGTTCTCACGCTCGCCATTCGCGGAAAGACGATCCATGGCGGCGTTCATGAGGATGTACGGATAAGCGAACATAAACGCGACATGGAGAGCCGCAGCGAGCAGCAGCGTGGAGGCTAGCCAAATGATCCAAGCCTTCTTCATTGCCCCGCTCCTTCACAAGCTTCGCGCGTTATGGTCGGCAGCGGGACATCTTCCAGGTGTTCACTGATCGCGGGCTCGGGATTGTAGAGACGGATCGAAAGGCTGAACGCGCCGCCATTGCGCGAACTGATCCAGTTCACCGCATCGCCCTGTTCCGGCGCGATACGCGCGGTCCATGAGCCATCGGCATTGGGTTGCACCGAGGTTGCGTCGATGGAAGGTTGATGGTCGCCGTTCACGGCCAGAAAGTTATCCGGCGCATACAGCGTGATCGACCACCAGCGCGCCGCAAGAGGGCCGCCATCAATGCGATAGGTGCAAGCGCCATCGAAGACGACGCCAGCCTCATCTTCAGTGCGGCTGAAGTACACCGTCTCCTGTCGATTGAGTCCCAGCAGCCCAATCCGCGCAACAAGCGCGCGCGTGTAAGGATCGGCGTCAACCGAGCCTACGGTGCGGCTTGTGTACCAATGATTATTATCGACCCGCCCGATCATCGCGCCATTGCGGATCATCAGCATGGCTGAGCCCACGCCAACAGCGGCGCCGACCAGGATAATGCTCAACACGAAGGCTATCTTCTTCAGCACCAGTGCGCCTCGCTTCAATTGTACAGGTTTACCGGCGGATCATTCGGGGCCAGCGGCGCCGCAAGCCGGCGCTCACTGTCAAACGAGGGCGGCTGCATCTGCGCACTCCAGGCCTCGTAGCTGCGCTGCAGCTGCTGAACGATCTCGGGACGCTCTGCCGCGCGGTTCACGCGCTCTTGCGGATCGGCTTCTAGATTGAACAGATAGGTGATCATGCCGGCGCCATCAGCGCGCTCGGCGACGATCAACTTCCAGTCCCCCTCCCGCACAGCGTAATTTGGCGATGTTCGCCACACGATCGCGGCAGACGATGGCTCCAGCGCTGCAATCAAGGGCAGCAGATCGACGCCGTCGAGCGGCGCACTGCCCGTCTCGGCGCCAGCCGCCGCGAGAATGGTCGCAGTCCAATCGAAACTAACGATCGGCTGCTCGTGCACGCGGCCGCGCGGCAAATGTCCGGGCCAGGACGCAATCATCGGCACGCGAACGCCGCCCTCCAGATAAGTCGCCTTCGAGCCGCGCAATGGCGCGTTTGAGCAGACGCCGGCGCCAACATAAGCGGCGCACCCATTGTCACTGACGAAAATCACAAGCGTGCGCTCGGACAAGCCCTGCTCACGCAACGCCGCCATCACTCGCCCGACGCCATCGTCCATGGCCGAAACCATAGCCGCGTAAATGCGCGCGCTCGGGTCTTCGATGTGCGCATAGCGCTCAAGGTAGAGCGCGGACGCCTGCAGCGGCGTGTGGGGCGCATTGTACGCCAAAGTCAGAAAAAATGGTCGATCGCGGTTTCTGCCGATAAAGCCGATCGCTTCGTCGGTGAGAATATCGGTGAGATAGCCGCCTGTACGTTCCTCGCGCTCATAACCACGCTCCAGACGCATCGGCCAGAAACCTTGCGGCGACCCCGGTAGCGGATCAGGCAGCCACTCATCGCCCTCGGAGGGTTCAACCAGGTATCCCGTTGCGCCCGGCAACAGGCCCACGAACTCATCGAAGCCGTGGTTCATCGGATGGGTTTCGCGCGTGCGTCCCAGGTGCCACTTGCCTACCAATGCCGTGCGATAGCCGCGCTCGCGCAGATACTCCGGCAAGATTCGCACATCAGCTGGAATGCCAACGCCCTCCAGATCGCGCCGCACCGGATTAAACTCATATCCGAAGCGTTGTTGATATCGCCCCGACAAAAGCGCCGCGCGCGAAGGCGCGCACACCGCAGCCGTCACGTAGCCGTTGGTGAAGCGGACGCCATCGGCCGCCAGCGTATCGATGTGAGGCGTCTGAATCCGCTCGCCACCATAAACGGAGAGATCGCCGTACCCCAGATCGTCGGCGATGATCAGAATGATATTGGGCGGCGCCTCAACACCGTGAGACGCCGGCGTGCTGCGCGCACTAACGCAGGCGCTCAGCAATCCCGCCGCAGCGATCAGAACGGTGCGCTTGAATGGCGACATCATGACAGCCCCTTTTGCAGCGGCGCTTACAAAGCGGCAAAAGATGAATGGCGGGGCCTTCGCGGCCCCGCCACACATCTTCAGTAGCTGAAGCTCAACTCCGCGCCATACGTGCGTGGCTCGTTGAAGTACACGTTGCTGGCGATCGTCTGCACCGGATAGATCTCGTCGCCGAGGTTCTTGCCATAGATCGAAAAGCGCCAGTTGCCGCCCTCGACGCCGATACGCGCGTCGAACAACGAGAACTCGGCGAACTCACGCGAGTTCTCGGCATTCTCGAACCCGCCGACCTGCGTCTGGTAGCTCGTCGCTAGGAAACCATCCAGCCCGCCGCCGAGGTCGTGCCGATACATCAGGTTCAACGTGCCGATAAAGTCGCGCGTGCGGTTCATCCGATTTCCGGAGATGTCCGTGAGCACGCCGGCAAGGATGACCGAGGTGCCATCCTGGAACTCGCCATCGTTCGACGATAGTCCGACACTGGCATTGAGCGTGCCACCGGCAATATCGAAGCGGCCGCGCGCTTCCAGCTCCACGCCCCAAACCTCAGCGCCGACACCGTTCTGCAGGATGAAGTTGGTGTTCGTGGTGCTCGCCGCGGTGACGATCTGCACGTCTTCAGTTTCGGTAAAGTAGGCCGCCCCTTCCAGATAGAAGCGCCCGTCCATGAAGCCCAGTTTAAAGCCGGCCTCGTAAGACGTGGCGGTCTCTGGATCGTACGGGATGAGATTTCCCGCGCCGGGAATGTCTGTCGGAATGCCGACATTGAAGCCACCCGGGCGATAGCCCGTGGCGATGCGCGCATAGAGCGACGAATTATCTGCAAGGCTGTAGCGCAGCGTTGCCGTCGGCAGCACGCGTGTCCAGGATTCGTCCAACCGCACGCCAAGAATTTCGACGGCCGTGGACTCGGCCTGGTTACGACGGCGATCGAACGAGAAGGTCTTGTCGTCGGTCTGCACGCGCGCTTCGAAGCCCAACGCCAACCGCTCGGTCAGATCGTATTCCACCGCGCCGAATAGCGCCACCGAGCTGAGCTCTTCCACCGATTCATCGGTGCGCAGTTGCGCCCGCAAACCGGCAGCCGCCCCCGCAAAACCGGTTGTCGAGAGATCGATCGCCGATTGGTTCTCTTGAAACTCTGCGCCAATCAGCCAGCTGAAACGCCCATCGCCCTCGGGCGAAGTCAGCACGCCAATGAGGCCTGAGCGATGAAAGTCCTCAAACTGATTTGAGACCAGATCAATGGGCTGCGCCGGCGTAGCGGGCGGAAACACGGAGGTGATGCCCTGGAAGCCGAGATAGTGATCGAGATCGTCATTGGTGCGGCCAGCGTCGCGAAGCTTGAAGCTGCCGCGCAGCTGGAAATTGGCCCAGCCGAGATCGTGCTCGAAATCGAGATAGCCCGAGTTCTCGAGGATATTCGCATATCCCAACCGGTTCATGTCACGGACGAACGGATCGGGATCGAGCGGCGTCAGATTATTGCGAAACTGGCGATAGCCGTTGATGCCGAAGCTCGGGGCTCGGTTGTCGAAATACTCGTAGGTCAGGCGGATCGTCGTTTCGTTGGTCGGCGTCACTTCAAAGACCGCGCGTGCGCCGGACGTCTCCTCGGTGTCGATCGTCTCGCCGGTCGACGCAAGCGTCACGAAGCCGCCCTGCTGATCGCTCCAGAAGCCGCCAAGGCGAAAGGCGGCGTCCGCTGTCACCGGCAGATTTATGATTGCCTCAAGGTCGGTGCGCTCAAGATCGTTGTAGCCGATCGAACCGGTGAATCCGAACGCTTCATCCGGACGCTGCGACACCGCATTGACGGCGCCGCCGACGGCGTTGCGTCCATACAAGGCGCCTTGCGGCCCGCGCATCACTTCGATGCGCTGAAGGTCGAAGAGATCGAGCGCATTGAAGCCACGACCGCCGAAACCGCCGCCGGCGATATAATGGCCATCGCGATACACGCCGACCGCCGATTCTGAGAAGCCGACGCGGCCGCCGCCTTGGCCACGCAGGGAGATTTCGTTGGTATAAGCCGGCCCGCCATTCACCAGCGCGGCGCTCGGCAGCTGGCGCAGAATGTCGGACGTGCTCTCGATCACAAAATTCTGCTGATCGGCAGCGGAAATAGAAGACACCGCGCCTGGAACTTCAAACAGCGTCTCTTCGCGACGGCAGGCGGTCACGACGATCTCATCTTCGCCTAGACCCGCCTCCTCCCCGCTCGAAGTTGTCGTCTGAGCGTAGGTTGGCGCCGCAAGTGCGAAGAAGATCGGCAGAGTGGCAAGAAGAATGTTGCGCATTGTCGTGACCCCTCCCGTGGTCGCCCGTCTCAGGCTCTCGCCTTGCAGGATTGTCGACAAAACCTAGACGCTGAATGCGCCGCCTGTCCACTCCCCAGTCGAAATTGGCGAAATCTTAGACAGCGGCGCAGTGGGCGAATGGCCGGAAAACGCCAGATGCAAACTTCCAGTTGACGCGCTAACTGGTGCGCGCTCCAAAATGCGAACGAGAGCCAATGCCAAAATCATCTGCCAAATCCAAAGTTCTGCCGCTGCGCACGCCCGACGCCCGCGTGTCAGCATTGGGAATCGCACGCGCGACTGCGCGGGACATCGAGCGCGGGCATTACCCGCCGGGGGCGCGGTTGCGCGAGCAAGAATTGGCGGATCGCTTTCAGTGCTCACGCGCGCCGGTGCGCGAAGCGCTGCGCATCCTCGAAAGCCAAGGCAGCGTCGTCATCGAACCGATGAAGGGCGCACGCATCGCCACGGCCGAAGACCCCAATTTCTATGAAGTGTTCTTGATCCGCCGCGCCCTCGCAGGTCTGATGGCGCAGCAGGCCGCGCTTGCGGAGGACGACAAAACCAAGGCCGCGCTCGTCGCCATGATGCGCACCATGCCCGCGCGCGCCGAAGCAGCGGCGGATGGCCATGTGTTTGCGGCGGATGTCCGCAAGGCCATAGGTGTTCTCGTCGACGTCGCGAAAACGCCGCGCACCGTGCACCTGGTGCGCAGCATCACCTTTGGACACAACGCGTTCCAAGACGAAATCGTCGACGTGAAGAAAAACAGACTGACTCAGGCGCGCCTCTGGGCAAAGATTGGCAACGCCGTCGAAATCGGAGACGCCAACGCCGCCCGCGACGCCATGGAGGCCATCTTTGACTATTCGCGCGCCTATATCGAAGGCACGCGAACCCCGACAAAACTGAGGGCGTCGCCCGCGCGCAAGCCGCGCTCTGCATCGCAAAAATAGCTTTAAACGCCAGGAAAAAGCGCTTCCGGCCGCCAATCGTTCACGGCGCCAAGCAGTCGTCGACCGCCTATGTCAGCGGTCACGAAGGCGCCGCGCCACGCTTCGCCGTAAATCGGAATAGTGTAGCGAACCACAGAAGTGGCGTGCCCCTCCAGAAAATCATGCGGACCAAAGTCGATACGCAGCGCTCTCCGCTCGCCAGGTCGACCAAAGCGCACCGTGCCTGGGCGCGGCGCTTCGCCAGCGCGCAAGACGTAACCCGCGGATTGATCCGGGATCGCAAGCAACGTCATTGCAATGTCGTCGTCCCACAGCGAAGCGAACGCGAACGGCGTTGTGAACCGTGCGTCCGTCTGACGCTGTTCGTGAAACTGCCCCGGGCCGCTTAAACGATAGCGTCGATGGCCGATCGCCAATTCGCCCTCGACACGCCCGAACGCCTCCATGCGGCCCGGCAGCAAGCCGGAGCGCATAAGCGTCGGCGCAAATTGCAGATCGCTCGCTGCCGCCTCACCACCCGACGCGTTCACACGCGCGCGCAACAGCGATTGGACAGGCGCTAGCGTCGTTCCGTGCCGCTCAAAGCGCAGCCGTGCACCATCGTCCTCATACACAACGTGCTCGCCCCCCTCCGGGGTCGGTTCACCGCCGCTAGGCGCCAAATGATCAACGAAAGCATAGAAACCGTCAGGCGTGTGCGCGTGAACCCAGAGCCACGCAGTTCGAAACGCGGGATACCGGCACAAGCGGGCACTTAAATGAACGCCAGCAACGGCATCGGCCACCGAGATCATCACTGACTCACTCGGCGTCTGCAGCCCCTGTGGCGGCACGTGCTCCCCCTCGGCGTTCGACGTCGTGCAACTGGCCGCCAACGGCAACGCCGCAAGCACAGAGCGCCGCGTCATCGGCCAGTTTACCGCCGTTTCGCGCATTCGGGTTCCACCACAAGATTGTCGACAGTTGGCACCATGTCGCGTTAAGCTCCGTGGATCAAGGCGGAGGATGCCGCCGGATCGGGATGGACGCGAGCGCCCAGCGCAAACGGATCGCTTTTCCGCATGACGAGGAGCCACACCATGAATTCGGCGCGCGCGCTTATCGCTTTCCTGACGCTGTTCGCATGCTCGGCGCCAGCCGCGGCGCAATCGATCGTGCGCGTCGAAAGCGGCCAAGTCCGCGGTGTAGCAGCCGATGGCGTCCACGCGTTCAAAGGCATCCCGTTCGCAGCGCCGCCCATCGGAGATTTGCGCTGGCGCCCGCCGGCGCCGGCTGCGCACTGGGATGGCGTCAGAGGCGCTTCGAACTACGGCCCAGCCTGCCCCCAACCTGCGCGTGACAGCCGCGGCGGCGGGCGCGCCGATGTGCAGAGCGAAGATTGCCTCTCACTCAATGTTTGGGCGCAAGACGGCGCGCGCAACTTGCCCGTCATGGTTTGGATCCATGGCGGCGGACATCGCGTCGGCGCAGGTTCGTTTCCAATCTACGACGGCGCAGCGCTGGCGCGCCAAGGCGTCGTGCTGGTTACGATCAATTATCGTCTGGGCTTGCTCGGCTATTTCGCGCACCCGTCGCTCACGGCCGAAGCCAGTGCAGACGCGCCGCTCGGCAATTATGGCCTGATGGATCAGATCGCCGCGCTCGAATGGGTTCAGCGCAACATCGCGGCCTTCGGCGGCGATCCCTCGCGCGTCACCGTGTTCGGCGAATCTGCCGGCGGCGCAAGCATTGTCTACTTACTCACCTCGCCTCGCGCACGCGGGCTGTTTCAAGGCGCTATCGTTCAATCCGGCGGCGGCTTGCAACGCCCTGGTTCCCTTGCAGAACACGAACGCAACGGCGTCGAAGCCATGGCGCGCATTGGATTACGGGAAAACGCCAGCGCCGCCGATCTGCGCGCGGCGGCGACAGCACAGCTCATCGAAGCGCTGGGAACACTCGAAGGCCTAGGCTATGGCGAGTTCATCGACGGGCGGCTGATCACGGAAGCGCCCGCGCGCGCTTTCGATGAAGGCCGCGCCGCCGATGTGCCGCTTATGATCGGCGCCAACGACAACGAAGCCAACGTGATCACATCTCTCGGCGTTACGGGCTCAGCGCTGAATGTACTTGGGCCTCGCCTGCCGCAACTGCGCACATTGTACGGCGACGTCTCCGAAGAAGAGTTCACCCGCCAAGCTCTGGGCGACGCCTTCTTTGTCGCGCCCGCTGCTTGGGTCGCGGCGCAAACCGCATCGGGTGCGCCGAGCTATCTCTACCACTTCACCTACGTGATCGAACGCCGTCGCGGGACAGTTCCGGGCGCCAATCACGGCACCGAGATTCCGTTCATCTTCCAAACCTGGGACCGCTTGCCCATCCCACCCGCCTTCATCACGGCGCAAGACCGCGCTTTCGGCGACATGATTTCATCCTGCTGGGTTTCTTTCGCGCAGACGGGCGCACCCAGCTGCGACGGCGCGCCAGCGTGGCCCGCTTATTCCACCAACGACGATCGCCTCATGTTGTTCGCCCCAGACACAAGCGTCGCGTCGCAACCACGACGGCCCGCCATCGATCTCATGCTGACACAGCTCACGGAGCGCACCCGATGATCGACACTTCGCGCCGCACCTTGCTCGCCGGCGGCGCTTTCGCTGCACTGGCGCACGCCGCCGGCTGCGCCCACAGCACTCCTGCGTCCGATCCATATCTTGAGGCATACTATTACGCGTTTCCCATCTACGAGATGGCGCGCACGGCCTGGGCCGCCGCCGGCCCGACACCGCAGCGGCCAGCCCATCGCTTCAATACCGTGCAGCAGCGCCGCACCCTCACCGATCATACCGGGCGCAACGTCACCACGCCAAACAACGACACCGTCTATTGCTCGGCTCGGCTCGATCTCAGCAACGGCCCGGTGCTGGTCATCATCCCGACAGTGCGCGATCGCTATTTCTCCGTCGCCTTCATGAACGCCTACACCGACAACTTCGCCTATGTCGGCACACGCGCGACGGGCGGCGAAGGCGGTCCGACGCTTGTCGCTGGTCCATCATGGCGCGGCGACGCCCCCGCCGGCACGCGTCTCATTCGCTCCGATACGGACGATGTCTGGATGCTTGCGCGCATCCTCGTCACCGGCGTCGAAGACTTGCCCGCCGCCAACGCTGTGCAAGAGCAAATCCGCATCATCGACGCCCCCGCCCCAACTCTTCCACCCGTCGCGCCAACCAATGCCGACGATCTTGAAAACTTTCTCGCCGTCGTAAACGCAACGCTTGCGCGCGCCTCGCTTGCGGATCCTGTCGGCAGTCGTGCGCACAATTTTGCAGACGTGGGCTTGCGACCCGGCGATCTCAACGCCTGGCGCTCCCTCAGCCCAGCGCAACAAGAGCGTTGGCGCCAAGCTGCGGCGCAAGGCCAAGCAACGCTGCGCACCGGCTTCACCTTGCGCGGCGAAACGCTTTCAGGCTGGCACTATCCGCCGCCCGGCGTCGGCTCGCAAAGCGGCGCCGACGATGTGCGCGCCGCCGTCGCGCTCTCCGGTCTCGCTGCGTTGGAAGTTGAAGAAGCGACCTACGCCCGCGCCGATACCGACGCAGCCGGCGAACCGCTGAACGGAGTGCACCGCTACACGCTCACCATTCCCCCGAATGTGCCAGCGTCCGCCTTCTGGTCGCTCTCGATGTATCAGCTCGAGCCCGACGCGCGGTTGTTCTTCACCGAGAACCCGATCAATCGCTTCTCGATCGGCGATCGCACGCCCGGCATTGTCCGCAACGCCGACGGCAGCATGACGATCTCACTGCAGGCGGATGCGCCAGCTGCCCCCGCCAATTGGCTCCCCGCCCCTCGCGGGCTTTTCGTGATTACATTCCGCGCGTACTTGCCTCAGCCCGCTCTGTTGACACGAGAGTGGCGTCTGCCGGCGGTACAACGGCGGTCTTGAGCCAGATGAGGGCCTCGTCAATGCTCAGTCGCGCACGCGTCCGCAAAAACTATGCGGGCCGAACGAGCGACCGCCACTAGACCACCGCCGCACCGCAAAGATATTCAACAAAGAGTAGGTTGATCCAGCTGAGAGGACGATGGCGCTGCCCGCGTCGGACTCCCCTCTTGTGGATAGCGCTACAACTCACTCTTCTACACCGTGCGATCAGCTGTTAGCTGAGCATCATGCGACGGACCCTCGACGCCATGGCGCTTGATTGATGAGCGCAGACGTCACCATCCTGATCCCGGCTTATGAAGCCGAGGAATTCATCGATCAGACGCTCTATTTCGCGCGTGGCCAGACCTATGGCGAGATTGAAATCGTCGTGTCTGTAGATCATAGCGCGGACGCTACATTCGAGCGCGTAACCGACCACGCCCGCCAGGATCGACGCATTCGCGCGTATCAGCAGGTTGAACGTCTAGGCTGGGCCGGCAACGTCAATTTCCTGCTCGATCAAGTGCGCACACCTTACTGTTTCATCTATTTCCATGATGACGTGATCGTGCCGCACTACATAGAGCGCTTGCTTCCGACGCTGCTCAGCAACCCGGAGGCGGCGCTCGCGCATTGCGATGTGCGGTATATCGGTGCGGTGCAATCTGTGCTGCCGGCGCGCGCCAATATCCGTCCGCGGTTCGAGCGCTTGATGCAGTTCATGTTGGCGCCTGACCGCGGCGCACCGTTACGCGGAATCATGCGCCGGGCAATCATGGGTGAACTGCGATTGCCGGTGGATGGGCGTCAATCGCTGTACGCCAACGAGACATTCCTCTTTGAAGCGGCGGCGAGCGGCCATCTCGCCGCGCACAATGAGATCCTCTATGTCAATTGGGCGAACCGTCCGCAGGGCTTGATGGCGCAATGGGAGGCGATTGGGCACGAAGAAGCGCTAGCGGGCGTGCAATCACTACTGGCTCGCGCGCATGCTCTAGTCGAGCGCGCTGCATCTTCGGACTATGAGCGGGCCGCGCTGCAGTTTGCCTGCTTCCTCTGGCTTAAACGCTTCGTTGATGATGCGGAGCGGCGTTCTGGAGCGAGGATATACAATCGGCCCGAGGACCTTTTGCCGGCGTTTGAGCACGATCATTGGCCAATAGCTTTGGACACGCTAGCCCCCGACATCGCCACATGGGCGCGCGAGCGCTGGACGCTTGCCGAAGTCGACCTTTCGGCGCGGTTGACTCACAAAGCGGCGTAACAAGGTTTGAAGCAGTCACTCGCAAACCGCATTGGCTAGGTTTCCCGTGCCAGATCGTCGCGTTATAGCGCTAGGAGCTGAGACACGATGGCGCGCAGCTGGATCGTGCATAAATTCGAGGTTGTTAGCATGAGTTTGAGTTCGGCAACGTTGAGCCAGACACAATCTGCGTATCCGTCTGGAGCCTCTTCTACGAGCACCAACTCATAACGGCTAACATCACGGTAAAACCGCCCTCCCTCATCGCTCTCGACCGTGGCGGACAACACGTGCGCATCCCCGTTGAGCCAAGCCGGGAGCGCGCCGGGCGCGCCAGGATAGCGGACATAGGTCGGCGCCAATGCAATATCCGTTGCAAGGCCCCGCTCACGGCGCGCGCAGACCAGCACCTCGAACACGCCTCTATTATCGCGGCAGGCCAGCGCGACGTGGCCCTCTGAACTTGAATCGACCAGGGGCTGAACCCAGCGTTTGACCTCGCGATGCGCGGCGCTGACCTCGAAGAAGCCGATGCGGAAGCCCTGCTGGCTTTCTCGTTCGCTCCAGCCCCATTCGTCCGCGACCCAGTTTTTGAGATGCTCTAGGCGGACAATCGACGGCGGTTGTTGGACCCGCCGGATCTTGGCTAGCAACGAGCCAAGAACCTCCGGTCGCGGGGCGGTCACCAAACTCGCGCGAAGCGATTGGCGCTTGGGCGCAAGCTCGGCCTCGGTCCAGGGCGCAAGCGAAAGAATAGAGCGCAGATCGAGATTGAGAAACGCCGACCGGCCCGCCGCTTGCCTCAGCGCCTTGGCGCTCGTCCATACGAATGGGGCTGCCGCTGGCATCGGCTTGGCGGTTTCAACCAGAAGCGAGCGCTTGCTTTTGAAGAGGTATCGCTCGCCCAGATCGAGCTGAGTGGTGTCCTGTAGAGGCCGTGCGTCTGCTTCGTACGCGATAAAGGCATCGATGTTTGGAGTCGGCGCGCCGCCGTGCAGCCGCATAAAGTTGGCGGGCGTCGACTGCACCGTTGGACCGAATTGCACCTCGCCCAGACAGCCTGGCTCGGCCCGAGCCTGTAGCAAGTAGAGGCGTTCTCCGCCGAGCTCGGCGGTCAGCAGCCCGGTTACGGCCGCTTGCGGCTGATAGAGTAAGACCGCCTCGCCATCGCCGTCTCGCACGCCGTTGACGCTGAAGAATCCCTTGGACCGATGCTGCAGCGCGCCCTCCGACAACGCCCAATCGGCAGCTGCCGACGAAGGCGTACGCCGAAGTTCGAAACCCGCGCGCGTCGCTTCCAAGACAAGAGCGAGCTCATCCGCACTGCTGGCGATCTCAATTTCCAGGGCCGTATTCTCCTTGAGCGCCGAACGGCGAGGAAGGTCTACGCGCTTCCGCTAACGTTCTGAGGGCGCTAAATCCGTCAGGGCGTTACAATGGACGTCATTGAAACAATGGTGGGCGCGACAGGGACTGAAGCTGCTGTTTGTCAGCAAAGAACCTTTTTTTCAACGTCTCTGCAAACTTTTGCCGGTGTGTTCACTCCTAGGAGAATCAAGCACTGAGCCACGCAGTTTACAAACTCAGAGGGCGCCTCGCCTAAAGCTTTACCCACCTCGACGCGACGGCGGGGATGGCCGACGAGGCAAAGCATTTAGCCAGGTCCGCAGAGCATAGACAGGGATCAGCGTCCTATTGCCGAGTTTCACGGCGTGGAGCTTTTCCTCTCCCATCGCTTTGTAGAGTGTTGACCTGCCAACGCCGATCGCGGCCGCCGCCTCTTTCAATGTGTCAGTCAGCTTCTCCGGAGGCAGTTGCATCGGCGGCATCGGTGGTGGCCCGCCGGCGCCCGGTCTGGCTCTGCCTTGGGCGACTTGAACGGGTCACTGGCAATCTGCTCGAGCAGATCTACAGCCAAGCAGAGCGGCGAATAGAGAGTCACATCGAGCGTCGCGTACGGTTTGGTCAACTCGATCGCAGCTCCCATTGCAGCATGAGCAAAATAGCTGAGGACTGCTCCGCAGCGACCAAGTGGCGGGCGTATCAAACTGCCTCGCACCGGAGATGACACCTGTCATGCCCTTGCACTGACGCCGCGCACTCACCAGCGAGGCTGCGACCTGCTCTTCTGGTGCTGCATCGCCGAGGAGAACGCCCGTGCCGCAAACAACCTCCCCAGTCGTCGCCCGCTTGGAAGCGGTTGCGAAATCCTATTCCGGGCAGTCCGTGCTGAAAGCATTCAACTTCGCGCTTGAGGCGGGATCAGTGGTCGCGCTGCTCGGCCCAAACGGGGCAGGCAAATCCACCGTAGCCGGTTTGATTACCGGCCGCCTCGCCGCCGACGCTGGCGCCGCGAGCTTGTTCGATCGCGACCCGCGCGATCCCGAAGCACGGGCGCGTATGGGCGTGATGTTGCAGGCGGCTGGGTTGCCAGAGGCGTTGACGGTCGCCGAGGCAATTGACCTGCACGCCGGCTACTTCAAGCGCCGCTTGAAGACCAAGGATGTGCTGGAGCAAGCCGGGCTCACCGCTCTCGCCAAACGACGCTGCGACAAGCTGTCGGGTGGTGAACAACGCCGGGTGCATTTCGCGCTGGCCATCGCTGGTGCGCCGGATTTCCTCGTGCTCGACGAACCGACGACCGGATTCGACCCAGACT
>QBMO01000016.1:16217-29647 GCA_003242075.1 Alphaproteobacteria bacterium
CCGATGGCCCGCCGGCGGCGATCAAAGCCAAAGTCGCCGGCACGACCATTCGCATCCGCACCGCCCTTTCGCTTGCGCATCTGCAGATGTTGCCCGGCGTGGCAAAAGTCGATCAACACAGCGCTGATACTTCGATCCTCACGACCAACGCACGCGCCACGCTCGAATCACTGTTCGCCGCCGACCCCGCACTTACCGAGTTTGAAGTCGCCAGCGCATCGCTTGAAGATGCGCTGGCCAACATCATCGCCAACACCGTGAAGGAGGCCGCATAATGTCCGCTCTCATCGCCGCCACGCCTGGCGTGTACGTCCGCGAAGCTGGCGCGGAAGTCATCAAATCCGCGCGCATGCCTCAATTTATTATCCCGACCATCATATTGCCGCCGGCCTTCTACGCTTTGTTTGCGCTCGGCATGGGCAATGGCGATGTCGAGATGGCGACGCGCACGCTTGCGACCTTTGGCGTCTTCGCCGTGATGGGTCCCGCCCTCTTCGGCTTCGGCGCGAATGTCGCCGGCGAGCGTGAGAGCGGCCAGTTTGAGCTGAAGCGGCTTTCGCCGATGCCGGCCGGGGCACACATCGCCGCCAAGCTGGTCGCGACAATTGTGTTCAGCGTTGCCGCATTTGCGATCATTTATGGCCTCGCCATCTTCGCCGACGTTGACTTGAGCCCGACCCAATGGGCCATCCTCGCGAGCGTCCACGTCGTCGCGGTGTTTCCCTTCGCGCTGATCGGGCTGGGCTTTGGCTATCGCCTTGGCCAAAAGGGCGCCATTGCAATCGCCAACATCGTGTTTCTCGCCATGGCGGTGATGGGCGGACTGTGGATGCCGATCGCGGTGCTGCCGGAAGTGATCCAGACCATTGCCTGGGCGCTGCCCTCCTATCATCTGGGCGAACTCGCATTGATGGCGGCCGGCCAAAGCGATGCAGCCAATCTTTGGCTCCACGCCGGCCCGCTGGCGTTAATCACATTGGCTGCGGCGATCTTCGCTTGGAAAGGCCAAGGCCGTCACGCCGCTTGACCGCGATCAAGGTTTTCGTGGAGTCTCCAGCCATGGCGAAGCAAGAGCGGCAGGAACGAGCCCGTCCGAAGTGGTTCAGCATCGACGGCCCCTATATTTGGCTGGCGTATCTGCCGTTTTTCTTCATTCCCTGGTTCTTCAGCACGCCGACGACGCCGCAAATCGTCGCCGGGATTGTTGGCCTGGTGGTGTTCCTGGGCCTCTATTTAGCAGCTATTGAAACCACCGGCGCGCGGTTTATCGGCTACGCTGCAGCAATCCTACTTCTGTCATTCGCGCTCGCGTTTACATACGGCAATTGGACAGTCATCTCCATTTACGCTGCGGCTTTGATCGCGCAGCTGCGCCCAACGCGGCGGGCGATCATGTTCCTTGGCGCCTTCGCCGTCGCAACTCTCGTTGCTGGCCTCGCCCTGCAGCAGCACCCTTTCTATTGGGGGTTCGGCGTCTTCTTCATGTTGATGGTTGGCGCCTCCAACATCTCCCGCGCAGCGCTTGAAGACAAGAACCGTGCGCTCGCCCACGCACAGGACGAGGTCAAGCGAATGGCCGCGACCGCGGAGCGCGAGCGTATCGGGCGCGACCTGCACGACCTGCTGGGCCGCACGCTGACGCTCATCGCCATCAAGGCCGACCTTGCCGTCAAGCTCTCGCCCCGCGACCCGGTGCGCGCGGAAACGGAGATGCGCGAGGTCGCCGCCGCCGCGCGCGATGCGCTGGCGGAAGTGCGCGCCGCCGTCGCCGGCATGACGGGCGCCACCCTTGGCCGCGAAATCGCCAGCGCTCAGACCGCGCTCGCCGCCGCCGGCATTGCCTGCATCGTCGAGGGCGACGCCGAGGAGATCGAACACGGCGCCGGGGCGGTCCTCGCCATGGCGCTGCGAGAGGCGATCACCAACGTCATCCGCCATTCCGGCGCCCGCACCTGCCGCATTGTCCTGACGCGCGGCGCCAACGGCCTGGAACTCACCGTGAGCGATGACGGCGACGGTGGGGCCGTGCGCGAAGGCGGCGGCATCGGCGGCGTACGTTCACGTTTGGCTGCCGCCGGCGGCGGCTTGAGCGTCACGGGGGACGCAGACGGCACCGAACTCGTCGCGCGCCTGCCGCTGGAAGTGTCGGCATGATCCGCATCGTCATTGCCGAAGATCAAGCGCTCGTCCTGGGGGCGCTTGCGGCATTGCTCTCCATGGAGAGCGATATCGAAATCGTCGCGCGCGTTGGCGATGGCGTCGCCGCACTCGATGCGGTGCGCGAACATAAGCCCGACATTCTGCTCTCCGACATCGAGATGCCGGGCCTTTCCGGGCTCGATGTCGCAGAAGCGATCGCCAAGGAAAATCTCGCCACCAAGGTGTTCATCGTCACCACCTTTGGCCGTACCGGCTATCTGCGCCGCGCCATGGACGCAGGAGTGCGCGGATATCTGTTGAAGGACGCGCCGGCGGACGTGCTGGCGACGGCAATCCGCAAAGTCGCGGCGGGCGGACGCGCCATTGCGCCAGAACTGGCGGAAGCCGCATGGGACGCGCCTGTCAATCCGCTCTCCGACCGCGAGCGCGATGTGCTGCGTCTTGCCGACGAGGGCCGCTCAAATAAGGACATCGCCCGCGCCCTCGATCTCTCGCCCGGCACCGTACGCAACTATCTCTCGGATGCATCAGCCAAACTTGGCGCCGCGAGCCGCATCGAAGCCGGCCGCGTCGCGCGCGACAAAGGCTGGCTCTGACGCCCACATGATATTTGTCATCCGCGCACACTGACCGCCCGCACTGCCGCTTGCCGCTCGTTCGTATCATTCTCGCATCTCACAGGGAGCGTGGCGATGCGGTGGAAAAACGGGTTGGCGATAACGGCGATCGTTGCGGTGCTTGTGGGGGGCGCTGCGATGTTCAAGCTTCTCGCTCCCGAGAACTACGGCCTGCCGCAGATTGAAGTGCTGGAGCCGGGTCCGACCGGCGTGCGGGTCGAGGAAGCTGGCGTCTTCGGCAACTTCTATCCCGCGGCAGGCGACGGCCCCCACCCCGGTATCGTGTCGCTCGGCGGCTCTGAAGGCGGATTGGGCCGCGGCGTAAAGCACATGGCGCTCGAACTGCAGCGCGAGGGCTTCAGCGTTTTGCAGCTCGCCTATTTCGGCGCGCCCGGCACATCTGAGTCACTCGAGCGCATACCGCTCGAATTGTTCGACCGTGGCCTCGCCTGGCTCGGAGCGCAGCCCGGCGTTGACGCGCAACGCCTGGCGCTCGTTGGCGGGTCGAAAGGGGCCGAAGCAGTGCTGCTTGTCGCAACGCGCCATCCAGAACTCCGCGCTGTCGTGGCCGGCATGCCGACGAACGTTGCGTGGAATGGCATCAACTGGCAGCGCGGCGGCCAAAGCGAGAGTTCGTCTTGGACAAGCGGCGGAGAGGACATCCCCACCATGCCGTTCTCATCCTGGAATCAGGCGGAAGGCGTGATTAGCGTTTATCGGTCCATTGAAGATTCAGCCCAGCGCGCAGCAGCCGAGCGCGCGGCCATTCCAATCGAGCGTGCGCGCGCCGAGATGCTGCTCGTGTGCGGTGAAGCGGAAACCATGTGGCCGGCCTGCCCGATGTCACGCGCTGTCGCTGCGCGTGCGGCGGAGCGTGGCGGACCCCAAATTCATATTCTCGCCTACGCTGACGCCGGCCACCTCGTATTTGGCCCGCCGATTGCGCGCGACAACGCATTCTATCAGCGGCTCGACATGCTCGGCGGTACCGTAGAAGGCAACGCCGCCGCGCGCGCCGACAGCTGGCCCCGCATTGTTGCTTTCCTGCGAGAAACTACGATGCCGCGGCCCCTCCCAGCGAACTGAGCATGGAAATCAGCGAGCGGCCGATAAGCGCCATCCGCGCGCCATCCGAGAAATTTCTCGGGTGTCCAGCCCGCGCAAATCAAGCCGCTCGCACCCCGCCATTCGGCGCGCTCTCAATCATTGAAAACCACACCATACTCCCAGAGGTCGCACGCGGCGCCTGGCTGAAATCGGCCATTGCGCCCTCTCGCGATTCTATTCCGGCTTCACAAAGCGAAGCGTCATGCGATCGCTTTCGCCGATCGCGTCATAGCGCGAGCGGTCGAAGCTTGGATCCGGCGGCGCACCTTGTGGCGAGGTCCGTGCGATGGGCGGAAGCGTCCAGACACCAAACGGATGATCACGCGTGTCTTGCGGATTGGCGTTGATCTCCGACCGCGCAGCCAGCACCAACCCAGCGCGACTGGCCGCATCGATCACATAAGCCTCTGGTACATAACCAGTTGGCGCGGATTCGGTCACGTTGGTGCCGGGTAGCGCGCGATGTTGCTCAACGGCGAGAACGCCGCCTGGGCGGAGCACGCGCGCAAACTCGCTCATGAACTGATCGGTCGCGCCCTCGGTGCGCGCCCAATTGTGGAAGGCGCGCGCCACCAGAATGAAGTCCGCACTTTCGGCCGGCAGCGCCAGCCCCGCACGCATGCTGAAATCGACAACTTCGACACGGCCATAAATGCCCGCGTCGCTAAATCTGCTGATGAACTCGGCGCGGCCTGCGCGCGCCCCTTCGCTTACGTTGGGAGCGCCCAGGTCACCGGATGCTGAGACGTAGCGACCGCTGGTCATCCGTGCATAAGGGGCGAGGATGTGTGTCCACCACCCGCCGCCTGGCGCTATCTCGACGACAGTCATTTCAGGCTCGAGGCCCCAGAACGCCAACGCTTCAGCGGGATGGCGATATTGGTCGCGGGCCCTGTCCTCAGTCGTGCGCCAATCACCAGCAATGGCGAGTGCGAGGGGGGCATCGCTCGCCCGCGCCTCGGCACGTTCCACTGGCGCACCGGCACACGCGGATAACACAAGTGCGGCCGCAATGGCGATGATGAAACCTCGCATCAGAATGCCCTCTACTCAGCGCGATCGACAGGTGCGATGCGCCTTAGCCCAACGTAGGCTGTAGCGTTAATTTCACCAGATGGCTTGGTAGTTTCAAGGCCGCTGCTGGCGCCCTATTTCTCACAAACGCACGCGTTGACGAACGCGGACAATTGGCCCGGAGTCGTGCATCGTGAGCACCGATTTCGTCGCGGGGACTGGCCAATGGAACTTTCATACACGACGAACGCACGGGACTATATGGCGCTGGTTCAGCACCACCTCAACGGCTTCAACAAGGGTCTTGAAGACCTTTTCAAGGGTCTGGATGTTTTGAAGCGCGGGTTTGATCTTTTGTCGACCTTGGGCGTCGAGAGCAAACCGTTCGACGAATTCCGCGACACGCTGGGCGAAGCGTTGGACGCCGTCGCTGAGAAGGCCGACAAGGAAAATCTCAAGAACGACGCGACGGCGTGAGCTTAGCCCGAAGCTATGACTGACGTTCAGGTCTTCGGCGGGTCCTCGATATGCTCAGCGGCGCGCGGAACTAGGAAGTAAAAAGCGCTTTCCACCTTCAGAGCGTCACGGGACCGCATCTCTGTAAGCAGGACTTGAAACGAGGGGTCACATCGGCGCGCCATGCTTTGGCATCTCACAATTTCGGCCAACGGTCGCCCGCTTATTCAGCCGCGATAGATGCCGCCTCATCATCGGCGACCACATCATCGATATCCTCAGCTTCCGGCGACAACGCCGCGCTTTCGCTGCGCACCACCTTTAGGCCTGTCTTCAGCTCAATCAACTGCGCCAGCGCCTCCTTGCGCGCCTGATAAAAGTCCTCGAACGCATCGCGCAACAGTGCATCCGCCTCGATCCGATGGGTCGCCAGCACCGACGCAAGGTTGATCGCGGCGCCATGTTCGGCGCCGTAGGCGTTCAGTTCGGTCGTGAGCTTCTTCAGATAATTGGAAGGGGCGCCGCCACCGATGATCTGATTGGTTTCGCGGAAGAGCGGCGTCTTGTTGACAATGGTGTCGTAGCGCTCGCGGGGGATGTTATTCTTCTTCGCCCAGGCCTGCGGGAAGATGTGATGGATATCGATCGGACGGTCCTCACGGACGAGGCGGTGCGCAGGCGTTCCTGTTCTGAAATCCTGACAGCCTTCATGCAGCAGTGCTGCGTAGATCGCTTTGTAGCCGGCGGCGATCCGGGTCGTCAGGCGGTCCATGCGATCCGCGCGAATACTCACCTCCTCGATCGCGCGCGGCTGTGGCCCCTCATTGCGGAGCCACGGCAGGAGCTCAAGGACATCGCGCGCCACTCTTGTGTCGGTGCTGGATCCGTAGGTCTCACCGAGTGAAATGCACCAGAACCAGCGCTCCAGACGCTGCGTGGCGGCGGCATTGAGCTCGTGGCCGTCCCAGAGCGCGTACACCGCAGCCAGCGTCTTCGCCGCCGGCAGATACGGCACGTCCCACCAGCGGGTGATATAAAGCCGGTTGAAGAACTGACGCGCTTTGACGAAGCCCTGCTCGATCGCATCGGCGTTCTTCTGATAGCTTGCGCATCGCAGCTGCAGCAGAGCGTCGGCGTTGATGCGCACCGCCGGGACGCGCTTAGGGTCCGTCTCGCCCTTCTGGATCGCGGCCTGGCGCTCCTCATAGGTCTGCAGCAAAGCCGCCACCTGCAGGACATCACGTTCAGAAAGCTCTTCAAAGACGCCATTCTTCTCGCCGGCGCGGATGCGGGTCAGGCGCCCTTCACGGATTTCTTCTGTCTTTGGCTTACGCCCGGCGCGCTTGATGAAATTGTCGATGTCAGTGCCCCGGAGATCTTCCCTGAGGTCGAAAGTGTCCGCAGCAAACATCGCGGTCAAAAGCTCAAACGCGTCGAGCTTCTTGCCGCCGACATTGACCTTTTCAAACACAGTGCAGACCGCTTCCCGCGAATTTTCCTTATCGAGCTGAATGACGGGGACCATGTAGTCGCGGACACGGTCCAGGATCTTGTCGAAGGCGCTGTAGGTCGCAAATCCGTCTTCGCCATGAAACTGCTGGTACTCCATGAACCAGCGCATGGCGTCGAGAGTGCGGTTCAAAGGAAACATGTGCTGGCCGTACTGGAGCGCCGGCGTGCTGAGATCGAGCACGATATCTTTGTTGAAATTCGTCTTGACCTTCATATCGGCGAGCGTCGTGACGATGGCGTTCTCCAGCCTGCTGCCGGCGGCAATCGCGCGCTTCATGTCCACGAAGTAGTAGACGCTCATCTCCTTGCCTTTGGAGTTCTGCGTCTGCACCGGCGTCTGCGATCTCAGCACCTGATAGCAGGTTGTCATGCGCTGCTGGCCATCGAGCAGAAGCGTCTCGGGCTCCTTACCTGTCGAGGGCGCGGTCTCCAGAGCGCGCGGCTTAAACCTCACATCCCCGCCGGTCTGCAGCGTGAGAATGGCGCCAATCGGAAAGCCAGAACCAATCGATCCGATCAGGCTGCGGATGCCTTCATCAGTCCACACCCAGTCGCGCTGAAAGTCAGGAAGCTGCAGCTTCTCGCTTTCAATCTGGTTCAACAATTCTTTGAGACTGACCGGATTGGTTTTGAACATCGTGAAGCGCTCCCCCGAAACGTCACGCTTGTATAGAGACACGCCCGACGTTACTCAATCAACGCGTACGCAGGCGGAAGGCGGCTAATGCGTTACAGAGATCGGGAGAAAACCCGCATCATCAAACTTCGGGACGCGCTCTTCTCAGACCCTGGCGGCGGAATTTTCGCAAAAGCGCCTCGCGAATTCGTGCTTCTGGACAGATCGCTCAACCTCTATGAGGGCGCGCGCGCCGGCGCGCTGGACTACTTTCAGCGCAACGACATTTCCTGGTGGAAAGACGACGGCCAGCTTCAATTGCCGACAGGCCACCTGCTCTCATCGCAAGTCGCCTGCGTCAACCATCTCTTCCCGCTGCGGAACAACGCTGCGGCGGCGACTGCGCTTCTGCATGCACTCGATCCTGAGATCGAAGCTGCGGAGATTGTCGATGACGGGTTCGTCGAATTCATCGGCGAGCGACAATACCTGAAAGAACGGAGCTTCACGCGCGGCGTACATTGCACCTCTGTCGATGCCGCGATGATCGGCCGACGCAAAGACGGGACGCGCTGCCTCTTCCTCATCGAGTGGAAGTATACGGAGGAATACCGGCAAAAGGACTGCTACATCGATCAGCGCGCCAAGGTCTATGACGACCTGATCGAGGCGGAGGACGGTCCTTTCCACGAGATCGCACCATCGGCATTCTATTACGAGCCGTTCTATCAGTTGATGCGTCAAACGCTGCTCGGGCACGAGCTCGCACGGAATAAGGATCATGGCTGCACCGCGTGGCTGCACGTGCACGTTTGTCCGGCGGAGAACACGGAGTTCCATAATCGGATCACAGCGCCTGATCTCAGGGGCGCGAACGTCGCCGAAGCCTGGCGCAAGGTCCTGAAAGATCCCGCGCTGTTCATCAGCACAACGCCTGAAACATTGCTCGCACCGCTTGGTGTGGCCGATCCGTGGCTGCAATATCTGCGGGCGCGCTACGGGGCGGCGGCGGAAGCGCCACATTGAAATACACGCCGCCTGACAGGAGGCCGTATTCGCGCCCGCCAATCCTCTGATTGCGGGATACCTCGAAATACCTAGGCACTCCTGCGAGCGCCTGTCGAACCCCGCGCTGTGAGCGCCGTAATCAAACTGGATGAAGTTGTGAAGACCGGCGCGAGCTTTGCATAACGCCCAGTGGAAGCGTGAGCTGCAAACCCGCAATCTGAATGGGTCGTGATCGCCAAAACCTGAGCGCTCAAACGTAGAGAGATCCGGCAACTCAAACTTTGACCGCCATCAAGGTGACGGTCAGCTTCGCACCATCCCGACTGCACGGCGTGGCGCTTTCCTCGGCTCAGCGCGGCTCTTGCGAACGCGCCCTTTCAACGAGTTCAGAAATGGACGCGCCCTCCGGCGCACCGGTGCTGTACACCCGCAGCGGCTGCCGTTCGACTGCTTGCTGCGCCAGCGCCTGGTAGACATCGGACGACAGAGCCGTCTGCCCGGCCTGACCGGCAAAATATCTCCCGTTGCTGAAAGAATACGCCACAAACCCGCGGATCCGCGTGTGGTCGAGGCTCGCCACATTGATGTACCAGAGTAAGGGCCGCGCGAGCGGATAGAGCCCTTCAGAGACATTGCGGTCTGAGGCCGCAATTGCACCTGCCCCGGCGTCGATCGCCAGCGCCCGCACCGCGCCAGCGTGCCTCACATAAGCAGAATAGGCGACAACCCCAACAGCATTGGGCGTTCTGGCAACAGTGCTGATAACGGCCTCGTCACCGGGCAGAACTCGCAGATCGGAGCGAAGCGGCGCGCTGCCTGTGATGCGCTCGCGAACCAGAACAACGCCAATTCCAGCAGGATCACCGACGACAAATTCGATCGGAGCATCAACGAAACCAGGACTGAACGCGCGCCACCCCGGCCGTGCTGCGTCACTAGGCGCGTCCGACCACAACAGGCGCGCCGTCTCCTGCGTAATCGACGTCAGCGGGTTAGCGGGATTGACAATTATCACAGCTGCGTCGACAGCGATCGGCGCCTCGACATAAGCAACGTCCCGCTCAGTGCAGCGCGCAGCTTCGCGATAACTGATCGGCTGCGTGGTTGTGACAATGTCGACATCGCCGTTACACAAATCGGCCAGCGTCGTCTCGCCGACCAATGTCGCATTGAGCTGACGGATGTCGGCGTTATACGCGCTCACAATGTTGAGCCACCGCTCGGCAACCAGTTCCTGGGCCTCCGCACCCACGCGCACCGGCGTTTCGAAATTCACAGTCACGCCATCAATGCTCGCAAGCACGCCGGCGGGCTGACCGACATCCTGCGGCGGCCGGCCTGTGCATCTGATGTTGAGGCGCTCTGAGTTGCGCCCCGTCCCCTCAAGCAGATGCACCTCGCCGCACCGGTTGAATCTCACCCTTGCGCTGCGCACCAAAAGCCGGTCACGGTTCAGCAACGCACAGCCGGAAATCGGCCGAAAGCGCACGTTTCCACGGCCGCGTACGATCCAGGCTTCGCCACCTGCAGTCATCATCTCGACAGAAATGATCTGCCCAACCCGATTATCCTCGCGCTGGCACTGACGCGAAACGTCGATATCGGAGCTTGACTGACCGGCGGCCGTGAAGACAGCGCCCGCCAGTGCTGACACCGCAACCAATACGATCGCTATTAACCGAAACGACATCACCGCTCTCTCTCAGTGGAATTCTTCCGGTTGAACCAACCTGAATTGCGCTTTCCCAGCCAGTTTACGCCGCGCTGTACGCCGCCAACAATATGAGGCGCGGTGGCATCATAGCATGTCCGCAGCACCTCGAAGCCCGCGGCGAGAGCGCTCAGGATCGCAAACGAGAACACGCCGTTGCGAATGTCACTTCCGAAAATGCGCCAGTAAAACCACGCCGCCGCACTTGTCACCAGCAGCACCACGAGCGGCCAGGCTATTTTCGGATCCCAGGTCCAAAGCTTCGGCGATCGGCTCCGCGCATGAAAGCGCCATACAAGCGCAAGAATAACGATAATCACAAGCGTGGTCGCAAAGAGCGTAGCGAGCTCTTCCACGATTAGTTGGAAGAACGGTCTCTCAACCAGACCGCTGGCGTCGCGAAGATCAAGATAAGCGTTGGCGATCACAAGACTGCCAGGCATCGATCCAATCGGCGTTATGTGCAGATCCTGGTACGAGGCAGCAGTCGCGCCAACAATAACGATCGGCTCTGATCCGAGGCCCGACAACACAAACTCCTCTATCGTCTGCCTTTGAAGGTAATGAGCACCGATCTCCTGGATCACCGCCGGCCAGCGTCGCGGCTGGGAGGGGTCTTGCAGCGCCGGAGGCGGCAGACGATACGAAATTCTTACCCGCGGACCTGCCGTAAGCTCCGGTGAAACAGCCCATCGGCATTGCGCGCGATCCGCCTCGCACACACGCACTTCCTGAATTGTATCGCGGTTTTGCGGCGGCTCGCGCTCCCGGATAAGAAAATTGCCCTGCTCCATCGCCGTCAGTTGCTCAGGGTTATGCCGGTACGCGGCCAGAAGAAACGGCAACGAGGGCATTAACGGCGCACCCGCATCGGTCTCAACCTGGCGCCAGACGCGCATATATTCGGAGAACCCGCGCCTCGGCGCACGTTCGAAGAAGGACCAGCCAAAGTAGATGCGCGGATCGCCACGCAGATACTCAACGTCCTCTGCAGCCAGCGACGCTTCGCACGCGCCAAATATCGTCTCCTCTGAAACGAGTGCTGACGGCGCGCCGGTGAGGGGGCGCACCAGAAACACCGCTGTTCTTCTGGCCGCCGCAATGAGCGCAGAGGTCACCGCAAGCGTGTCCGCGTCGCAGCCTTGCGGCACGAAATTCACATCTACGACCAGAGCGCCGGCCGGGACCGTCGACTGTGCGAGCGTCTGAATGGCGCGGGCTATATCTCGGCGCGAGGGAGGCTCTTTAACGAGACATGTGCGGTCGCCGATGGCGGACCGGCTCCCTGGCGTTGATACGCTCAGCTGCGTGAGGCGCGCGCTGTAGTGCCGGGTGACGCAATAGTCCTCGTCGAAACTCACCATCAGGAATGACTCGTCGATTCCTGTCGGCCCCTCATCATAAGCGCGAGACCATTGGTAGCTCTGTAGAAAAAACTCGCGCACCGCCCGACCAACGCCGGCGCTGTCGAGGGCCAACAACACGATCGTCGTCGCCAGCCCGGCAAGCGCAAAGCGAATAACGGCAGTCTGAAACGTGCGCTCGCCGTTCATTCAAACTCCCCGGCTGAGGCGCTATGCTACTCAACCCGACGGTGTGAGCCAATCCCCGCGCGGACAAATTCGAAGCTGCCCGATCGCACCTCGCTCAGACAAAAACACGCCGCAGGCGGGGATCCGGCTCCCGCCCGCGGCGCTCTCATGTTGGCGTGGGGACGCCTTCGTTATTTCCTCTAGGATTTCTTCGCATTCTTCGGGGGCCCGACAAAATCACCGCCTGCTCGCCCTCGCTCAGCCCATATTGAGCCATTGTCTCACCCGGGGCGGCGTCATGCCAGCATTCAATCCAACCTCTGTGCGGCTCCAAATGTGCGCTCACTTCTTCGCACCTCAGCGATCGTGCGGGAACGCCATGCCAAGCTTTGCAGGTGCGCGCGGTCACGTGCATTTTTTGCGGAGAGTTTTTGTAGGCTCAGCCTTTGTAAAATGGTGGGCGCGACAGGGATTGAACCTGTGACCCCTCCCGTGTGAAGGGAGTGCTCTCCCGCTGAGCTACGCGCCCGAAGCCGGTTTTCGCCCGCCTCGAAGGGCGCGGACCATAAGCGCGGACCAGCCTGCGTCAAGCCGCCCTGCCCGTGGGCTTGACCTGTCGGCTCCAACCTGCGCAATTGCGAACGGTTCGCAAAATTCCGTTGGAGGCCGCCCTGTCTTTCTCTCTTAGCCGCCGCAAGTTCGCGCTAGGCGCCTCCGCCATGGCCTTGGCCGCCTGCAATCCAACCGGCGGCAGTGGTGGCGACGAAGAAGACTTCGTCAACCTCTACACCGCCCGTCATTACGACGCCGACCGCCAACTCTATGCCGCGTTCGAAGAAGCAACAGGCGTCGCCGTGCGCGCGCTAACCGGCAATGCCGAGCAATTGCTCGAACGCATCCGCGCCGAGGGCGACGCGACCGAGGCCGATCTCTTCGTCAGCGCCGACGCCGGAAATTTGTGGCGCGTGAAGGAAGCGGGCTTGCTGCAGAACGTGACCTCACCAGCGCTCGAGCAAGGCGTGCCGGAAAATCTGCGCGATCCTGACGGCGCGTTCTGGGGCTTCACCAAACGTGCGCGCGTCATCATCTATCGCAAGGACGCCGTTCAGCCTGAGCAAGTCGCGAGCTATGACGATCTTGCCAATGCGCGCTTCCGCGGTCAGATCGTGATGCGTTCATCGACTAACACTTACCAGCTCTCAACACTGGCCTCCCGCATCGAGCGCCAGGGCGCCGACAATGCGCGCCAATGGGCGGCGGGCGTGCGCGCCAACTTCGTGCGCGATCCGCAAGGCAGCGACACCGATCAGATCAAAGCGGTCGCCGCCGGCGAAGCACAAGCGACTTTGGTGAACCACTACTATTATGTGCGCTTGCTCAAGTCCGAGGACGCTACCGAACGTGAAGCAGCCGCGCGCGTCGGCCTCATCTTCCCGGACCAAGCGACGGGCGGTACGCACGTCAATATCTCCGGCGGCGGCGTCACGCTGCACGCCAAGCGGCCGGGTCGGGCCAAGCAATTCCTGGAATACCTCGTCAGCGACGCGGCACAGAACCTGATCGCCCCGCTCAACACCGAATTCCCGATCCGCCCGAGCATCACGCCCGCGCCGGAGCTTGCAGCGCTCGGCAGCTTCCGCGAAGAGAGCATTCCGCTCGACGCGCTGGGGCGGCATCAGGCGGAAGCGGCGCGGATC
>QBMO01000016.1:29657-30427 GCA_003242075.1 Alphaproteobacteria bacterium
ACGACGCTCGACGTTGGACATCTTGCGATCGACCTTGCAGCGGCGGCGGCGACGATCATCTGCGCTGCGCCCGCGCTGGCGGTGATCGGATTTGCGCTCGCGCCGGGCGGCGCGGATGCATCATTCGGCGGCAATCTCTTGCGCGATGGCGCGATTGGTACGGCGCTCGTCGTTCTGATTGGCGGCGCTGGCGCAGTGTTGTTCGGCGCGAGTGCTGCGTGGTTGCTAAGCTTGTGCCGCTTCCCGGGGCGCGGGATTTTCGAATGGCTGCTCGTCGTGCCGCTCGCGGCGCCGAGCTACGTGCTGGCTTACGCCTATACTGGCATGACCTGGGCCGGCGGCTCGGCGATCGAAGTGCGCGGGCTTTGGGGCGCGGCGTTCGTTTATGCGATCGGGCTTTACCCGTACGTCTATCTCGCCGCGCGTGCAGCGTTCGCGAGCCAGTCGGCCTGCGCGCTGGAAGCGGCGCGAACCCTCGGCGCGACACCGGCGCATGTGTTTTGGCGCGTCGCACTGCCGCTTGCACGACCTGGGATCGCAGCGGGCGCGGCGTTGGCGATGATGGAAATCGCGGCCGATTATGGCGCCGCTTACCATTTTGGATTGACGACTCTATCAACCGCCGTCTTCCGCGCTTGGTACGCACACGGCGCGCTCGATGCGGCGCTACAAATCGCGGCTGTGCTGTTGGCGGCGGCAATCGTCTTTCTGTTGGCCGAGCGCTGGGCGCGCGGGCGTGCTGCGTTTGCTGGCGGTTCGACGCGCTGGCG
>QBMO01000016.1:30437-32318 GCA_003242075.1 Alphaproteobacteria bacterium
CGCCCCGCAAAACAGCGCGGCCAACAGGCCGGGCAGTGGCGCGCTCTGCCGCGCTATCAACTCGCGCCACTGCCCGGCCTGTTGGCCGCGCTGTTTTGCGGGGCGCTGGTCGTGTTCGGCGCGATCTTGCCGCTGACATGGCTAGGGCGCTTGGCGCTGTTGCACGGCGATCTTGGCGACATCGCGCTGCCGTTTGCTAACTCCATCATCCTCTCCTCAACGGGCGCACTGATTACGCTGGCGTTGGCGGTCGCGATCGCTGTCAGCGCCCGACGCGCGAGCGGCGCTGGCAAAGCATCGATGCTCGCCGCTGCGATGGGCTACGCCGCGCCCGGCGCGGTGATTGCGATTGGAGCGCTGGCTTTGTTCGGCGCGGCGCGCAGTGCTGGTTGGATCGGCGGGCTGAGCGCCGGTTTGGCGCTGACGGCGCTCTTCTGGACATACGCCGCGCGCTTTGCAGCAGCTGGCGTTCAGCCGATCGATGCGGGGTTGGCGCGTTTGTCGAAAGGGCTCGATGCTTCGGCGCGCACGTTGGGCGCTGGACCTTGGCGTCGCATGTTCAGTGTAGACCTGCCGATTGCCGCGCCGAGTCTTGGCGCTGCAGCGCTGATCCTATTCGTCGAAATTCTGAAAGAACTGCCGGCGACGTTGCTGCTTCGGCCCTTCGATTTCGACACGCTCGCCGTGCGCGCATATTCCTACGCTTCAGACGAGCGGTTGCTTCAAGCGGCGGCGCCGTCGCTGCTCATCTTCATTGCGGGCCTCGCACCTATCCTCATTTTGACGCGCGGCATCGGTCGCGCGCGGGCTGGGCAGCGATGAGTACGGTCACACTGCGCAACGTGCGGCGCGCTTACGATGGCGCCTGGGCGCTCGACGATGTGTCTCTCACCGCGCCGGAAGGCAAAGTGCTGGCGTTGCTCGGGCCATCGGGCTCGGGCAAGTCCACCATTCTGCGCTTGATCGCCGGCCTCGAAGCGCCGGATTCGGGCGAGATCACCATTGGCGCTGAGACGGTTTCCGGACCTGGCAGACTGTTGCCAACTGAACAGCGCCGCATCGGCATGGTGTTTCAGGACTACTCGCTGTTTCCGCACCTGAGCGCCGGCGCCAATGTCGCCTTCGGTTTGAACAAGCTGGCGCGCGCTGAGCGCGATGCGTTGGCGCTGGTGTGGCTCGACCGCGTTGGTCTCAAGCATCGCGCTGGCGCGTTTCCGCACGAACTCTCTGGCGGCGAGCAGCAACGCGTGGCGTTGGCGCGCGCTTTGGCGCCGAAGCCGCGCGCCGTGCTGCTCGACGAACCCTTCTCCGGACTCGATCCGGTGCAACGCGCCGAATTGCGTGACGCGACGCTGGCGACGCTGATGGAGACAGGCACAACGACACTGTTCGTCACCCACGATGCGGAAGACGCGCTGCAAGTGGCTGATCGGCTGGCGATCCTCAAAGGCGGCCGCTTGTTGCAGGAAGCCGCGCCGCGCACGACTTACGATCAACCGGTTTCGCTCGATGTCGCGGCAGCGCTCGGGCCGATCAATGTGTTCGACGGCGTTTGCGAGAATGGCATGGTTGCAACGCCGTTTGGAAACGTTGCAAGCGCGCTAGCAAACGGCGCAAGCGCGCGGGCGGCTGTGCGGGCTGAAGCGATTGCGCTGCGGCCTGGGAACATGGCGCGCGTTCTCGATGTGCGGCCGCATGGCGCGCATGATTTGGTGCGCATTGAGGCTGGCGGTGTTGTGTGGCGCGCCTTGACACCAGCGCGAATGGGCCTGGGCGAAACAGTGGACGTCGAGCTTCAGCCGGCCGGCGCGTTCGTGTTTTCGGCTTGAGCGAGCGGGCCGTCGACAGGCTTGCGCAACACGAAGCGGCGGCGCTCCAGAC
>QBMO01000016.1:32328-34049 GCA_003242075.1 Alphaproteobacteria bacterium
CTTCAAGCGCATGCGCCACGCCTCAGTTTCCCACGCCAGTTCGCGCGCCGATGACGGCTCGATACCGCCAGCTTGCGTCAGGCGCTCGCCGAGGTTCTTGAAGGCTTGGCGCGCTGTGGCGAGGAATTCGTCGGTCAGATCTTCGTCGGCTTCGAGCGCAAAGCCGGTGTCCTTGAATACTTGCAGCACGTCGCCGTGTGCGCGGATTTGCGGTTCAGCGAAAGACGACGCAAACGCCGTCGCCAATTCGCCGCCCTTCAAGCCCACATAAACTTCGACCACAGCGCAAGCGCCCGGCTTCAAGCTCTTCATCAGCTGCTGCGCCAAATGGGGCGGGAAACCGCAATAGGCGAAATCATCGATGCTGAGGATTCCGTCGAACGAAGCGGGCGTGAACACGTGCGCTTCGAGATCGATGCGCGCGACGTTGACGCGGTCGGTCAGCTTGGCTTGCTTCACGCCATGTTTCAGGGCGTCCAAAGTTTCTTCGCGCCATTCGAAGACGTCGATACGGCCGGGGTGGGCGGCGGCCAGGGCCTCAACCGGCGCCGAGAGTCCGGGGCCGAGGACGGCGAGTACGCCGTCGGCGGCAAGGCCCAGGCGGGCCGGCTCCAGGCCCTCGCCGGTGGCATCGCCCGGGCGGACGCGGTTGTCGCCCCAGAGCAGCGCCAAAGCGGCGAGGCGCGGCGGCATGTCGTAGGGAATTTCGTCGAACAGTTCGTCTTCGACGTCGCCGGAATTCTCGTTCGCTGTATTGGCGGCGTCGAAGACGAACTTGGCTTCGTATGCGGCCAAAGCCGCCTCTTCGTCATAGGCTGCGCCATCCCACCAGGCGCGCAATTTCGCGCGCGTGAGCGCCAACTTCTTTTTGTCAAACAAAGCGTTAAGAGCCGCCATAGTGCGGCTAGCATAAGGGCGTCCCGTTAACGAACTGCTTGGACGACTGGTAAAAGTGGCGGCGCATCCGAGGGCAGCGGCGCGGCGGGGTCGCGGACGAACGCCAAAATGTCCTCGAACACCACCTCGCGCTGCAGATCGCGCAAGAGCCAATGCCAGCCGTTCTCGTAAAACGCGGTGCGGGCGCTGGCCGGCAGACGGCGGGCGGCGGCGATGGCGGAGTTGCGCGGGATGATCTGATCATTGGCGCCGTAGAGAAACAGCACATCGCCATCGAGTTCGCCGGCGCGATCGGAGGCGCTCTCCATCAGGCCGACGAGGCCGTAGAGCGTGTCGATGCGCGTGCGCCAAATCATGTGCGGCGCCCGCCCCGCTTGCAGCAGCGCCTCCTGATTGTCGGACGCGGTGCGCCGGCGAACGACGCCGCTTGGGGGCTGGACCGCGCGCCAAGGAAACGTGTGCGCGCCGACCCAGAGCGTCATGGCGTAGGCATCCGGCATGGTCGACCAGCCCCACACGGCGGGCGCAACCAGGATCAGGCGATCGGCGTTCGGCGGGTTGTCCGAGCCGAAGGTGGCGATGGCGGTCGCGGCGCCCATGGAGTCACCGAGCACGGCGATGGGCACATTCGGATGCGCGCGGCGGGCGACGGCGATGGCGGTGCGCAGATCCTCCGTCATCAAGCGCTCGCCGCCCCAGACGCCGCGGCGCGGCGAACGGCCGAAGCCGCGTGCGTCATAGGCGTAGAGCGCAACGCCCCGTTCGGCGAACCAGGGGCCGGCGAGATAGAAGGTGTTGGCGTAATCGTTCATGCCGTGCAGGCC
>QBMO01000016.1:34059-38474 GCA_003242075.1 Alphaproteobacteria bacterium
GCGCTGCACAGTC
Source organism: Alphaproteobacteria bacterium (assembly GCA_003242075.1). Classification (GTDB taxonomy): domain Bacteria; phylum Pseudomonadota; class Alphaproteobacteria; order Caulobacterales; family Aquidulcibacteraceae; genus Vitreimonas. The sequence continues at coordinate 34,073 of QBMO01000016.1, forward strand.
GGCACGCATGCGGCGAGCAGGATCAGGACAAGGCCAATGAAACCCTTCGCCGCAACTCCGGCAAGACGTCCGTTTCGAACCATGGATTGCGCTTCAGCCATGCACTATTCCGCCATGATGGATGCGGCAAAGGCATGACGTCGGCGGGATAGTCGCGCCAAGCGGCGACCGTTTCCCCCAGCGTCCGCTTGGCCGCGAGTCCCAGAGGATAGCGCTGCGCGTACGATCCGACGAGCAGGGTGAGACGAACTTTCTGGAGCAACGGTAAAAGGCGCGGCCGCCAGAGCGGCGCGCATTCCCGGCGCGGCGGCAAGTCGGCGCCGTTCACCGTACCGGGATAACAGAACCCCATGGCCGCCACCGCGATGGTGCGTTTGTCATAAAACGTTTCGCGATCCATCTGCAGCCAATCGCGCAAACGATCGCCAGAGGGATCGTTCCACGGAATGCCGCTCTCATGCACGCGCCGGCCAGGCGCCTGCCCGGCAATCAGGATGCGCGCGGCGGGATGCACCCAAACGACCGGGCGCGGCTCGTGCGGCAACGCGCAACGGCGGCAGGCCGATATCTCGGTCACGAGGCGGGCGAGACGTGTCATGGCAGCTGCGCTTTATGCCGAACCTTAGGCGCGCGTCGATGCGCCGACGCAGCTCTTGCTGCTCGGGTTCCGTTTGGGTCTGCCTCTATCCCCCCGCCTCATCCTCCACACGATAGCGCAAACGCACAGCCGGGATTACACCGACGTCGATTTCCATGTGGGCGCATTGGAATCCGGGGGCTTTGATGATGCGGTGGACGTTGCCGGCGCGCTGGAGCACGCTCAGCATCGATGCGCCGATGCGGTTGTCTTTCAGCGCTTCGCGCGCGGCGCCGAGATCGGCGTCGGTCGAGGGCGCAGGCATGAAATGGGCGATCACTTTCGGCGTGATGCCGAGCTCGATTTCAAACTCGCGCATCTCGTAGCCCGCTTGGCGCAAGGCCGGCAGCGCGCCGAAGAAGGCGGTCAACGTCTCTTGCAGTTTTTCTTCGCCGAACGCTTTCAGCTCACCGAGTTTTTCGCCTGGAAAGGCGGCGATGCTTTTGGCGTGCTGGGCGAGCGTCTTGGGCGGGATGGTCGTATCTTTCGGCGGCATGACGTTTCCTCACGCGTTGGCTCAATCGAGATCGAGCGTCGCCACATAGTCTTCACCAGCGAGCGTTTTGAAGATCAGCGCATCGGCGGGATTGATCTCGTCGGCGCCCATTTCCGCGGCGAGCGCTGTGATTGCGGCCTGCACCGGGGCGAGCCCTGCGAGGTTCGCATCCGCGCCGAAGCCGAGGAAGACGAGCGGCGCGCCGTTGCGCACTGGCCAGATAAACGGGTTGTAGGTGGCGAATCCCGGCGTCCGCTTTTCCACCTCATCGGCTAACGCCGCTTCCGGTTCTTCATCGAAGCTGAAATCGTGCAAGCCGTAATCGCCGTCCGGCACGGCGTTGGCGACGTTGCCGTCCGCAATGCAGCGCGCGCAGATCGCAGTCGGGTCCGGCGGCAGCGCGTAGATGTGTTGCGTGTATTTCCAAACGCAAGTACGCGCGCAGGCGGAGCAAGGTTCGTCGGACTCCTCGAAGCAGCCGTGTTCGTAGGCGTCCGGGTGGAAGCGAAACGCGGGTTGATCACTCATGGGCGCTTACTTGCCCTGCTTCATCATTTCGCGCGCGATGATGATGCGCTGGATTTCGCTGGTGCCTTCGTACAGACGGAAGATGCGCACGTCGCGATAGAAGCGCTCGATGCCGTAATCGGCGACATAACCCGAGCCGCCGAAAATCTGCACGGCGCGGTCGGCGACGCGGCCAACCATCTCCGACGCGAAGAGCTTGCAGGCCGCCGCATCCATGGTGACGTCCTCGCCGCGGTCGCGCTTGCGCGCGGCTTCGAGCGCCATGGCGCGCGCGGCGTTGGCCTCGGCGCGGCAGTCAGCCAGCATGGCCTGGATCATCTGAAAGCTGGCGATCGGCTGGCCGAACTGTTTGCGCTCGGCGGCGTAGCGCACGCTCTCCTCGATCAAGCGCTCGGCGACGCCGACGCACACGGACGAAATATGCAAACGCCCGCGATCAAGAACTTGCATGGCGACGCGAAAGCCTTGGCCTTCTTCGCCTAAGCGGTTCTCGACCGGCACGCGGACATTGTCGAAATTCACATCGTGAATGTGAGCGCCCTGCTGGCCCATTTTCTTTTCGGACTTGCCGACTGAGACGCCGGGCAAGTCGCTCGGCACAAGGAAGGCCGATACGCCGCTGCCGCCTTTCGCTTCCGGATTGGTGCGCGCCATCACAGTGAAGAGCGACGCGCGTGAGGCGTTGGTGATGTAGCGCTTCGAGCCGTTGAGCACGTAGTGATCGCCTTGCAGCTCCGCGCGCGTGCGCACCGAGCCGGAATCGGAGCCGGCTTCGGCTTCGGTCAGCGCAAATGAGGTAACGACTTCGCCGGAGGCGACGCCGGGCAGCCATTTTTTCTTCTGCGCCTCGGTCCCGAACATGACCAGGCCCTGGCTGCCAATGCCGACATTGGTGCCGAAGGCGGAGCGGAACGCCGGCGAGCAGCGGCAGAACTCGAACATGACCCGGCACTCGTCCTCCATGGAGAGGCCAAGGCCGCCGTATTCTTCGGGGATCGAGAGGCCGAACAGGCCGAGCGCGCGCATCTCGGCCAGCGCGTCGGCTGGGATGGCGTCGTCTTCAGAGACTTTCGTTTCGAGCGGGATCAGCCGTTCGTTGACGAAGCGGCGGATGCCGGCGAGCAGTTCGGTGAGCGTTTCGGTTTCCATGGCGCCATCTCAATCGGTTCGGCGCCCTGAAGCAAGTGCGCCCTTACGACATGCCGCGCAGCTCGGTCAGCAGATGCGGCGCTGCGAGAGGGTATTCACCCGCCGCGGCGTGCAGGCGACGGCGCGTTCATAGGTTTCGCGCAGGCGCACCGGGCCAACGACTAGTTCTTCGGTGCTGTTGAGTGCGGCGCGCAAGTCCGCGTCATCCAAGCGCCAGAGCCGCGCCACCGCGCGCACGTCTTCAATGTTGGATTGCCAGATGCCGATATAGACAGCCTCTCCGGCGGCCACGTCGAACGCTGGCCGGGGCGGGCCTTCGATCAAACCGTCAGCGACGTAATTGACGCTGCGATCGCGAATGATGGCGTAGACGCCGTCGAGCGCATACGTGCCGGGGCGCACTTCGAACACCAGAAACTCACCGGGCACGCCGCGCACGCGGATCGAGCCGCGTGAATTGGTCTCGGCCTGGATGAGATAGCGATCGTCGAACTCGGCAAAGCTTTCGCCGTCAATCATTCGCCAGAGCAGGCTGTAGCGCGCCGAGGTGTTCTCCGCCGACTCCGCCAAGCCGATAATGACAAACGACCGGTCGGATTGCCCGACGTGGAACCTGTCATCATCCGGCGTGATGCAGCTCGCCAATGCGAGCGCCGCCAGTATCGCGAAAAATAACCGCATTGCGCCTGCCCTTGCCGCCCCGTTCATACCATGCCAGCACGCGGCGCGAGCAAGGAGAAACGCCATGAGCGCCGACGGCGCGACCCCAACGGGGCCGATTGTCATAACGGAAGGCCCGTTCGCGGGCTGGACCACGTGGAGCAATGGGGCCGATCCGTTCGAAAGCACGATCGGGCCGTTCTGCTTCAGAGTGACCGATGGCCGCGCTTTGTGCGCTTTCGAACCAAAGCCGCATCACCTCAATGGCGGCGGCACGATCCATGGCGGAGCGCTCATGAGTTTTGCCGACTTCGCGCTTTTCGCGATTGCGCACAATGCCTTGCGCGATGTGAAAGCGGTGACGCTGACCTGTAACAGCGAGTTCATCGGCGCCGGCGGGCTCGATGCTTGGGTCGAAGCGGAAGGCGAAGTGTTGCGCGATACACGCTCACTCGTCTTCGTGCGCGGTCTGATTACACAAGCTTCACGACCTCTGCTTGCATTTTCCGCCACGCTGAAGAAGATCGGCGCTTAAGGGGCAGCTCATGCGATCGCCGGAACCGGCATTCGATCTACGCGCAGCGTTGCAGCAAGAATTGCGTGCGGCGCTTGAGGAACTCGAAGACTCTAACGGACGCCCGAAGGGCATCCATCGTTGCCGTGTGCGCTTGAAGCGAGCGCGCGCTTTGGCGCGGGTGGGTCGCGCGTGCGCGCCGGGGCTTTCGCAAGTGTTCAACGATTCCGCACGCGGCGTGATGCGCACGCTGGCGCAGCCGCGCGAACTGGCCGCTCTCGCCGAGGCTGCGCGCCGCATCGGCGAGAAGTCTGGCAAACGCGCCGAAGAGGCGCTGACGACGGTGGCGGAGGCGCTCGACGCTGAGCGAGGCGCGCTCGGCCCGCTCGACATGGAAGCGGCGCGCACCGGCCTGCGC
>QBMO01000170.1:0-1100 GCA_003242075.1 Alphaproteobacteria bacterium
TTGCCGTTTGACGAATGGACCTCCGTGCTCGGCTCCGAGCGGCTCACCGGGGCGCTGCTCGACCGGCTCACCCATCACGTCCACATCCTCGAATTCAACGGCGATAGCTTCCGCCTGAAGCATTCAAAAGCCCGCCGGCGCGCCGCCGCAGCGCCGAGCGAGACCCCAGCCGAAACCCAGCCCGGCGTCGATCCGGAAACCGGCGAAATCCTCGACACCTGATCGTCCTGAACACACCGCCCAACGCGAAGGGCCCCCAATTGGGGGCCCTTCGCGTTAACGCCTGTGCTCGTCGTCAATGATGTAGTTTTGCTCCGGCCGCGTGATGTATTTTCTCTCCGGCGTTGACAAGGGATGCAGCGATCCGGCGCGAGCGCCGAATCTGATCAGGCAGTCTGGGACCGAAGCTGAACACTGCATCGCCCACGAGGGTGATGCGATTCCAAAAATCGCGCGACCGGCTTCGCCGCATCCGCCATGGGGCTAAAGCCCCCTGGACCCCGAACAAGTACGGCTTCGCCGAAGGGCCCGCATGCGCGGGCCGGTAAAGAGGCTAGGATTCAGGCGGTAAAAACGGTCCTGGCGAGACGGAAGCCGATATCGCTGCTCCGGAGCGTGGGATTGTTCCCGTAGCGGTTCGCCGAGCGGAGATTGACCGGTAGATCGAGCCAGGAACCGCCGCGGACGACGCGAGAGGAAAAGTCCCCGTCTTTCATCCAAGGCATGTAATTGTTGGGTGGATCGCCGCTATAGTCGGGATGCCAGGGATCGACGCACCATTCAAAGACGTTGCCATGCATGTCCCATAGCCCCCACTCATTGGGCTGATAGCCGCCGACATCGCGAGGAGTATTGGGCTGGCTCTGATTGCTGTTGGCCTTGGACGCATCCCAATCGGGGCCCCAGGAATAGGCGGTGTCATTTCCGGCCCGACACGCATATTCCCATTCCGCTTCGGTCGGCAGACGCCAAGCTTCGCCGGTGATCGCCTGCAGCCAGCGGCAAAACGCCTGCGCATCGAACCAACTCACTTCCACAGCCGGCCAAGCATCATTTGCGGCGTATTGCAGAGCCGGCTTTCGTGTCGCTTCGGTGAACGC
>QBMO01000170.1:1110-4119 GCA_003242075.1 Alphaproteobacteria bacterium
TCCGAGGCCTGCGCCTGGGGATCGGCATCCGAGCCCATCAGGAAATGATCCGGGAACTGCCCCTGACCCGGCGTGATCGCTACGCTTTGGCAGCGCGCGGCGGATTTCTCCGCCGTCTTGCCGGCTTCGATGTCCATCGGCGCGCGCTGAATCAAGGCCGCCGCCTCTGCATGCGGGCGCAGTACAGGACTGAAGCGCGCCGCGATTTCGTCCGCCGGCGCGCCCTGGTGGGCCAGCGCAAACGCCAGCGCCTGCGCTGAGGCAATATCAACCTCCGGCGCGCCGCGGATAAGTGCCTCGATCGTTGGGAACGCTTCGCTCGTTTGCGCCTTGGCAAGCGCAACCGCCGCCGCGGCCTGAATGCCCAGCTCCTTGTCTCCTGCCAGGCGGCCCAGGAGTCTGTCCCGCTCCGGCGCGCTCAGCCCTGAGCGCCCCAGCACCCGAACCGCCTGCGCGCGCGGGTCGTTCCAATCCTCTTCAACCAGCCGCAACAGCCGCGCCCGTCGTGCGGCATCCCGCATCCGCGCAGGCTCACCGGGGTCGACGCCGGAAGCTACATGCAGAAGCCAGCCACGATATCCTTCGTCGGGTTCAGCCTTCGCCCGCACGGTCCAGAAGCGCGGCGTATCTGGATTGCTGTCCGGCGCAGATTCATAGTCCTTCTGCAGCAGCGCCGCGGCCGCCTTGCGGACCTTAAGGTCTTTCGTATCTGCCGTGCCGTCGATCAATTCCTTGAGGCGCGTCGCTTCATAGCGTGGGAAATCCAGGATCGCCGCTTGCGCTGAGGGACTGAGGTCAAGGTCTTCGTCGATCTGATCGAAGGCGCGCGCCAATTCTACGCGTTCCGTGAATGGCTCCAGGATTGGCAGCCGGTTGTTGTCGAAGGCGCTCCTCTGGTCGCGCAAGCGCGTGGCGATTTGCACCGCCTGCAGAACCGCCGCCAAGAACAGAAGGTCGAGACCAGCTCGCAGCACAAACGCAAGCTGCGAGCCAAGCGGCGTCTGCGCCTCGATCGGCGAGCCGTTGGCGACGTGGAACACCTCCGACCAATCGACGAATGGAACTGTCTTGGCGAGCTCAGCGCCGAAATAGCCGAGCCAAGTGACGAAGCGCGCGAACGGCTCGCTCGGCATCGCCTCTGTGCTGTCGAAGGCAAAAGCCGGCGCGCCAGCGACGGTCGTGGCTTGCTGCACTAGGTCGAGCCCGAGCGGGATCAGGAAGAAGAGACACGTCAGCGCCAACAGCGCTTCGTCGCGCAAGTCTTCCTTGAAGCCGATGCGCAGCGTGCCTTTGCCTTCTTCGCGCTCACCGCGTTCGATCAGGAATGTGTCGCGGTCGCTCTCGATCCAGCTCCAGCGCCGCACGATGGCCAAGATCGCCACGAGGCCGGCAGCGATCGCCGCTAACGCGATATTCGGCGCCAGCCGCCCAGCCTCCACCGCCACGACCGCACCCACCGCCAGCGCCATCAACACGCCGAAATGCGCATAGCGCTTCACCCAGCCGCGCCACGCCGCGCCCGCCAGGATCGCTATGGGGCGGGCAAGAACGTAATCGACAAAGCTCCAGGCGAACGACGCCAGCTTCGCGGGGATGAGGATCAACGCAATCGGCGCGAACAAGAGCCACCGGATCGGCGCCGCGAGCGCCTTCCACCAGCGCTTGCCGACGCGCCGCCACCAGCGATCCGCGTGCTTGGCGACGATCGGCTCAAAGCCCGCGGTCAACGTCGCGATGGTCATGAGGACGATTGTCATGCGCCCCCAGAACGGATCGATCGAACCGCCCTCGGCCTCGCCGTAGGGGATATCCGCCCGCGCCGCCGCGCCGGGCGCATACTCGATGGTCAGCCACGCAATCAGCGCCGCTAGCATCGACAGCAGGATACCCGCCACCGGCCCGATGCTCGGGTTGTCCCATACGTCTTTGCGGAACGCTGTCCAGCGCGCCTTCGACCAGTCTAACGCATTCTGCATGCCAGCCCCCGCTACCCGATGGGGAAACTCTAGGCGGCAACCTCGGCCCAGTGAAGCCGCCAGCGACCCCGACGGCCGATCATCTCCGCATTCGCGCCGTTGGCGGAACTGATCGATCCGGCCGCCTTCGGCGATCTCGAGCCCGCCAATTAGGGCGGTGGGAATGGCCGGCGCCAATCAAACCGGCCATTCCGGCAATGTCAGAGGTCGACACCCTCCGAAATTGCGATGGCATCATCGACCTCGACGCCAAGGTACCGGACCGTGCTTTCGAGCTTGGTGTGGCCCAGCAGGAGCTGGACGGCCCTGATATTTCCAGTCTTCCGGTAGATCAGCGCCGCCTTGGTCCGGCGCATGGAGTGGGTGCCGTAGGTGGCGGGGTTCAGTCCAATTGAGCTTACCCACCCCTGGACGATGCGAGCGTACTGTCGGGTTGAAAGATGGGGGGACGCCTCGACGCGGCTCGGGAACAGATAATCGCCTGGACGCAGGTTGTGGCGCCGCATCAGGGCCGCCACGGCGGTGCGGGTCTGCTCCACGATTTCGAATTGGACGGGTCGCCCGGTCTTCTTCTGCACAATGATCCCCCGTGACTTAACTTCGCCGCCGGCGGCCACGTCCTCCACTTTGAGCCTCACGAGGTCACAGCCGCGCAACTTGCTGTCGATGGCGAGGTTGAAGAGCGCGAGGTCTCGCACGCGCTTGCGCAATTCGAGGCGCGCCCGGATCGACCAGACTTCCTTCATTTTCAGCGCCGGCTTCTGGCCGGTGAGCTTGCCGCCGGTGATGCGACGGGGCCGTCCGCCCGAACGGACGGGGGTCCCGGGGATTGCTTCAAATGTCATTGTGGTGAGCCTTCTGCCCACCCGCCCGCACCATGCAGGCGGGCGATAACGCTATGCCCTTGGTGGACTTGGCGCGAACGGCTGCAATCGATAGGCTAAGACCCTCAGCTGGGAGCCCGAGAAGAGTTCAAGCTGTTTAGGTTTCTAGGACGCCCGCCCACGCGCAAATCTGTCCGCCCCATTGAGGG
>QBMO01000171.1:0-370 GCA_003242075.1 Alphaproteobacteria bacterium
CTGAAGCGCGCCGCCGCGACGCCGCAAGCGCGCTCGGACATCGCGACTTTGGCGCAAGCAGGCGAGGTGCTGAAGCTGGTGCTCGACGATCTCTCCGATCTCGATCGGCTTGAGAACGGCCAGCTGCGCATCAAGATCAAGCAAGCCGATCCGCGCGATATCGTGCGCGGCGTCGTCGCGGCGTTCAAACCGGCGGCGCAGGATAAAGAGATCGAGCTCTTTCTCGATATCGCGCCTGATATGCCGCCGCTGGTCGAGATTGATCCGCTGCGCGTGCGGCAAGTGTTGTTCAATCTCGTCGCCAACGCGGTGCGCTACACAACACATGGCGGCGTCCGCGTGGCGCTGCGCGCGCAGCCGATCGACGCAA
>QBMO01000171.1:450-4010 GCA_003242075.1 Alphaproteobacteria bacterium
GGGGCCAGGCTTGGGGCTGTCGATCTCGCTGCGTCTGGCGCGGCTGATGGGCGGGCAAATCCAGGCCAAGAGCGAAATGGGCCAAGGCTCGCTCTTTTCCTTCACGCTCGACGCCCCAGTCGTCGCCGCCCGCACGGCCGCCTAGATCGAAGCCGCTGCCGATTGACCGCCCGGGCGAAGCATGGTTTGCTCTTGCGAATGAGTTGCAAAAACTAGGGCGGCGTGGATGACGATGATCCTCCTGGTCGGCGCGACGCCCTTGGCGGCGCTGATGGCGTCTGACCGGATCGAGCGGGGGCGCGATGAATGCTCAGCGTCTGCGCCGTCCGCAGAAATGCGGTCAGCTTCCGCGCCATCGGCGCCGCCGCCTTGGTCTCGCACTCCCAGATCACCAGCGACGCCCAGCCGTCCGCCTCCAATGCGGCGATAGAGGCGGCGTCGCGCGCGCGGTTGCGGGCGATCTTGGCCTGCCAGTAGGCGGCGTTGTCCTTCGGTTGACGCGCGCCGCGGGCGCAACCGTGGCCGTGCCAGAAGCAGCCGTGCACGAAGATGACTTTGCGCAGCGCGCCGAAGACGAGATCAGGTTTGCCGGCGAGCTTTGCGCCGTTCAGCCGATAGCGCCGGCCATAGCCAAGCGCCCACACCGCCGCGCGCACGATAAGCTCCGGCTTGGTGTCGCGCGACTTGACCGCGCGCATGACGGCCGAGCGTTTCTCTGCGTCGAAGACATCGGCGCGCATCAGGCCGTTTTGCGCTGTGGCGCCGCCCCCGCAAGTGGCGCGAGCAGATGCTGCGATAGCCAGCGCACCACCGGCACACACACCGCGTCGCCCACAAGGTGCAGCGCCGCCGTCTGCGTTTTTGGTAGCGGATAATCTTCCGGCACGCCCATAAGCCGCGCCGCTTCGCGCGGGGAGAGCAGGCGCGAGCGCACTTGATCGCCTTCCACGAACAGCAACATTTGCCGGCTGGAGCCGCCAGCAGGCGTACGCAGACAGCCCGCCAGCCCGTCAAACCGCGCTTCTGCGCGTTGAACGCGCTCGCCGTGTTCAACGCGAATACGCCGGAAAACCGCACCAACATCGCGCCTTCCGCTTGCGCGCAGCGCGTCGAGGCGCGCGCGTTGCAGCGGGCTCATCTGATCGATCAAGCGCGCAGTTTCTTCGTCGCTGCGCCATGTCGCGCCAACCGGCTGATCGTCGAGCAAATCCACCAGCCGCGTGTTGCGCTTCGACGGCGCGTCGAGTCGCCACCATACGAAGCGCTTGCGCAAGCCGTCGGGCAAACGCGCGACGACGTTGCGCAAACCTTGCGAGTGAAACGGCTCGCAAGGGCCCGATGCGATCAGATGCGCAGGCACGTTGCGCGCGGCGATCACAAACAGGCGCGGGCGCGATTGCGGCGTGAACAACGCCGCGTCGATCTCCAGCGCGCCGACGCGATAGCCTAAATCGTCGAGCGCGTGCACGAGTGCTGCGAAATCGGCGCCGCCGTGTGAACTCAAAAGCCCGGTGACATTCTCCAGCGCCAAAACGTCTGGTGCGCGGTTTTCGTGGCCCAGTTTTTCGATCAGTTGATGGAAGCCCCAGAACGCTCCCGAACGCGGCGCGGCCAATCCACGGCGCGCGCCGGCGAGTGAGAGGTCTTGGCAGGGGAAGGAGGCCCAGGCCAAAGCGGCATGCCCCGGCAGGTCGGCGGGCTTCAGTTTCCAGATGTCGCCCAGGCGCATGTGGCCCTCGCCAAACGCCGCCGCATAGGCCGCCGCCTTGGCCGGTTCGATGTCGTTGGCGAAAACGCAGGCGAAATCGGGTTCGAGGCCCAGGCGGGCCAACCCGCCGCCCGCGAAAAACTCATAGAGTGGGGCGCCGGAATCACGGTCCATGCGGCTATACTCGCCCCACGGAAGGCTCGGGTCCATCACTCAGGCCGGCGGCGAGACGGGGAAGTCCCATGTGGACCGGAAAGCGCGGCGGTGGACTGGGCGTTGCCCTGATCGTGGCGGCGGCGCTTGCGCAGCGCCAAGGCGAGGCGCCAGTGGAATCGGCTGGCGGGCCGACGAACGCCGAACGCGAAGCGGAAATCGCGGCTGAGCAGCTGGCCGCACTCGGCGGCCCGGCCAACGCGGCGCAACGCGCTTTGTACGAAGGCGAGTTCCAAGCCTCCGGCGGATTGGATCCTGACGCCACCAGCGAAGGCTCGGAAGCGGCGTGGGAGCTGCGGCTGCTGGAAGACTACGCGCAGTTCTCGCGCCCCGGGCTCGGCGAAGATGGTGGCATTCCAAGTGAACGCGATTATCGCGAGCGCGGCATGCGCGTGCTCGCGGGGCCACTGACCATCACCATCATGCAGCAGGCGTGCAGCGCCAGCGGGCTTGAGCTTGGTTATGTCGCGCATGTTCTGTTCGAAGGCGTCGCTTATCAAGGCTGCGCGCGGCGCGGCGTCGATGAAGGCGTGCGCCCGACCTGGGCGAGCGTGCTGCCCGAACTGATCCCGGCGATCGATGCCTGCATGGGGCGCGTCGGATCGCGCCCGGCGCGGGTGACGTTCGCGTCCTCGATCGACGAAGGCCAAGTGATGGTGCGCGTGCGCGAGTCGAACGGCTTGCGCCGCGAGTGCATCGCCGACGCTTCGGGCTCTGGCGTGTCGGTGTATGAGCCGGTGTCTGATCTCGATCGCCGGCCAGGCGAGGGCGATCCGGAATTCCAGCGCGGCGCCACGCAGCCGCGTGCAGGAAACTGCCAAACCGCCGAGCCAGCGGTTGATCGCTCGGGCGAACAGCTCGGCTGGCTCATCCGCCGCTCTTGCTAATGCTAGGGCCGCGCGCACACGCGAACCGAACCGAAGTAGCGCTCTCCGTCGTGCGCATCGGTACGGCCATTTTGATCTTCATCCACGGCGCTTTCCGCGCCAGCCATTGGGATCCGTACGTCACCGGCTTTGGCGATTGGCTGAGTTCGATGGGCTTTCCGCAAGGCTTCTATTGGGCCGCCGCGGTGACGATCTACGAACTGATCGCGCCGCTCTTCATCCTCGCGCGTCGCTTCGTGACGCTGGCCTGTCTTGGGCACATGGGCATCGTCGCGCTTGGCGCGGTGCTGGTGCATTATCCCGATGGTTGGTTCGTCGTTGGCGCCGGGCGCAACGGCATGGAATATTCTGTGCTGCTGCTTATCTGCCTCGGCGCTGTCGCCTGGGCATACGCGCCGTCACTGCAGCGCGGGAAATAAACCCTGCACCCACTCAACGATGTTGTTGATGATGGCGAGCCCTAGACGCGTGCCAAAGTAAACCGAGCCCACGGACGCGGCCGCCGCCGGGATCGTCAGCAGCATGAGAATGCCGTCGCGTTGCAGCAAAGCGAGCGCGGTCATCGCCACTGTCATGCCCGGCGGCCAGTTCGCAAACGGGATCGGCAGAATGAGAATCAACGCCATCAGCAGCGTTTGAAGGCCGACCAGGATCGTCACCGGAAAGCGCGTCAGCCGCGACCAGCGCGGCTTGATCAGATACTCGATGCGCTTCAGCGGCTTTGCCGCCATGGTAAACGTGCGGCGCAGCGC
>QBMO01000172.1:0-1300 GCA_003242075.1 Alphaproteobacteria bacterium
GGAGACGGCGCTGATCGAGGTCGGCGGCGTGGGCTACCTCGTGCAGGCCGGGGCGCGGACTTTGTCGCGGCTCAACATGGGCGCGACGGTGAAGCTCTTCATCGAGACGCACGTGCGCGAGGATGCGATCCGTCTCTTCGCGTTCACCGGCGAAGAAGAGCGCGCCTGGTTCGGGCATCTGCAAACCATCCCCGGCGTCGGCGCGAAAGTGGCGCTCGGTATTCTCGACACGATGCCGCCGGAAGCGCTCGTCGATGCGATTGCGCTGCAAGACAAAGCCGCCTTCGCACGCGCCAACGGCGTAGGCCCAAAGCTCGCGGCGCGGCTTGCGACGGAACTCGCGGCCAAGCAGGGGCCGAAGGGGTTTATCTCCGTCAGCTCTGCCGGCGCAAAAGCCAATGGCGCGCCGGTGAGCGGCGCACGGGCGGAAGCGGTATCGGCGCTGGTCAATTTGGGCATCGATCAATCAAGCGCCGCCCGCGCAGTGGCGAGTGCGGCCAAACAGTTCGACGCGGACGCGCCTGCGCCCGAACTCATCCGCGCCGCACTGAAGGAAGTCAGCCGCTAGGCTCAGCCCATGATCTGGCGCATTTCGCATTCGCCTTCCCAGTCAGGCCAGTGCTGGCGATGCAATTCCATGAACTCGACGGCGTGCTTCAGCGCGTCTTCCCTGGTCGCGCATTCGAAGATGGCGTAGCCGCCGATTACTTCTTTGCTCTCGGCGAACGGGCCGTCGAACACCTGGAGTTTGCCGCGCGAGACTTTCACCTTGGCCCCGCCCATGGCCGGCGGCATGAGCCCGCCCTGCACGACCAGCGTGCCGTCCTGGGTGCGTTCGATGCCGAGCTTCATGATTTCCTCCATCAGCTTCGGCGGTGGCGGCGCTGGGACCGAGGAAATCAGGAACATGTATTTCATCGATAGATCTCCGCTTTAGGCCGCGCCCGTATCGACGCCGCAGCCCAAGGACGATCCAGACCGCCCTGTCCAGACGTTCGATCTTCAACAAAATTGGACGTTGGCTTTAGCGGATTTCAGCGATTTCGGCATCGCCGCCGGCGACCCGCACGGTTTCGCCCTCGCTCTTGCCCAACAGAGCCTGCGCCAAAGGCGAGATATGGGAGAGCGTGCCGTGTTCAGGATCGGCCTCGTCTTCGCCGACAATGCGGAAGGTTTGGCGCCGGCCGTCGTCGCGGTCGATGATGACGGTGGCGCCGAAGCGCACGATGTCATTGTCCGGCGGCGGCAGCTGCACGTGGGCGCTGCCGAGGCGGGCGCTCCAATAGCGCAAATCGCGATC
>QBMO01000172.1:1310-3899 GCA_003242075.1 Alphaproteobacteria bacterium
CGCTTGCGTGAGGCGCGCGACTTCAGCCTCGATGGCCGCAAGGCCCTCGGCGGTGACAAGATTGGGCGCGGAGGAAATCTGCCGCTCGGGCAGCTCCTCTGGCGCGTCATCATCTTCCTTAACGAATGCTCTGCTCATCCAAGAAACCTAGCCCGTCCGCGCTTTCTCTCAAGGTGCGTGTAAGGATTGGGGGTCCGCGCGCGTCAAATACGCTGAGAAACGGAGCGGAATGTGGGCGATGAGCGGTTCCAGGCGTGGGTGAGCGAGCATGTGGGCGTGCTGCACCGCATCGCGCGCGCCTTTGCGCTTGGGGCCGATCAGCACGATTTGCTGCAGGAATTGCTGCTGGCGCTCTGGCGCGCCGCGCCGTCGTTTCGTGGCGACAGCGCGCCCACCACCTTCATCTTCCGCGTCGCGCACAATCGCGCGCTCACCTGGCGGCGCAGCGAGGCGCGTCGGCGTCACCGGCAAAGCGAATATGAGCGGCTGCGCGTGGATGAGGCCATCGGCGAGGACCCGCAGATCGAGCGGCTATACGCAGCGATCCGCAAGCTGGACCCGGTGGATCGCTCGCTCATGCTGCTGTCGCTCGAAGGGCAATCCTACGCCGAGATCGCCGCCATTCACGGCCTCAGCGAAACCAATGTCGGCGCGCGGCTGACGCGTACGCGCAAGAAGATCACGCAAATGATGGAGAATGACGATGGATTATGAAGCCCTGCGCAACGCCTGGACCTCGAACGCCAACAATCCGAGCGCCGCCGCGAGCGCCTACGTCATCGCCGAGGCGCAAACGACGCTCGCCAACCGGCGCATGCACTTGCGGCGCCTGCTGGCGTTCGCGGGCGTGATGCTCACCATTCCGCTGGCGCTGATGGGCGTGGACATCGTCACCGGCCAGGCGGACGTCATCGATTTGAGCCGCGAGTGGGGGCTCGTCCCGTTCGCTCTGATCCCGTTCGCGGCTTTGATCCTGATCGCACAGCGCGCGGCGCCGAACGCCGCCCCGATCGGCTCGCTGCTGGAAACCTTCCGCGCTTTGCGGGCGGATAACGCTGCGGCGCGGCTGCGGATCGTCATTATCGGCGGCAGCATGGTGGTGTTTGCGCCGCTTCTGTTCGTGTTGCTGAACCAGTTGGTCGGCACGGGCAAAATGGCGCCGCACGAAATGCAATCGGCGGCGCTCGTGCTCGGCGGCGCGCTGGCGCTGAGCGCGTGCTGGATGGGCGTCAAGTACGTCACCCAGCTCGCGCCCGAACGCCGCCACCTCGATGCGCTCGTGGCGCAGTACGAGGCGACCTAGCCCGCCGGCGGCGCGGCGGCGTTGGCTTCGAAGCCAAACATGGGCCGCATTTCGCAAACGCCTTCCCACTCGGGCCAATAGCGCGAGTGCAGGTCCATGAAGCTTTCGGCGGCGGCGATCGCTTCCTCGCGCGTCGCGAACTCGAAGATGGAGAAGCCGCCGAGCACTTCCTTCGTCTCGGCGAAGGGGCCGTCGGTCAGCTTGAGCTTGCCGCCGCGCGATTCAATGCGCGCGCTGCCCATCGCCGTCGGCAGCAAGCCGCCGCGCGCGAGCATGCGGCCGGCGGCCATCTCTTGCTCAGTCAGCTTTTCGATTTCGTCGATCATGCGCTGCGGCGGAATAGCGCCGCTCTCGGCGCCGGAGACGAGAAACATGTAGCGCATGGTGTGGTCCTTTCAGGCTGGCCATAAGCGGCGCTGACCGGAGGACGAAAGCCAGCGCCGAAAGCCGACATTTCGATTTTTTGTTTATCCCCAGGCGCCGATTATCGCCCGCTCTCGGGGGCGAGCGCCTTCTGAATCGTCAGCACGAGCTGATCTTCGGCGGCATCGAAATCGGTGGGCGTCGCGCCGGCATTGGCGTTGCGCGCGACCCAATGCGGCATGCCAAACAGAAGCGCGCCGTAGATCTCCGGCAGGAGCAAGGGCAATTCGCCATCGCCGGCGCGCGCCGCGATCCAGCGTGCGGCGCGGTTGCGATAAGGGGCGTTGTCGTCACGGATGCGGTCGTCTTGTCCGCGCATCCATGGCGCGTCGTCGCTGCGGCTCAGGCGATAGCGCTCGGGAAATTTGCGTTGATACGCGAACGCCGCGCGGATGGCGCCGGCGACGCCCTCCATTGCGTTGGCGCTGGGCTCCATCGCGGCCAGCACGAAATCCCAATACTCGCGCCGCAGCGCCAGCGTGATCTCGAGAGCGAGGCCGTCCTTGCTCGGGAAGTGGTGGAAGAAGCTGCCATTGGAGACGCCCGCGGCGCGGCAAATTTCAGCGACCGGCACGCTCTCCACGTCATTGCTCATGAACAGTGCGATGGCCGCCGCGAGGATGCGCTCGCGCGCGCCGAGGGTGGAGGGCTGGGCGGTCATTCGGGCCGGACTGTTACCTGAGTCACATTCATTCCGCTTGCGCTAGAGTATTACTCTAGAGTATCACTCTGGAGTGCTGCTCTAGAGGGTCAACCGGAGGAAAGAACAATGCAAGCCCGTATTCTCAGCGCCGTCGCTGCCTTGGCCATCCTGGCCACCACGTCCGCCTTGGCGCAGCAAAACGTCCAAACCCAGCCCGCCG
>QBMO01000173.1 GCA_003242075.1 Alphaproteobacteria bacterium
TAGCGGTAGAGCGCGCCGGCAGATCCTGGACGCTGCGATCGCATGCTTTCGCCGCCGCGGGTTCCACCAGGCGACGATGCAGGAGATTTGCGCCGAAGCGAGCATGAGCGCCGGCGCGCTCTACCGCTATTTCGCGTCAAAGGCCGAGATCATTGGCGCCATAGCCGAAGACAAACACGCCGAGACGGACGTGATGTTCCTCGACGCCGCGCGTAAGGGATCGGCAGTCGATGCGCTCTCACTGGTCGCGCGCGACTTCTTTCAGAAGTTCGCCGACGGCGATGGCGCGCTGATCGCGGACATCTTCGCTGAAAGCATTCGTGACGACGCCATTGCGGACGCGTTGCACAAGATTAATGCGCGCAGCACGGCCTATTGCATCGAAGCAATCAAAACCGGCCAAGCGCGCGGCGACGTTGATCGCAAACTTGATCCTAAACAGGCCGCCAACGTCTTGTTTGCGGCAATCGAAGGCATAGGTCTGAGGCGCGCGTTCTTGCGCGAAAGCGACCCCGACGCCGCGCTCGCCGATTTCCGTGAACTCGCACAACGTTATCTGAGCCCTCCCCATGAATAAGCCCGAGCGTCCCGAACTCTTCAATCGCGCCGGAGGGTTCTTTAAGCGCGCCGCCGATGCTGGCGGACGCGCCATACAAGGCGCGCGCGACGCTGGCCAAGGCGCGTGGGACAAAGCCAATGAAGGCCAAGACGAAGCGGGCCGGCGCCGGCGCGTTCTGATCCTGCTCGGCCTCGGCATTGTCGCGGCGATCATCGTCATGTCTGTGCTGAGCCGATTGGGCGGCGACGGCGCGGTGCGCACCGAAACGCCAACGGCGCAAACGGTGTCCGTCATCACCACGACGACGCAGACATTCAATCCAACCATTTCGCTCGATGGCGAAGCGCGCCCGGTGCGCGATATTCAGGTCGCCGCGCCAGCGTCAGGCGTGCGCATTCTGCAGCTCTTGGTGGATGAAGGCGACACCGTGCGCGTCGGCCAACCGATGGCGCGGCTCGATACGAACTTGGCGCAAGCGCAAACGCGCGCCGCTGAAGCCAGCGTCGCGGAAGCGGAATCCGCCGCGATCCGAGCGCGGGGCGAATATGAGCGCGCTGAATCGATCCGCGACTCTGGCGCGCTTTCGACCGAAGCGATTGAACAGCGTCGCGCTGCCGCGACAGCCGCTGATGCGCGCCTCGCAGCAGCGCGCGCGCAATTGCAGGAAGTGAACGCGCGCCTGGGCGGCGGCTATGTGCGCGCGCCGGCTGCTGGACTCGTCATCGACCGCACGGCCGAAGTCGGTCGCTCGGTGGATGGCCAAGTGCTCTTCCGCATCGCCGCAGGCAATGATCTGGAAGTCGCCGCGCAAGTGGCGGAAGCGGATGCGCTATCGCTCGAAGTCGGCCAAACCGCGACGTTCACCTTGATCGACGGCAGCACGGTCGAAGGTCGCCTGCGCCGTGGGCCGGCTTCGATTGATAGCCGCACGCGCACGGGCGAAGCCTTGTTCGCTCTCCCCTCTGGCAGCCGCGTACGCGCCGGCATGTATCTGCGCGGGCAAGCGCAGCTGGCGCCGCGCGAGGTGATCGCCGTGCCACAAAGCTCGATCCTATACGATGACGGCCAAGCCTATGTGCTGGTGGTCGATGACACGAGCCATGTGCGGCGTGTGAACATCGCGCTCGGCGCACGCAGCGGCGATCAGGTCGAGATCACCTCTGGCCTCGATCTCAACCAACGCATCGTCGGCTCCGGCGCGGCCTTCCTGCAGGACGGCGACGAAGTGCGCGTGCTGGCGCCGCAAGCGCCAGCTGCGCCCGAGGCCGAACACAGCGGCGGCGAGCTTCGCGGCCGGGAAGGCTAAGACATGGCCTGGAATATTTCCGCCGGCGCGATCCGCAACCCGATCCCGCCGATCCTGCTGATCCTTGCGCTCGTGTTCGCCGGCTGGACCGCCTACGGGCGGCTGCCGATCAACCAATTGCCGAACGTCGATTTCGGCGGCTTCACCGTCACCGTCGCGCAAGGCGGCGCGGCGCCGGCGGAAATGGAAACGCAGATCACGCAGCGCATCGAAAGCGCGCTGACATCCGTTGAAGGCGTCGACCGGATCAATTCCACTATTTCGCCCGGCATTTCGACCACCGTGGTTGAGATGGAAAGCGGCGGCGATCTTGGTCGCGCCGTCGAAGACGCGCGCGACGCCATCAACCGCATTCGCTCCGAATTGCCGGCCGACGTCAGCGAGCCGGTGATCACGCGCATCGACGCGGCGAGCCAGCCGATCGGCTATTACGCGGTCGAAGGCCAAGGCATGTCGCCCCAGGATGTTTCCTGGTTCATCGACAACGAGCTGCAGCGTGAATTGCTCGCGGTCCCAGGCGTCGCGGGCGTAACGCGCACGGGCGGCGTTGACCGCGAAATCCGCATCGAGCTCGATCCGGCGCGCATGTTGGCGTTCGGCGTCTCGGCCGACGCGGTGAACAACCAGTTGCGCGCGCTCAATGTCGATTTGCCCGGCGGCCAAGCGCAGATCAGCGGCCAGGCGCAATCTATCCGCGCGCTCGGCGGCGCCGAGACGCTGGCACAACTCGAGAACCTGCGCATTACCGGCTCGGAGGGCCGCATCGTTCGTCTCGCCGACCTCGGCACCGTCACTGATGCCTCGAGCGATATGAACGCGATCTCGCGTTACAATGGCCAGCCAGTTGTCGGCTTCGCCGTACTGCGCTCGCGCGGCGCCAGCGAAGTGCAGGTGTTCGACCTGATGGACGAGCGCCTGGCGGAAATCGAAGCGGCGCGCCCTGAGATCGAAGTCCGCGAAATCTTTTCCACCGTGGAATTCATCCGCGGCATGCACGAAAGCTCGATCCACGCCCTGATCGAGGGCGCGCTGCTGGCGTGCTTGGTCGTGTTCCTGATCCTGCGCGATTGGCGCGCCACCTTGATCGCTGCTGCCGCCATTCCACTCTCGATCTTCCCCACCTTCGCGGCGATCGAAGTGCTGGGCTTTACGCTCAACATGGTGACCTTGATCGCGCTGGCGCTGGTTACCGGCGTCTTAGTCGATGACGCCATCGTCGAGATCGAAAACATAGTCAGGCACATGCGGATGGGCAAAGCCGCCTACCCCGCAGCGCTCGAAGCCGCCGATGAAATCGGCCTCGCCGTCGTCGCAACGACCGGCGCCATCATTGCCGTGTTCGTCCCCGTGAGTTTCATGGAAGGCGGAATGGGCGTCTTCTTCAAGGAGTTCGGGCTAACCGTCGCCTTCGCGGCGTTCTTCTCGCTCGTCGTCGCGCGCTTAATCACGCCGATGATGGCGGCGTTCTTCCTGAGCGACAAAGGCCATGGCGAAGAAGCCAAGCCCGGCACGCTCACCCTCGCCTATCGCGACACGCTGAGCTGGTCGATCCGCAATCCGTGGAAGACCATTCTCGGCGGCTTGCTCGTATTTATCATTCCGGTTGGGCTGCTCTTCTCTGGCGCCATCGCCGCCGTCGTCATTCCGCGCTTCGACAACGGCGTCATTCAGGCGCGCGTCGAAATTCCACCCGGCACGCCAGTGCTCGAGTCAGACCGTGTACTGCAACGCATGGCGCTCAGCATTCGCGAGCGACCGGAAGTGGATGGCGTGTTCACGGCGATGAATGGCGCCGCAGGCTCCGCGTCGAGCGCCGACATGTTCGTTTCGCTCGTGCCGCGCGACGAGCGCGATATTTCGGCCTACGCGATCCAGCAATTATTGCGCCCGGTGATGTCGGACTATCCGGACTACCGCGCCTCGTTCGTGCAGGATCAAGGCGGCTCGCAGGGCTCGGACATTACGGTGCAGTTCGTCGGCTCCGACCCGGTTGCTGTGAAC
>QBMO01000174.1 GCA_003242075.1 Alphaproteobacteria bacterium
TGTTCAACTGGTCGAACCTCGGCCTAATCTTCGCCGTGCAAGGCGCGGGCGCCATCGAGCAATCGGGCTTGCCGCTTCCAGCCTTGCTCGTGCTGATCGTATTGTTCGCCGCAGGCATCAATCTGTTCATCGGCTCGGCCAGCGCGAAGTGGGCGCTGCTCGCGCCGGTCGTTGTGCCAATGCTGATGCTGCTGAACGTCAGCCCGGAGATGTCCACCGCCGCTTACCGCGTCGGCGACAGCGTCACCAACATCGTCACGCCGCTCATGGTCTACTTCCCGCTGGTGCTCACCTTCGCCCAGCGCTGGCGGACCGATTTCGGCCTCGGCAGCCTGACGGCGGCGATGTTGCCCTACTCGTTCTGGCTAATGTTGGCCGGCCTTGGGCTCACCTTCGCGTGGGTGTTCCTCGACCTGCCGCTCGGGCCTGGCGCCATGGTGGATTACACGCTGCCGACAGCGCCAGCGGGGCCGGCGACGCCGTAGGTGTTGCAAAAATTTCGGACGCGGGCGGCGATGTTTTGCTGGCGCCGCTCGCGTCCGGAGCGTAAATTAAGCATCTCGATATCGCTCGCGGGGAAGCGCACCATGCGCGGACGTCTCACTGCTCTTGCACAATCAGTTTCAGTTCGGGGCGCGCCGGTTGCAGCGCGGTTGAGCCCGCAGCTTGCACGTGTGAACGCTGCGGCGCAGCGGGCGAGCGGCTGGTTGGCGCGTGCGGCAGGTTCGGCGTTTGCCGGCGCCAAAGTTGCGCTCGACCGCACCCTCTCTCTCGTGGAGCGCGCACTGCTCAGCCCCAAATGGCGCGAGCGACTGCATGCCAGCAGCGTCTTTGCGCTGATCTTTGCGTTTGGAATCGCCAGCGTCGATATGCTTGTGACTGGCGGGCCGGAGCTGATCGGCTCGGCCCGAGCGGCGACGGCGCAGGCGCCGCGTGTCGACCTGATCGCAGCCACGACTGGCGGCGGCGCGGAGATCATTCAAACAGCTGTGCTGGACTTTCCGGAAGCGGACACGGTGATCCCTGAGGAGCGCGTCGCGGCGTTCACGCCGACAGCGCTGCGCGCTTCGCCACAGCCTTTGTCCGAAGTTCCCGATTTGGTGGATGCTGAAGCAGCCGAGCCGATCAAGGCTGAACCCGAAGTGCGCGCGATTCCCGATCCACGCGTAAAGGCCGAAGCCTAACGGCGCTCGAGGGCCGCGTTGATGCGGTTGCCGAGCATGATCTTGAAGAACGCGTCGTGCCCGACGCGGCGCACAAGCACCGGGATCGAGCCCTCATCCATCATTTGAGCGGCGATCGAGTCCCAGTTTTCGTGGTGTCCAGTATCCGCCAGTTCGTAGGCGCGCGCGCGCAGCGCCGCCAACGCATCATCTTCGACCATTAAAGTATCTGCCATTGCCAGCAGCTAACGTGGTTATCCGGTTTAAGTTCCAGATTGCTGCGCCGGGCATGGAACAGAGCGACGTTTGTTCCGTTGTCGCGCTGGAGATTTCGCCATGTTCGACCAGACCCCGATCCACGAACGCCACGTCGCCGCTGGCGTTTTTGCCGCGATCGGGCTTGCTGGCTTCGGCGCCGTCTATCTTCTCATCACGGGCGGTTTCGCCCCCATAGCGCCGCAGACCGAACGAAGCACGCCGGCGCCGAATGCGGCGTTCGATCAGGTGGTCGATCGGGGCTGGGCCCCGGTCGCGCCTACACGAGTGACGCCGACGAGCTACGTGCCGGAAACCGGGTCACGCTTCGTCGAAGAGACGGACGAAACTCTGGCCGGCAGCAGCGCCGACGCACCCATCCGCGATCCCTATACCCGCTCTTATGACGATATCGCCCGCGATATCGAGGCGCTCTACGAACAGGCGACTTACGTCGAAGACGCGGAAGCCGCGGCCGCCGCCGCGCAAGACGCGTTCAACGACGAAGCCGCTAGCGCTTACGAAAACGCGTCACCTTGGTAAGGAAGGCCAGCTCGGTTTCCTCCACCTCGAAGCCGTGTTCGCCAAACAGTGCTGCGAAATCCTCTTTCAGATAAGAGCTGAAATACGGCTCGTGAAAGCCGACCGGGAAGTATTCCAGCATGCGGTCGAGATCGGCGGCGTCGCCGGTTTGAATTGAATCCGCCAACACCAAGACGCCGCCGGGCTTGATGACACGCGCCATCTCACGCGCGGCGTCGCGGCGGATGCGCGGCGGCAGTTCGTGGAAGAGATAAACGCACGTCGCGGCGTCGAAGGCGCCATCCTCGAACGGCGCTTGCTCAATCGCGCCGTTGACGATCTCCACCTGCCGCCACGACGCGAGCCGCTTGCGCGCTTCTTCACAATAGGCCGGCGACAAATCGAGCCCGGTTGCCGGCAAGCGCGGATACGCGCTCAGCACTTGATGCAAAAAGCGGCCATTGCCGCTGGCGATGTCCAGCAGCTTCACGGTGCGCTGGTCGGTGCCGCGCAGGGTGCGGGCGAGTGAGCCCAGCGCGATGCGGCGCATGGCGTCGGCGGCGCCGCCGAACAATATCTCGACCTGCGTATCGTAGAGCTTGGCGCTTTCTTCCGAGAGCCAGCCGCCGCTCTGATAATGGAAGTTCTGCAAATAATAGGTCGGGTAGCGCCCCTCGCCTTTGGCTTGTTCGCGCACCTCGGTGCCGTCGCGCTCGAGCCGGCGCTGATCGACGTTCGGCAGATCGCGGAAGAAATTCACCGAGCCGCGTAGCGCTTCGATGGCCCGAGTGACGCGAATGTCATCCGGCGCGGGATAGAGCCCGGCTTCGATATTGGCGCGGTCCTTGGCGAAGAGTTCGAGGAAGGCATTACGGATCTGTTGGGTGTCGCCCTCCGCCGCTTGCGGCTCGAAGCGCGGTTCACCAGGGCGATTGAACGGCCCAGAAATGCGCCGCGCCAGCAGATACTGGCTCATGTACCAGGCGACGCGCGCGCCTTGCGCGGCGGCGTAACGTGCCCGTCCGATATCGCGCTTCAAGCTCATGAACGGAACATAGCGCGCATCAGGCCCGCCCTCCACCGCCGCGAGTGTCACAGGCGCTGTGTGCGGGAACACAAAGGCGCGAACTTTTCGGCGCGCATCGCGTTTGCAGCGCAGTTCGAATGAAGGATTTCAACCATGCGCACTCTTGACCTGACAGCCGTCGCCCTGATCGCCGTGATGATGCTCGGCCCGTTGGCCATGGCCCCCGCTTACGGCCCCTATGTTGAACCTGGCACAGCCGCTGAGTTCGATGCCGCGACCACGCCGCTCGAAGAAGGCTCGACCGGTTTGGAAGAAGCGGCCCCCGCTGACACCGCCACGCCGAACTAAACGCGCGCGCAAGCAGCCTCGGCGGGTGAACCCGCGGTGGCGCCTTTACGCCGCTCGCTTACCCCGCATAGTTTGGCGGCAATTCGGCGGTGGATCATGAGTTGGATACAGGACATTTGCTTGCGCTTGATGCCCCGAACTTGGGCTCGGGCGGCGGAGGCGGAATCTCGTGCGTGGCAAGTGCAATGCGCCTCGTGCGGCCACTCTAGGTCCGTCTGGGACATGGGCGGTTTGAGGTGGAAAGCCGCAGGTGCACCGCGTGTAAGAGCGAAATGCCCGCAGTGCGGGGAAATTGGTTGGCACACGATGTCGAAAGAGTCCGAGACTTAGCGCGGACGCATGCGGCTGAGCACATGCACGCGCAATATGCGAACGTCCGCTTCCGGCTGTGAGTTCAACTGATCGACGCAACGCATACCTTGGATCGAGGTCGTGGAGCGAAGCCGGTGAAGAGAAGATATCGTCGTCTGTCCGCAGCGCAGAGCGCGGAATTGTGGGATCGATGGAAGGCGGGCGAAGGCCTGAAATCCATAGG
>QBMO01000175.1:0-1486 GCA_003242075.1 Alphaproteobacteria bacterium
GTGTTGGCGCTTGGGCTGTTCGCCGTCGGGCTGCCATGGGCGCTCTTCTACTCGCCGGCGGATTACCAGCAGGGCGAGACGGTGCGGATCATGTACGTGCACGTGCCGGCGGCGTGGTGGGCGATGGGCGTGTACGCGTTTATGGGCGGAGCGAGTTTCGTCGGCCTCGTTTGGCGCCATGTGCTTGCCGACATCGCCGCGCGTGCAGCAGCGCCAGTGGGCGCGGTGTTCGCTGGCGTTTGCCTTGTCACTGGCTCGCTCTGGGGCGCGCCGACCTGGGGCACGTGGTGGGAGTGGGACGGACGCCTCACTTCGATGCTGGCGCTGTTTATAATTTATCTGGGCTATCTCGCACTCTGGAGCGCGGTCGAGGACGAAGAGAAGGCCGCACGTTTGGCGGCAATTCTCTGCCTCGTCGGTCTGATCAATCTGCCGATCATTAAATTCTCCGTCGATTGGTGGAGCACGTTACACCAGCCTGCGAGCATTATGCGCTCGGGCGGTTCGGCAATTGATCCGAGCATGATGGGGCCGTTGCTGACGATGGCTGGCGGGTATCTGGCGTTGTTCGGCGCGCTTACGCTTTACAACATGCGCGCGGCGATCTTTCGCCGCCGTGTCGAAGCAGCCGAGCTGCGTGGAGCGGGCGCATGATCGAGGGCGGCTGGGACTATGTGTGGCCGGCGTACGCGGTGACGATTGGCGCTCTGCTTGTGGTGACGGTCGTGGTGGCGTTGCGCGCGATGCACTGGGCCAAACGCGCGCGGGCGCTTGAGCCGAAGAAGGATGAGCGCGCATGAACCGCTGGCTCGCCTTCGTTCCCGTTGTCGCCTTGGTGATCCTGGTCGCGCTGGCGGCCTTCATGCTGACGCGCGAAACGGAGCGCGAGACGTTCTCCGCCGGCCGCATCGGCCGCGCGGCGCCGACTTACGCGCTTGCGCCGCTCGATGGCGAAACGCTGGTGACGAGCGACGCGTTCGCTGGCCGCGCTTATGTCGTCAACATGTTCGCGTCCTGGTGCACGCCGTGCCGCGCCGAGCACCCGCAGTTGATGGCGCTGCAAGCGAGCGGCGTGGATATTCTCGGCGTTGCCTACAAGGATCGCCCGGAAGCGACGACGGCGTTCCTGACTGATCTCGGCGATCCGTTCACGCTCGTGGGGCAGGACCCGGACGGACGCTTCGGGATCGAGCTTGGCATTGTCGGCGTGCCGGAGACGTTCGTGATTGGGCCGGACGGAACCATCCGCGCCGTGCATCGCGGGCCGCTCACCGCTGAAGTGATCGAGCAAACCATCCGGCCAGCTTTGGCCCAGCGCTAGCGGCGCGGTTTGCGGTTCCCGCCTTTGGCCTCGGCCTTCGCCGTTTCGGCTTTTGCCTTCTGACGCGTTTGCCGTGCTTGCCGCTTGGCTTGGCGCTTGGCCGCACGCTCGGCCTTTTCCGCCGCTTCGGCGGCGAGTTTCGAGAGTTTGGTGAGCGTCTCCACC
>QBMO01000175.1:1496-3670 GCA_003242075.1 Alphaproteobacteria bacterium
GCCTTGCGCTTCGTGCGCGGCAAGAGGTCGAGAATGGCGGCGTCGGCGGCGCGTGCGTGTTGGGTGGCGGCAGCGAGGATGGCCGCGCCTGATTGCGTTAATCGCACGGAATAGGCGCGCCCGTCCGCCGTCGATGGCGTGCGCACGACCAGGCCGCGGTTCTCCAGTCCCTTCATCATGTCGGCGAGGGTGGAGCGATCGATCCCGGTGGCGCGCACAAGGTCGCTTTGGCTGAGGCCGGAGTTTTCGTGGACGGCGGCGAGCACCGCGAACTGGCGCAATGTCACCGCGCCGTTGACGAGTTGTGTGAAGCGCTCGGACGCGAGCTGTTCGGCGCGGTGCAGCAAGTGGCTCGCTGAGGTCGCGAGCCTGTACGGCTCGGACTCAGGATGGTCCGTCATCGACCGAGCCATGATGCTGCCGCCCCAAAAACAGGCGGGACATTAACGCCGCAGCGAGCGCGATCAATCATGACAACGAGCGTCATTCGCCACAAAGGCGAAATTCAGCCGGAAATCAGCAAAATCAGGCGACCGGCGCCTCAGGTGCAGGCGCATCGTCATCCTTGGCGTGCTTGAGCACCAGCGGCGTGTTGATGACGGCGAACACAACGACAAGTGGAAAGACGACGAATGGGCGCGAGTTGAGCCAGAACTCGAACGTCTGCGTGTTGCGGATGATCTCATTCAACACCGCCTGAAACGCAAAGAAGCCGGCCCAGCGCCACGCGAGAATATTCCAGATGCGATCGGGCAATTCGAACGCGTGCCTGAAGAGCAGCTTCCACACGTTGTGCCCGAACAGCAGCGAGCCCACGATAGCCACAACGTAAAACACGTATGTGACGGTCGGCTTGATCTGGATGAAGTCTGGATTGCGGAAGGCGAGCGTGAGGCCGCCGAAGGCGGTGACGAGCACGCCGGTCACAATCAGCACTGGCGGGATCCGGTTGTGTTTGAACCAGCAATAAGCGAGCGCGATCAGCGTCGCGACCATGAAGATGCCGGTCGCTATATAGACGGCGTTATCCTTCGTCGCCTCGATCCGCTGGAGGATGTTGAAGGCGACGACGTAGACCACGACCGGCCCGAGATCGATGAGCATCTGGTTGATGCCGCCCTTCTTGAAGGGCTTGGCGGTATCGAGGGCGGTCAGGTCTTCACTCATGCGTCCTGATACGCCGAACCGGGCCAAAGAGACCAGCCGCTTGCGCTGAACGCCGTTCTGCCCCCAGATCGCCGGCGAAATCGGGGAGGACGCGATGCGGATTGGGGCTCTGTTGGCGGCTTTGGCGTTGGCGGCGTGTGCGAGCACCGCCGCACCTGAGGCGGACGCGCAGGCGCAGGCCGCACCCTCGCTGGCCGAAATCTTGGAACAATCGCCGGCCTCCGATTGGCGCACCATCGATCCTGACCACACCGTCTATATGGATCTGCCCGCCGGGCGCGTGATCATTGAACTCTCGGCAACGTTCACGCCCGAGCACACGCGCAACATCCGCGAACTGGTGCGCGCCGGCTGGTTCAACGGCGCCAACATCGTGCGCAGCCAGGAAAACTATGTCGTCCAATGGGGCCGCGACGAGGACGATCCGGGCCCGATGGGTTCGGCAACCGCGACGTTGACGCCAGAATTTTCGCGCCCGCGTCGCGGATTGAATGTCACGCGCTTGCCCGATCCCGATTCCTACGCACGCGAAGTCGGCTTCGTTGACGGCTTCCCGATGGCCAGCGATGGGCGCGACGCCTGGATGGCGCATTGTCCGGCCATGGTCGGCGCCGGTCGTGGCGACACGGCGGAAAGCGGCAGTGGTGGCGAACTCTACGTCGTCATCGGACACGCGCCGCGTCACTTGGATCGCAACATCGCAACGGTTGGCCGCGTGTTGCAGGGTATGGAATTGCTATCGGTGATGCCGCGCGGAACGGGGCCGCTCGGCTTCTACGAGGACGAAGCGCAGCGCACGCCGATCCCGCGCGTGCGCATGGCGTCGGATGTGCCGGCGAGCGAGCGCGTCAATCTCGAAGCGTTGCGCACCGAAAGCGCGACGTTCCGCGCCGTGATCGACTCACGCCGCTTTCGGCGCGAGAGCTGGTTTTTGGAGCCAGTGGGCCGGATCAATCTGTGCAACGTGCCGCTGCCGGTGCGCGTGCGGGCTAGCTAAGCCCCACGAG
>QBMO01000176.1 GCA_003242075.1 Alphaproteobacteria bacterium
GCGTGAGGATGGCTGGAAGCGCGCGACGCTCCTTGAGGATAGGCACACGATCGATGTCGGCGCTGGCGCCGAGCGTGACCCGCAAGAAGAAGCGTAGCCCGGAGGCGTGACTATTGATCGAGCTGATGCTGAGGGCTTGCCGCTGCAGATGCAGCAGGAAGGAGCGTGCGTCTTCGGCTGTCAGCTCAGCGGGGTTGCGCCGCAGATGGGTGCAGCACGCGCGGACCGCACGGAGGTAGGTCTTCTGCGAGGCGCTGTTGATGCCCCGCAGCGTCATGTCTTCGATCATGCGCTGGCGCAGGGGATGAATCTGAGGCGCGTCGGCCATGGCTGGGTCTCCCGTCTGGGCTCGACCCGGCCCATCCGGGCGCAGCCCGGGAGACAGAAGGCGATGACACTGGCGCAAGTGCTTGCAGAATCTGCGTCCCGCGCGAGCGGGTTAGTCCCTTGGCCCGTTCCTGCCGTTGGCATTCGACCCGGTTTCTTGAGCACGCAACGAACGGCGCTCTAGAGATTGATCCCGTGCCACCTGCGCTTTGTCTCATCGCCTGTGGCGCGAAAGTTCCCAGGGCGATCTGCATTTGTCTTCTTACCCGCCCCTCCGACAGCGCCTCGGACCCGGAGTTTGATTGTCGCTACTGAACTGTCGATATGATAACTCTGCTCTTACAGGCCGCTACCACCAGCGCCACTCAGCAGGTGTCTGCTGGCGCGACGAGCGGCCTCCAAAGGAATCCGACATGGATTATGCTCGCGCGTTCAAATGGGCGTTGCCTTCGGCAGTCTCCAAGCTGAAGCCCGGGCTTCTGCCGCCACTGTCGTTTGCCGCGATATGCTTGCTGCTCGGCATCGTCGCGATCGTCGCCTGGTTTGCGAACGAACATGATCAGCAAACAGAATTGGTGCGGCAGACTCTAACAGTGGAGCGACACATCGCGACTTTGATGTTGAGCATTCAGGATGCGGAAACAGGACAGCGCGGATTCCTACTCACTGCTGACGAAGAGTATCTAGCGCCCTACCGCGCCGCCCGTCCGCAGATCGCCGTGGAGCGGCAAGTGCTCGCGCGTTTGCTGGCGGACAATGCTCGTCAAACTGAGAACCTCGCCACACTGAATTCGGAGATATCGGACAAGCTGTCCATAATGGAAGCTTCAATATCATTGATGCGGGCGCATGGCGCCGTCCAAGCCGCTCGAGCGTTGCGGACAAACGACGGGAAGGAATCGATGGATCGCATTCGCGCCATCATAGCCACGATCAGATTAGAAGAAACGCGCTTGCTCGACCAAAGAACTCTCCAAATGAAGCGCGCTACGATACGGTTGCGCATGGCAGTCCTCGGACTCGCCTTTGTGATTGTGTCGCTCGGCGCCTTAATCCTCTTCGCGCAGCGAGCTGGTCGTCGTGAATTGATCGCGTCGCGAGACGCGCTGGCGCTCAAGAACAGTGAGCTGCAATCTGAGATCACCTCCCGCCGCGAAATTGAGTCGCAAATTGTCCAGATGCAAAAGATGGAGACGATCGGGCAACTCACCGGCGGCATCGCACACGATTTCAACAATATGCTTGCCGTTGTGATCGGTGGGCTCAATCTTATCCAGCGCCGCCTCGCCCGTGGTGACCATGATGTCGGGGCGTTGGCCGAAGCCGCCACGGACGCCGCACGCCGCGCTGCGGCGCTGACTGCTCGCTTGCTCACGTTCTCACGACAACTTCCTCAGAACCCCGAGACGTTGAACCCAAATAAATTGGTCGCGGGCATGTCCACGCTGTTGCATCAAACCCTAGGCGCCGATGTCGAAATCGAGACAGTGTTGGCGGCTGGGCTTTGGAGCGTCAGGGCCGACGTTAGCGAGCTTGAAAACACCATCCTGAACCTGGCCCTGAACGCACGCGACGCGATGGGGGCCGGCGGTGGCAAGATAACGATTGAAACCGCGAATTCCCACTTGGACGACGCCTATGCCAGCAAACACGTGGACGTTCTGAGTGGTCAATACACATTGATTGCTATGTCAGACACTGGACCCGGCATGGCCCCAGAAGTGCTGGCGAAGGTGTTCGAACCATTCTTTACGACGAAGCCTGTCGGCGAAGGTACGGGCCTTGGGCTCGCGCAGGCCTTCGGTTTTGTGAAGCAATCCGGCGGGCACATCCAAATCTATTCCGAACCGGGACATGGGACCGTGGTGAAGCTCTATCTCCCCCGCGTCGTGGGGGAAGACGCGCGCGCCATCAGTGAGACGAAGGAGGATGAACCAGTCCGCGGGGATTCCACGAATGTCATCTTGGTAGTGGATGACGAAGAGCGCGTGCGCCAAATCACCGTCGCCACGTTGCGTGAACTTGGCTACACGGTCATCCACGCTGCAGGTCCAAGTGAGGCGCTCGACAAGCTGCGCGCGCACCCGGGTATCGACCTTTTGTTCACAGACGTGGTGATGCCGAAAATGAATGGTGTCGATCTCGCCAACCTTGCCGTTAGCGAGCATCCCGAATTGAAGGTGCTATTTGCCTCTGGGTTCGCGCGGAACGCCTCCGCCAACAATGGCCTCCTCGATCTGGACCAGAACTTTCTGATGAAGCCATTCAGTATGGGGCGCTTGGCTACCAAGGTCGCCAGCGTCTTGGCCAAGTCGGGATAAGCACCAGGCCGTTCGGAACGTTTGGTTGGGCGTCGCTTCGTCGGTGCGTTACAGACCGGTGTCGGCGACATTGCGTCGGATCGGCGCTCCGCTTGGGCCGGCGCGTTTGGGTGTGCCCGTCCACTCGGACGCGAAGTTGCGTGATCTACCCTGGACGCTGCCGCGTAATCCTGGGAACCGGAGGGTACGATGCGGGCAATGTTGGCGTGTGTGTTGATTCTGGGGCTTGGCTCTTGCGCCACTCAAGCTGAAGTGCGCGCTTCAGCACCGAGCGGTGCGGCGACGTTGGAGGGCGCTTGGACGGTCGACCTCTCCACTGATCCCAACTCGCCGTACACCAAGCCGATGGTGCTCAATCTTGCGGCGGATGGCACGGTGACTGGTTCGTTCTACGAAAGCGAGATCATCGGCGGTCGCTGGAGGGCCGATCGCGGCCGCACCTGCGTGAGCTTCCGCACCACTGATGGCGTCGGCCCATATCACACAGCCGCGTGCCTGGTGGGCGATCATGTCGAGGGGCAGACATGGGCCGAGCAGCGCGGGTTTTTGTTCAATTGGAATGCGGTGCGCGCGGTGTCGTGAATCGGCGATCTCGCGCCGAATAGCGCGCTGCATTACCGACGACAGGATTGGATCAATCCGGTCCGCCGGCTC
Source organism: Alphaproteobacteria bacterium (assembly GCA_003242075.1). Taxonomy (GTDB): domain Bacteria; phylum Pseudomonadota; class Alphaproteobacteria; order Caulobacterales; family Aquidulcibacteraceae; genus Vitreimonas. The sequence goes on from QBMO01000176.1 coordinate 3,303, forward strand.
CAGTCACTCAGCCTCGGCCTCGTCTACGGCGAACGGGGGAAGGCGCTTGGCCTGGTTGGGGTGGATCGATAGGTCCAGAGTGCGCGCGAAGCGCTGGTTCGGTCTGGATGCCTGCGTTGAATGGCTCATCGTTTCCCTTGGTGAACGCATCAATCATCGGGGTGATCGTCGCCCTGTATTCCCACGCCGAAGCTTTCAATTACCCACAAATCCTGTCGCTCCAATTTCCGCTCCGAGTTCAATATCG
>QBMO01000177.1 GCA_003242075.1 Alphaproteobacteria bacterium
GGATCGCTGCCGACATAAGAGTAAAGGTTCAGATCGTCCTCATACCCCACGGGATCAGTTTGCAGGGACTGTCGGTCCTGACGCGGTTTTTCGTAGGCGTAGGCATTTTCTCTATACGCGTCAGCGGCGTAAGCGCGATGCCGCCGCCCTGCCCGGCCGGTTTTCAAAAAAATCGCCCTATAAGCACTTTTCGGACTGCGCGCGCGGCGCTGCTCTGAAGCGCTTCGGAGGGCGAGAGCGACCGTCATGAGCGCCACTATGGCGTGCGCCGCGACGCGGGCAAAGCGCACGGCGCCGGGCGTTCCGCAGACCGCTCGGAGATACCTACTCTCCCGTTTCGGATATGATACTCCTGCGCCCGTGCCTCGCGTCGGCGCCGCCGATGCTGAAGGGTGACCTTATGCGATCTGTTGTCTTTGCCACTGTGCTCGCGATGAGCGGATGCGCGTCATCCTCCGACTCCGGAGATGGCACCGAGTTCACCAATCTTGATCCAACGCAGCTGCGCCAGGCGTTCGCTGGGACGGCCGGCTGCATCGTCTACGAGGAAGATGGTCTCTGCGAGTCCATGATCTTCGTGGATTCCGTCTCCGGCCGCGAAGCGCGGATTCGGGAGGTAGGCGCGAGCGACATCGCTCAGTTTGTCGCCGAGCCTATGGCCGAGTTTGTCCGGCAGCTGCCAATGTTTGCGAACTACGACGACCTCTTTCAACGGCTAGAAATCCAGCGCAGGCGCGGCGGGTTCAGGTACATAAAATCCGTCACGAGCTACGTCAGCACATTCAACCCAGAAACCAGTCTCTGGTGCTCGCGCCCAGGCGGCGGGTTTGAAGGCACCCGCTTCTACTTCTCGAATTCCTTCTCAGCGCACATCACGGCAGATGAGCCACTGGATAACGAGATGGAGCGTCAGCTGCGGGGGTTTCTAAACGCAGTTTTGGACGATCCGACCTTTCGAGCCCAAATCGAACCGCACCCTCAGGAGCTGATGGGGCTCGAACTCATGCGGGGAAACGCCCAAGGTTGCACGTCATACGGCGGTCTTGTTGTGAGCGGACGCATCGAAGCACGCAACTTGGCCATCTTTGCCAACGGCGTGGCGGTTCCCTATCTCCGTAACGCTATCCGGCCATATCCTCTGAATGATGAGCTACCCCTCCGCGCGAACTAATCGTTTCGAGCGTTTTGGAAGCTAGTTCTCGCTTCTGTCCTCGCGTTGCTTTCGGCGCACAAAGGCAAGAGCGCCGACGACCAGCGTCACGATGAACAATGCAGGCGTGAGGACAGATTGGATGAGTTTCTCAAGCTGAGTGACGTAGACAATTCTGCCGTGATTGTTCAGCGCCCATACTTCGCCAGTTGCTTCATTCGGCGCGTTCGCTGCGCCCTCATAAATGTTCGGTAGCACCAGCCACATCAATGCCATCAGAGCTGCAACAAGCACGCCGAGGACGATTCCTCTCATCACTGCCGCCGCCTTTCGTCGTCGATGGGCGTGATCGGCACGACAACCGTCTCAGTTCGGGCAGCCCCGGCTGACGGCTCCCGGCTGACACCAATCGAAATCGCGGCGCCTCCGGTCGTGACTGTCCCGTCGTCGCTTCGCCCCCCAGTACCGGTTATTCCCTCGACGCCATTCCCGCCCGTGTAGCTCACAGCAGAGCCTGGTCCCGCCAGATTCATCACGGAAGGCGCATTAGAGGTGATGACCTCACCTCCAAAGGAGACGCTGCCATTGACATCGGAAGTCGGTCCGGCCGCGCCGGTGGCAACGATGCCTGCGTCAGGCGCGCTGCTCACAGCGATTCCCAACGATCCTTGCACCTGAAATCCGCCTGGGACCGTGACCTGCCCAGTGACGCCCCCCTGAATCGTACCTGCTGGCAGCGCCAAGTCTGGCGTGGGCACAGGGGTCAGGGGAGTGGCCGGTGGAGCGCCTCGCTGTGACGCTGGCGTGAGCGCTTCGTTGATACGATTGATCATCTGTACGATGCCCGCCGTTTGTCTCCCAGTGGGGTCGGTGAGGTTCAGCGGGTCATTGCTGACGTACATGTAGAGGTTCAGATCATCTTCGTATCCGACGGGGTCAGTTTGCAGGGACTGTCGGTCCTGACGCGGTTTTTCGTGGATGCAGCGATTTTCTCTATACGCGTCAGCGGCGTAAGCGCGATGGCGCCGCCCTGCCCGGCCGGTTTTCAAAAAAATCGCCCTATAAGCACTTTTCGGCCTGCGCGCGCGGCGCGGCTCTGACGTGCTTGCGCGGGCGAGAGCGGCGGTCATGATGGCCACTATGGCGTGCGCAGCAACGCAGGCAAAGCGCATCGCGGCGGCCGTCGTCCTTAGTTGCTAGGGGGCGAGTGACAGCGCGGCTCTGTCCGACCTGGAGCAGGTGGGCACTACACCCTGCTGTTGTTTTTTAGAGCGGATCGATCGATTGTGCGAAGATTCCGGTACTTGAACACGATGCCATGCAGATCGTGTCAGCGGGGCAAAATGACGACGTTGCAACGCCAGTTACTCGGACGCGTCTCCCGCTGAGCGAGGCAAGGTCGGTTGTGAAGCCCTCCGACCGCCCGACCGACAAACAATGATCGTCCGAATCTTCCCAGCGATCCGTCGCCGTGGCGTAGAGGTTCTTGTCCTCGGACTCGTAACGGAGCCATCCGCAGATCGCTACCGGAGTGCCGTTCAAAGCCCCAACTTGAGCCAGCGCATCATCGACGCTTAAGCATTGAGCATCATTACGCCCAACATCGCCCGCCACAGCGCAGGACGCAGCTAGAGCCAGAAATAGCCCGATAGCCAAGAAAAATACGCTTCTCATTGCTGCCTCCGCTGGAACGTATTCGCGTCCCGCTGGATTCTATTTCGATCTGCCTGCGTGAGGTTGTTGTCGTTTAGAACCCGAACTCTGAACTGGCCGTTCACCCTCTCGACAACGACGATATTGCCATCGTGAACAATGTTATTCGGCTTGCCGGCCAACACGGCGGCGTCGTCCCCAGGACCAGGGCTTGGGTCACTTCCGCCAGAACCGTTGGGGGCCGGAGTCGGATGGCTGTGTCCGATTGCGTCGGCTCCTCCAATTCCGCTCATCGTCGTCTCGATGACGTTGCCGTTGACCACTGATGTGGTCGGGACTTGGGTTGTGGTGACGGTTCCCGTCGTGGAGTTTTCGTCGAATCTTACGCCGTTCTCAGTGTTGCCCGTGCTCTCGTAGTTCGGCAGTTCCGCAACTGCCGCTGTGTCGATGTTAGTGCTCTGAGTTACGGTTTGTGTTCCCGCCTTGTTTGGATCGTAGTTCGTCGCCTCGATGCAATCCGGCTGGTTGGCGCATGCCTGCATGCCCCAAGGATCGCTCAGGTTCAGAGGATCATTTCGAACGTAAGCGTAGAGGTTGAAGTCGTCTTGATACCCCACGGGGTCAGTTTGCAGGGACTGTCGGTCCTGACGCGGTTCTTCGTAGGCGTAGGCATTTTCTCTAGACGCGCCAAATCGATACGCCGGCTTTCGGCCTTGGGACGCCCTCGATT
>QBMO01000178.1 GCA_003242075.1 Alphaproteobacteria bacterium
GCCCGCATGCGCGCCGATTCCGCCGAACTGCCGGACGAGTTCTTTGAAATCTACATCGTCGATGCCGCCATGCGTCCGATCGGGGCGGTGCGCGTCTCAAGCTTGCTGCGCTCCGGCCGTGACACGCCGCTCAAGGACATCATGCGCGCCCCGCTGATCCTGATCCGCCCGGAGATGGACCAGGAAGAGGTGGCGCAAACCTTCCAGAAATATCACATGGCCTCGGCGCCGGTGGTGGATGACGCCGGCCGGCTCACCGGCATGGTGACGATCGACGACATCGTCGATGTCATCAGCGAAGAGAGCGAAGAAGACTTGCTTAAGCTCGCCGGCGTCAGCGAAGCGGCGCAGACCGATAGCGTGTTCAAATCCGTACGCGCCCGGGCGCCGTGGCTGTTGGTCAATCTGGGCACCGCGGTGGTGGCGTCGGCGGTGATCAGCGCCTTTCAGGACTCGATCACTGAACTCGTCGCACTCGCCGTGCTGATGCCGATCGTTGCCTCGATGGGCGGCAATGCCGGCACGCAAGCGCTGGCCGTGGCCGTGCGCGCCATCGCCTCGCGCGATCTCAATGAGAGCAACGCGCCACGATATGTGCTGCGCGAAGGCATGACGGCGGTCTCCAACGGGCTGATCTTCGCTGTCGTGTTGGCCGGCGTCGTCGCGTTTTGGTTCAATAGCGTGATGCTGGCGTTCTCGATCGCACTCGCCGTGCTGATCACCTTCGCCTGCGCCGGGCTCGCAGGCATTCTCGTCCCTCTGACCCTCCGACGCTTCGGCGCCGACCCGGCGGTCTCGTCTTCAGTGTTCGTCACCTTCGTGACGGATGTCGTCGGCTTCCTGGCCTTCCTCGGCCTGGCGACGCTTATTCTGCTCCGTTAGCGCTCGTCCGCCGCGGCTTCATCGATCTGACGCAAGGTGCGTTCGGCGATTTCGAGCGCGTCGATCTCGATTTGATCGCCGCGCGCCCGCGCTTGGCGGAGTTCCTCCGTCACCTCCATACGCGCTTCGCGGATCGCCTCGCGCGCCTCGATGCGCTCTTCGCGCCGCGCCATCGCAAGCTCAAGCTCCGCCTCGCGCATTGCTTCGCGCGCGCTTTGCTCGATCTCGCGACGTTCTTCGGCTGAGAGCCGCGCCGCGTGCCGGGCCTCAAGCCGCGCTTCGCGTGCGGCGCGGCGGATTTCTTCTTGGTCGACCTCGACGTCGATGTCGCGCAGAGCTTCCAGCGCGGCCAAGCCTTCAAGCGCGTGCAGATGCTCCAGATCGCGCAGGCCTTCGAGGCCACGCAAAGCGTCCAAGCGTTCCAACCGCGCTTCGTCCATCGCTACCCGCGCTTCAGCCATCGCTTCGCGCGCTTCGGCTAGGCTCTCGCGCAATTCTTCGCGTTCTTCCGGGGTGAGATCGCGTTCTTCGACCAGCACGCCGTCTCGCACGATACGCACGCGTCCGTCGCCATCTTCGTCGAACCCGGCCAGCAGATCATCGGCCGACGCCGCAGCCGAAGCTTCGGCCGCGTGCGCCGCAGCCATCACCGGCGCAAACGTCGTCACCACTTGCGCCGGCTGCGCGGCCCAGGAGGCGGCTGCGGCGCCGGCGGCGGCGAGCGCGATGACGGAGGCGCCGACGAGGCGTTGCGTGCGTGTGGGCAGGGCAAGTTTCAACATGGAGATGCGCTCCTTCAAAGCATTGAGGTTGGACGGCGGCCAAGCGCATCCGAGGGGCGCGGCCGCCGCGATGTGGGTCTTCAGCATGGCTTCGGCGTAGCGGCGGCGCATGCCGTCGCTTTGCGCCAGCACGGCCGCGTCGCAGGCGAGTTCCTGGTCGAGCCGCAAAGCGCGCGCGCCGAGATGCACGAACGGGTTGAACCAGTTCACACATTGCAACAGCACGACCGCCGCATTGATCAAGGGATCGCCTTGCGCCAAGTGCGCATTCTCGTGCGCCAGCACGATGCGGCGTTCTTCGGCGTCGAAGCGGCTGTCGAAATCGGATGGCGTGACGATGATCGGCCGCAGCACGCCGAGCACAGCCGGCCCATGCGTCGCCGATTCAGCTGTGCGCACCCGTACGCCAAGATCGCCGCGCAGGCTCAGCCTGCCGAGCGCTGAGGTGAACCGCGCTTGCCTGAGCGCCAGAATGGCGAGGCTCAGCACCACGCCAACACACCAAGCCCAGAGCAGATACGGATGCTGTGCCGCGGGCGCCTCGATGATCCCTGGATGCGCGGCGCCCGGCATCGGCGCTTCAATCATCACATGCTCGATACGCCCCGGCACAAAGCACATCGCCATCGCCGCCAGCGGCAGCAACCAGAGCGCATACGCGACGCGCGCCCCGCAATAGCGCCGCACGGGTACGCGCAGCGCCAGCACCAGCAGTACGCCGGCGGCTAGCGCTAAATTCACGCGAAGCAGAACGTCGATCAGCTCAGTCGGCATCTTCGACCTCCGCCATCATGAAATGCGCGACCGTGATCGCGAGCGCCGCCGCTAATGCGGCTTGCACCGGATCGAGGGCGTAGAAGAATTCAGTCACCATCGTCGAGCTCCGCCACCAGGCGTTTCAGTTCGGCGATGTCGGAGGCCGACAGTTGATTGGTTTCGGCGAAATGGGAGACGAGCGGTGCGAGCTTTCCGTCGAACAGTCGGTCGACCAGACCCTTGCTCTCGCTCGACACGTAATCGGCGCGTTCGACCGCTGCTGAATAGAGATAGCGCCGTCCGTCGCGGGTCGCGGAGATCGCGCCTTTGGTCAACAGCCGGTTAATCAGCGTCCGCACGGTTTTGTCGGCCCAGTTCTGCTCTGGGCCCACTTCTGCGACGATATCTTCGGCGCTCATCGGGCTTTTCCGCCAGAGCGCCTCCATGATCAGACTTTCCGCAGCACTGATGCGCATGATTACACCTGTAATACCCTCACGATTACACCTGTAAGCCAATCTGTCAACGCTGCATCAGCAAACAACGCACGTCGCTAACGAAAATTCACCTTTGGAGAGGGCGGTTGGCGCCGGGCTTGCCTGAAAGGGGAAGACTGCCGGCTCCGAAGCTTCAAATCGGGACGGCGTTTTGAGCAAAGCCCTGAAAGGCCCGCCCATGACGTACTCAGTTTCAGCCGAAGGCCTCGCGCTCATCCAGCGCCACGAGGGCTTCCGCGCCGAACCCGCACAATTGCCGGACGGCAATTGGGTTGTCGGCTTTAGTCACGTGCGCGTTGGTGAGCCGGGCGCGCCGCTCGATCACGCCGAAGCCGCTGCACTGCTCACCATCGATGTCGCGCCGACCGAACGTCTGGTGAATGCGCGCGTAACCCAAACGCTCACTCAATCTCAGTTCGATGCGCTTGTCTCGTTTGCCTTCTCGGTGGGCGGCGAAGCGTTCGAGCAAAGCCAAGTGCTTCGCCGCCCACCGAGAAGGCAAACGAGACAAGCGCATCGAAC
>QBMO01000179.1 GCA_003242075.1 Alphaproteobacteria bacterium
TCATGGCGAAGTCGTCGCCGTTGAACTCTTCGCGCTTCATGTTGAACTTGCGGTACTGGTTCTTCACGAAGCCCTCGGGCCCGGCGACGATCATGGCGCCGAGCGCGCTTGCGCCTTGGATGTGGGAGTTGTCGTAGACCTCGATGCGCTCTGGCCGTTGCGACAGCCCGAACACCTCCGCCACACCATCCAGCAATTTCGCGACGCTGCCGGTTTCCGCCATGCGCCGGCCGAGCGCTTCGCGCGCGTTTAGCAAAACGGCGTCGACAATGTCTTTCTTCTCGCCGCGCTCCGGTGTGCGGATTTCGACTTTGCATTCGGCCCGTACGCAGAGCGCTTCTTCGAGCAGCGCGCGATCGGATGGCTCGATATTGCAGAGGATCAGCTTCGGCGGTTCGCGATCGTCGTAGAATTGAGCCAGGAACGCCGACAGGATGTCGTGCGGTTGTTCTTCGGCGCCGTGGCGCGGGAAGTAGGCGCGGTTGCCCCAGTTTTGGCCGGCGCGGAAGAAGAACACCTGGATGCAGCTTTGGCCGCCTTCGCAATGCAGCGCGAACACGTCGGCTTCATCGAACGTGCTGGGATTGATGCCCTGCGAGGCGCGCACGCTGGCCAGCGCCCGGATGCGGTTACGCAAGCGCGCGGCGTGTTCGAATTCGAGCTTGTCGGACGCTTCCCGCATCTCGGCGGCGAGGCGATCCTGCAGCTGCACCGAGCGGCCTTCGAGGAAATCGACGCTGTCTTTGACGAGCGCCGCATACTCCGTTTCGTTCACCAGATTCACGCACGGCGCCGAGCAGCGCTTGATCTGGTAAAGCATGCACGGCCGCGTGCGTCCGCTAAACGTCGAGTCCGAACACGAGCGCAGCAGGAACGCTTTTTGCAACGTGTTGAGCGTGCGGTTGACGGCGCCGGCGCTGGCGAAAGGTCCGTAGAACTTGCCTTTGAAACTCTTGGCGCCGCGGTGCTTCTGCAAGGCGGCGTAGGGATGATCGGTGCGGATGGCGATGAACGGGAAACTCTTGTCGTCCCGCATCAGCACGTTGTAGCGCGGCCTGAGCCGCTTGATCATGTTGGTTTCGAGCAGCAGCGCTTCGGTCTCGGTCGCGGTGACGATCACTTCCAGCGCCGTCGTCTGGTGGATCATGCGGTAGATTGCGTTGGTGTGGCCGCGCCCTTGCGCGTACTGGCCGACGCGGTTCTTCAGGCTCTTGGCCTTGCCGACATAGAGCACCTCGCCATCGGCCCCGATCATCCGATAGACGCCTGGCTTCGACGGCAGCCGCTTCCACGCGTCGCGGATCGCCTCGATGCCTTTCAGCGTCGGCGTCGGCGCATCTTCCGCGGGCAGGTGCTCCAGCGGAGGCGTGAGGGGTTTGTCGGCGCCGGTCATGCGGGTGTCACGATAGCGCATAGAGATGGGGACCGCGCGGCGTCGATCCCAGGTTGCCCTGCGGCCCCGCGCCCCCTGGACGAAAAAGGGCGCCGACGCCAAAGTTTCCCCATGGATGACGCGCGCGCCCCGGCCCTGAAAGCCGTCAAAACCTTCGCTGCTCCCGACCCGGAGGCCTGCCGCGACATGACCGATGTCCGCCAGGGGGTCGATGAGATCGACCGCATGCTGGTGGCGCTGATCGCCCGCCGGCAGGGCTATATGGACGCCGCCGCCCGCATCAAAACCGACCGCAACGTCGTCCGCGACGAAAAGCGGATCAATGACGTGCTGGCCAAGGTGAAAGCCGAGTGCGAGCGCCAGGGCCTGTCATATGAGGCCATCGCCGAACCGGTCTGGCGCGAGATGATGGAGCGCTGCATTGCCTATGAATTCGTCGTTTGGGACGAATTGCGGGCGCCCGGTAAGGCCTCAAAGCCCTGAGTTGCACTGCACCACGCCGCTGACTTGCGACATTGCCCTGTGGTAACCACGCTCCGCTGGGGAGGCGTCGTCCGGGGTGGGTGACGCGATCATGGTGAATAAAACCGGGCTCATTCGCGCTAGGCGCGAGAGCGAGGCTTGCGATGCAAGCATGCATGGTCGCGCGTGGCGCGGAACCTATCCGGGTGGTAATTCGATCTGTTTCCGAGCATGCGGAAGGGGCGGCGCATGAGGTGGTTCTTAGGCCTATTGCTGGTGGTCGCGCTCATTGCGGGCGCGCTTTACGGCGTCGGCCGTTTCCTGCTGCCCAACGACCTCGAAGTGACGCGCACGGCGACCATCGATCGCCCGCGCGTGGCGGTGTTTGCGATGATCAACGATCTGCGCATAGCTAAGGAATGGTCGCCCTATTATGCGCGCGATCCGGACGCTGAATACGCGTTCTCCGGCGCGCCGGGCGAAGGCCAGAGCATGCGCTGGGTGTCGAACGTGCGCGAAGTCGGTCGCGGCCGCATGTCGATCGTCAGCGCCACTGAAAACGAAGAAGTGCAGTCGATCCTGGAAATGGGCGAGCGTGCGACGCTGAGTTCGCGCATCGAACTGCGCCCCGGCGAAAACGCCACCTCGGTCGCGTGGACGATGACGGCGCAGTGCGGCGAGGGCGCGATCAACGTGCCGTGCCGCTACATGAATTTGATCCTGCGCGGCATGGTCCAGCAGGAACTCGATAGCGGCTTGGCGCGGCTGAAGACGCTGACCGAGCAATTGCCCAACGTGAACTTCGAAGGCTTGAACCCGCAGTTCGACAATATCGAGCCGCAGAACTTCGTCTACTCAGTCGTCGAAACCTCGGCCAATAGCCTCGAGGAAATCAACCGCGCCGAAAGCATCGGCGTGCAGCAAGTGCGCGATTTCATGACGCAGTATCAGCTGACCCCGGCCGGCCCGTTGGTGCGGGTGGTGACGCACTATGATCAAGCCGCCAACCGCATGAGGGCGCAACGCCGCTGACTGTGGTCGGCGTGCAGATCGGTCAGACGCCGTCGGGCGAGGCGATGCATGTGCTGGTCGAGGGCTCGCGCCGTCAGGTGCAGGCCGCGTACGGGCAGATGAACGCCTATCTGCAAGCGCACCGCATCCCGCTCCGCGAAGGCGGCTTGCCGTGGGAGATCGTGCACGAGGCCGGCAGCCCGGACGGCGTGACGCCGGCGCGGCTTGAGATCTTCATGCCGCTGCAGTGAGCGGTGCGAATATCTAATACAAAAGGCCCGCGGATCGCTCCGCGGGCCTTCGTATTTTCAGGCTTGGCTGAAGATCAATCCGCGATTTTCAGGTTCACGGCCTTCGGACCTTTGCCCTTGGTGTCGGGCAGGGTCTGGAAGTTTACGCGCTGGCCTTCTTCGAGTTGCGTGAGGCCTGCACGTTCGACAGCGCTGACGTGGACGAAAACGTCCGCGCCGCCGCCGTCTGGCGTGATGAAGCCGAAGCCGCGTGCGCCGTTGAAGAACTTCACGACGCCGTCCTGCGGATCGCCGAGGGGCTGACGCGGGGGA